>DASROF010000060.1:0-16110 GCA_035647075.1 Vicinamibacterales bacterium | reverse complement strand
AATCTCGCAGGCCCGCGCCGAGGCGCCACGGGCCCACCAGCCTGTTTAATGGCGTCTGGCCCCCAACCACCAGGCGAGGTCAGGGCAGACGTCACTGCTTAATTAAGCAGCGAGAGCGTACTGATTGTCCGCAGTTAACGGATGTCCCATCAGATTTACGAGTTAATGGTGCTCGGCATGCATCCCGCGATTCTGTACCCCCGTCGAAGCCAATTTCGCCCCCGTAGAGGGTTCCCCCGCCAAAGCTCGCTGACGAGCGAAGGCGGGTGAGTCGCGTTCTTTCAGTTTACGGCACGAAGCAGGCACCCCTAAAGGGGAGCCCTGCTTAGGAGTTGTGAAACGCTTCGAACACGGCCGCGTGCAGGCACCCGATGAAATTGCACACCACGCACTCGCCGTTTTCGTGGGCTTCCACGCTTGTCGCCGCATGAGCCGTCCCGCCAACAACGGTCAGCGCCAGGAGTAACCCACCGGTCCACTTCAGTAATCGCTTCATCTCTTCCTCTCCGTTCGGATCAGATTACGCGCGAGACCATGGTCTTGTTCGCCGCCCGTCTTCTGGGCTGACGAGGTGTCGAGGGTAGCACGTGCCTCGCCGATGAATCCATTGTTCTCTTCAGCGGTTTCGTGCAGGCAACACAAGTTGTGTCAACGACTTAAAGGGGTGAGCCGTATAATCGGAAGAGGCCTCGTGGCGACAGATCAGTTCGAATCAAACCTCGAGCGTATTGTGGCGACGCTCCGTACCCAGCTGGGTGCAGCCTTCCAGCAACACGCCGCTGAGATCGCTGAACGGACGGCAGCCGAACGCGAGGCGGCCATCCGCCAGGCGGCCGACGCTGCCCGCAAGGAATCACAAGAACAGGTTGAGCACATCCGCCGAACCGCGCAGGAACAGATCGACGCGGCCAGGCGCTCCGGCCAGGAACAGTTAGAGGCCGCTAGACGCTCGGCGCAGGCCGAAGCGGCAGCCCGTACCCGCGCTGAGGCGCAGGTGGAAGACGTCCGCAGGATCGGCCGCACACAGGTCGAGGAAGTCCAGCGGACGATGGGCGATCGACTGTCGGCGATGACGCGTGAGCTTGATGAGAGCCGCCGCGAGGCAGCAGCCCGGCGGCAGGAGCTCGATTCAGCGCGTGGCGCATCCGCTGCATCACTGACGGAACTGGTGCGCGGCCTGCACACGGTGGACGAGGCCGAATCATTGACGGCGGTACTCGAGCGGCTACTCGAGGGCGCCCGGCCTCACTCAAATCGGGCGGCGGTGCTTCTTGTCCGCGACAATCAACTGCGTGAGTGGGCGCACGCCGGTTTTGATGGCCAGCCCGGCGTCGGCGAGCGCGGGATATCCATTGCATCGAGTGCCGCCGGAGAGCGTCGTCGCGTCGAGTCCGAGTCTGCGCTCGCGTTTCCCGTCACCGTTGGCGGGGACGTCGTGGCGGTGCTGTATGCCGAAGTCGGCGATGCGCTGTCGCCACAACGGCGCATCTGCAAGGACGCGCTCGATGCACTCACCAGGCATGCCGGACGGATGCTCGAGACGCTGACAGTGCAACAGGCGGCGGGACTGCGGCCCGTCCGTCGCCAAGCGTCCGCGGGAGATCGTGTGCCGTGAAGCGGGCGCTGGCTGCTTTCGCGCTGGCCACTGTCTGCGTAGCAGCGATCCCGGCACAGGACCGCCCGTCTTCGCGCGAAACGCCGCGGCGAAGCGACGCTGATCGTCTTGCCCCGACAACGCATCCACCGCTTCCTGCCCAGCGATCGCAGTTCTGGTACGTAGGGGAGACGGCGCTTTCCCCGGTCACGGCACGACGGGACGCGGCGGTCGCGCGGTTTGCGCGCGGCGTCGAGCTGATTGCGTCGGGAGATTTCGCTGCTGCTCTGCCGCTCGTCAGCGCCCGCGATCTCGAAGCGTCGGTGCTGACGCCCTACGCGCGCTACTACACGGCCATCGCGCAGGTCGGACTCGCTCGCTTCGATGAGGCCGATGCGACGCTGAAGGCGCTCGTGACGTCGAAGCTCGAAGGAGCGCTGAAAGAGTCGGCGACTCTGGCTTTGGCCGACGTGGCGTTGAAGCGCGGCGATTCCGGCCGCGCGGAAGATCTGCTCGAGGACCTGAGCGGCCGCAAGCTGAGTCGTCCTGAAGACGTGTTCATCGCGCTCGGCCGGGCCGAAGAAGCGCGTGGTCACGCCGAGCACGCGCTGAAGGCATACCGCCGTGTCTACTACGAGTACCCGCTGAGTGCACAGGCGGTGGATGCGCAGGATGGAATCGCCCGTGTCGAAACAATTGCGCTCGTCGCGCCCGATAAGTTTCAGCGCGAGTTGTCCAGGGCGCAGTTGCTGTTCGATGGCCGGCGCTGGGCACAGGCGCGCGCCGGCTTCGACCCGCTTCTTCGTGTCGCCAGCGGTGACGATAAAGAGCTGATCTCGCTGCGGCTCGGGGAGTGCGCCTATTACCTCGATCGCTTCAGCGAGGCCCGGAAGCTTCTTCAGCCATACATCGATGGATCCCGCCGCGAAGCCGAGGCCGGCTACTTCTATCTCGTATCTGTTCGTGGCGCTGGCGACTCGGACGCCTACATCGCGCTGGCGCGGAAGTTTGTCGAGGATCATCCAGACTCCGAATGGGCTGCCGAAACGCTCAATAACCTGGCTTCGTACTACATCGTCGCCGACCGCGACGACGACGCGGATACGGTCTTCCGCGAACTGCTGCGGCGGTTTCCCCGGCACCGCTACGCTGAGCGTGCGGCCTGGAAGAGCGGCTGGTGGGCCTACCGGCAGGATAAATACAGCGAGACGACCGAACTGTTCGACAGCGCTGCGGTGACGTTCCCTCGGTCGGACTACCGGCCGTCGTGGCTCTATTGGTCCGCTCGCGCCAACGATCAGCTCGGCGACGCCGATACCGCAAATGCCCGCTATCGATTGATCGTTGCCGACTATCAGAATTCGTATTACGGCCGGCTGGCGACAAGGGTGCTGGACGCGCGGCGCCAGCCCCCTGTGGCCGCGGTGACGACAGTCGCGGTCACTACCAAATCTGCGTTTCCGACCGACGAGCTCATTCGTGCGCTCACGGCCGCCGGGCTCTACGACGATGCGCTGAAGGAAGTGGTGTACGCGCAGAAGGTGTGGACGGATTCATCGCAGCTGCAAGCGACCGCTGCCTGGATTCGCCACCGTCAGGGACTCACACTGAAGGCCATGGAGCGGTTCACGGCGCTCCGCGGCGCGATCACGACCATGCGGCGAGCGTATCCGCAGTTCCTGGCCGCGGGTGGCGAGCGTCTGCCGCCGGAAGTGCTGCGCATCATCTTTCCGCTCGACTTCTGGCCGCTGATCACCAAGTACTCCGAGGCCAATGGCCTGGACCCGTATCTGATCGCCGCGCTGATGGCGCAGGAATCCACGTTCACTCCGGAAATCAGATCCGACGCGAATGCGTACGGCCTGCTGCAGATCACCCCGCCGACCGGTCGCATGCTGGCGCGCCAACTCGGACTCGGGCGGTTCACGACGTCGATGCTGACTCAGGCCGAAACCAACGTTCGGATGGGTACCAAATACTTCAAGGACCTGGTGGAGAAGTTCGGCGGCGTGCATTACGCCCTGGCCGCCTACAACGCCGGTCCCGACCGCGTCGTCACGTGGCGGCGTGACGCGCCGGGTCTCGACCAGGACGAGTTCGTCGACAACATCCCGTTCACCGAGACGCAGGGGTATGTGAAGCGCATTCTCGGGACGGCCGAGGACTACCGCCGGCTGTACGGATCCGGAATTCTCGACGTCACGAGCAGTCTGACCGCTGAAGCGGCGGCCGCAACGGCGCCCGCCGTGAAAACAGCGACGCCCCGGACGCCGCCGTCTCGATCGACTCGATCGCGCCGCTGATGGACGAGCGTTTCGCGAAGACCAGGCGTGCCGCCGACGCGCACTTCTGGTATCACGGCTTCCGCCGTTTCATCACGCCGGTCCTCGAAGAGGTGGCCGACGGCAGGACGAATCTCCGCATTCTCGATTGCGGCTGCGGCGTCGGTCAGAATCTGCCGATGCTGGCCCGCTATGGGCACTCCGTCGGCCTGGAGCTCGAGCCGGTGGCCGCAGCAGCCGGCCGTGAGTTCGGCCGGCCGATTGCCTGCGCCGACATCACTCGCATCCCGTTTTCCGATCATGCCTTCGATCTCGCTGTGTCGTTCGACGTTCTCCAGGTCATCGAACCCGACCTCGCCGCTGTTCGCGAGATGGCGCGCGTGGTCCGACCCGGCGGCCGCGTCGTCCTGACGATGGCGGCCTTCGACATCCTGTCAGGCGACCATTCGGAAGTCTGGAACGAGTGCCGCCGGTACACGCCGCGAGCGGCTCGGGCGCTCGCGGAGAGCGCTGGGCTCATCGTTGATCGCGTGTCGTTCCTGTTCGCGTCGCTGTTCCCGATCATGTTTGCGGTGCGCACCACACAGCGGGTGATGCGCCCGTTCCGCGACCGTCCGTCACATTCGGATATCGAGGTGCCATGGGCACCTGTGAATTCGGCGCTCATTCTGTTACTGGATGGCGAAGCCGCGTTGTCGCGCTATGTCCCGATGCCGGTCGGCACCTCGCTCGTCGTCGTCGCGCGCAAGCCCTGATGACACCCACAGCGACGGCGCCTTGCACCTCCGGTAAAACTCATTGGACCGGTACGAAGCCCGATCGCACCGACCGCTATACTCAGTAGATGTCCCCCGCGCGCCGGCTGCTCGCCTACATGGGGCGATACCGCCGCTCGTTCCTGATCGGATTCGCCTGCGTCGTCACCACCACGACGATTGCGCTGACGGCGCCGTGGGTGATGAAGTACGCAATCGATGACCTGAACCGCGGCGTCACCGCTGAGAAAGTGCGGCTGTATGCGGCTGTTCTGCTGGGATTGGCGGTGGTCGGCGGGCTCTTCCGTTTCCTGATGCGCCGGATCATCGTCGGCGCTTCACGCGACTTCGAGTACGACCTCCGCAACGATTTCTTCGCCGCGCTGCAGCGGCAGCACGCCGGTTATTTCCAGCAACACCGCACCGGTGATCTCATGTCGCGCGCCACCAACGACCTCAGCGCCGTTCGCATGATGATCGGCCCGGCGGTCATGTACACCTCGAGCACCGCGCTCACGTTTGTGATCGCGATCGTTCTGATGCTCTCAATCGATTCAAAGCTGACGTTGATCGCACTGATTCCACTTCCGTTCGTGTCGGTCGTGGTGCGGTACTTCGGCACTGCGATTCACGAGCGGTTCGAGAAGATTCAGGAGCAGTTCTCGGAGATCAGCGCGGTCACGCAGGAGTCCCTCGCTGGTGTCCGCGTCGTCCGCGCCTATCGTCAGGAATTGGCAGAGATCAGCCGGTTCCGCGCCGCAAACGACGAGTATGTCCGCCGCAACAAGGCATTAATCCGGCTTCAGGGCGCGTATTACCCGAGCATGGGCCTGCTGATGGGTATCGGCGCGCTCTTGGTGCTCTGGCTCGGTAGCCGCGAGGTGATTGCCGGACGGATGACGATTGGCGAATTGGTCGCCTTCAATACTTATCTGATGATGCTCGGCTGGCCGATGATCGCGTTCGGCTGGGTCACGAACCTCCTCCAGCGAGGGATGGCGTCCTGGAAGCGGATGCTGGAAGTGCTCGACGCGATCCCGGCAATTGCCGATTCGCCCACGCCAGGCTCGATTCGCGACGCCGCTGCGATCACGGGCGCGATCGAATTCCGCGGCCTGACCCTGGCGTACGGAGACCACGTGGTCCTGTCTGACGTGTCGGCAACGATTCCGGCCGGAACGACCACCGCGATCGTCGGCCCGACGGGTTCAGGAAAGTCGACATTGCTCGCGTGTCTGCCGCGGCTTGCCGATGCCCCGCCCGGCACCGTGTTCATCGACGGCGTCGATGTGCGCGACATTCCACTGCGCGCGCTGCGCGGCGCCATTGGATTTGTGCCCCAGGAGCCGTTCCTGTTCAGCACGACGGTTGCGGAGAACATCGCGTTCGGTGTCAACGACCGTGCGGCAACCGTAGACGCTGTGCGGGCCGTTGCGGCAGTCGCGCGACTCGACAAGGACGTCGAGAGCTTCCCGAAGGGCTTCGACACGATGGTCGGGGAGCGCGGAATCACGCTGTCGGGGGGACAGAAACAGCGAACGGCGATTGCGCGTGCGCTGATGATCGATCCGCGGATTCTGATTCTGGACGACGCACTATCTGCGGTGGACACCTACACCGAGGAGGAGATTCTGCATCGCCTGCGCGACGTGATGAACCAGCGTACGTCGCTGATCGTCTCGCATCGCGTCTCCACCGTTCGCGACGCCGATCAAATCCTTGTCCTGGTCGAGGGCCGTATCGCCGAACGCGGCAGTCATGACGAGCTGGTGCGGCGCGGCGGGTTCTATGCCGACCTGTACCGGAAACAGCTCCTGGAGGAGGAGCTGGCGGCGTCATGAGCGGCGGGGTGATCCACGAAGAGGAGGTGCTCGGGAAGGCCTACGACAGCCGGCTGATGCGGCGTCTGGTCGGCTACCTTCGTCCATACGGACGGCAGGTCACCTTCGCGATCGCCACGATCGTTGGCAACTCCGCCCTGCAGCTGGCGCCGCCGTACTTGACCAAGACCGTCATCGATCACTACATCCCCGCGCGCGATCTCTCCGGACTGACGGTGATCGCCGTGCTCTATCTGACGACGCTCGTGGCGTCGTTCGCATTCGAGTACGCACAGACCTGGACGATGCAGGTGACTGGACAGCGGGTGATGTTCGACCTGCGCATGCAGGTGTTTACGCACCTGCAGAGGCTCGACCTTCGGTTTTACGACCGCAATCCGGTCGGCCGGTTGATGACGAGGGTGACCACCGACGTCGACGTGCTGAACGAGTTGTTCACGTCGGGCGTGGTATCGATCTTTGGCGACGTCTTCACACTGGTTGGCATCATGGCCGTCCTCATCTGGATGGACTGGCGCCTCGCCATCGTCGCGTTTTCGGTACTGCCGCTGATCGCGCTGATCACGCAGTGGTTCCGACGCAACGTTCGTGATTCCTATCGCACCGTACGCGCCTGGATCGCCCGGATCAACGCTTACCTGCAGGAACGCATCACGGGCATGTCCACCGTGCAGCTGTTCCGTCGCGAGGAGCGCGACTTCGCGGCGTTCGATGACATCGATCGGGCGCACCGAGACGCGAACGTCCAGTCCATCTTCTACTACGCGGTCTTCTACCCGGCCGTTGAGCTCGTGAGCGCGCTGGCCGCGTCGCTGATCATCTGGTACGGGGGTGGCCGGGTGATGGCCGATCTCCTGACGCTCGGGTCGCTCGTCGCGTTCCTGCAGTACTCGCAGCGCTTCTTCAGGCCGATCAGCGATATGTCCGAGAAGTTCAACGTGCTGCAAGGTGCGATGGCGTCGTCCGAGCGGATTTTTGCGTTGCTCGATACGCCGGTGGAGGTGAAGTCGCCGGAGGTCCGGCGCGAGTTGGACACTGCGTCGTTGGTCCGGCTAAAGCCGGACACTACAGGAGGGCCGGAAACTACGGGAGGGCCGGAAACTACGGGAGGGCCGGACACTGCGGGCGGTGTCATCGAGTTCGAGAACGTCTCGTTCGCCTACGTGCCCGGCGAAGCAGTGTTGAAGAACGTCTCGTTTCGCGTCGAGCCGGGCCAGCGTATGGCGCTGGTCGGCGCCACCGGTTCCGGCAAAACGACGATCGTCAACCTGCTTCTGCGCTTCTACGACGTCCAGGAGGGACGCATCACGATCGACGGCATCGACATTCGCGAGATGGATCTTGCCGAGCTGCGGGCGACGTTCGGTCTCGTCCTGCAGGACGTGCATTTGTTCTCGGGCACGATTGCCGCGAATGTACGGCTCGGGCACAGCGAGATAGACGACGCGCAGGTGCGGCACGCCCTGGAGTCCGTCCATGCGTGGGGCTTTGTGAGCCAATTGCCCGGCGGTTTGTCCGCCCCGGTTGCGGAACGGGGAGCCACTCTGTCCGTGGGACAGAAGCAGCTGCTGTCGTTTGCGCGCGCGCTGGCATTCAATCCTCGCGTGCTGGTCCTTGACGAGGCGACGTCGAGCGTCGATACGGAAACGGAGTTCTTGATTCGGGACGCCCTCAAGGTGGTCATGCGAGGCCGAACCACGATCGCTATCGCGCATCGGCTCTCGACCATCCAGGACATGGATCGCATCCTGGTTCTGCACAAGGGCGAACTCCGCGAGACCGGCACACATCAGGAACTGCTCGCCCGCCGCGGCATTTACCACCGTCTCTATCAGCTGCAGTTCAAGGAACGGGCTGAGGCCCTGGAAAACGCTTCGTAGTGTCCACCGGCGTGTTGTAGGGTCCGCCTTCAGGCGGCCCCTCGAGGCACCTCAATTGCACGTTCGAGATCAGGAATGCCTCCTGCGACGATGATCCGTGCGGTCCAGATTGCCGATGGGAACGTTCAGCTCGAAGCGGATCTAAGGCTGTCGTCCACGCCCGCAGGACTGATTGTGTTTGCGCATGGGAGCGGAAGCAGCAGACACAGTACCCGGAACCGCGAAGTCGCCGAGGCACTCACGGCTGCCGGCTTCACGACGCTGCTGCTGGATCTGCTGACGGCACATGAAGAGTCCATCGATCAGTTCACGCACCAGTTTCGTTTCGATATCCCGCGGCTCGGTCGGAGGGTCGTTGCCGGCGTCGACTGGGCTGCCGACCAGCACGATCTGAATCACCTGCGCATCGGCTGTTTCGGCGCCAGCACTGGCGCAGCGGCGGCGCTGATCGCGGCAGCAGAGCGGCCGGAATTAGTACGGGCGGTAGTCTCTCGTGGCGGCCGTCCAGACCTGGCGGCGGACGCGCTTTCGCGGGTCGTCGCTCCAACTCTGCTGATTGTGGGAGGCGCCGACGAGCCGGTGATCGAGCTGAACGAGAACGCCAGGCAGCGTATGTCGGCCACCGTACGCCTCGAGATCATTCCGGGCGCTACTCATCTATTTGAGGAACCTGGCGCCCTGGATCAGGTATCGCGACTTGCTCGGGACTGGTTCGCGCAACATCTTGGTAGCACGCCATGACGTCAGACAACGAGCGCGTCTTCGCCGATCGGCGGGAAGCAGGCCGAGAGCTCGCGAGACTGTTGCAACACGTCCAGCGCTCAGACGACGAGGTGGTCGTCCTCGGGCTACCGCGCGGCGGCGTGCCGGTGGCGTTTGAAATTGCAAGTGCGCTCGATGCAACGCTCGACGTGTTTGTCGTACGCAAACTCGGCACGCCAGGTCATTCCGAGCTGGCCATGGGCGCCATCGCATCGGGTGGCACACGCGTGATCAACGAGGATGTTGTGCAGGCGTTGCACATCCCGGAACGGCACATTGATGCAGTCGCCAGCCGTGAACAGGCGGAACTGGAGCGGCGCGACCTGGCCTATCGACGTGGTCGGCCGCTGACACCGCTCGCGCATCGCACCGTGATTCTGGTGGACGACGGCCTGGCGACGGGATCGACGATGAAGGCTGCCGTTCAGGCAGTGAAACAGCACAGTCCGGCGCGCGTGATCGTTGCTGTGCCAGTGGGTGCGCCGGAAACCTGCCACGCCCTTCGGGAGCTCGCCGACGAGGTCATCTGCGCGCGGACACCGACCGGGTTCTCAGCGGTTGGACAGTGGTATCGCGACTTCTCGCAGACCACAGATGAGGAAGTGATCGCGCTGCTCGACGCGGCGGGCCGACATGAAGATCGGCCGCTGCCAACAACACGGTAGAGGCCGACCGTCAGGTCGGCCGTTCGACATCGGCCCATGCATTGCTTTTCTTCACACAGGAGGGCGCTCGTCTGTTCAAGCATCCGCATTCGCCGGACGCTCCGGCGAGACAAGCGCGACCTTATGAGGGAGGAAGGCACATGTATCGATTGATTCAGGTTGTGGCGCTGGCTGCGGCGGTCAGCGCCGGTGGATGCGGCGCCACGCAAAAAGCCACACCCATCACGACCACGCCGCCGGCCGGTCCCACCGAGGTAAACACGAGCCGTCGCGGCGTCATTCCGGCCGGACAGGAGCTCGACGTGCGTCTGCAGGCACCCTTGAGCTCGGAGACGGCGACGCGTGAGATGCGCTTCGACGCAGTGACGGCCGTTGACGTGACGCAGGATGGACGCGTTCTCATTCCCGCCGGCTCGCGCGTGCGCGGCGTCGTCACCGACGTGAAGCGACCGGGGCGCATCGATCGCGTCGGCAGTCTGACGCTGTCGTTCGATCAGATCGAAGTCCGCGGCCGCACCTATCCCGTTCGCGGAATGGCGACGCAGGTGTTCGAGAGCGGCGGCATCAGGGACGAGGCGGGCACCGCAGGGGTCGGCGCCGGAGCCGGCGTGATCGTCGGTGGCCTGCTGGGCGGACTCAAAGGGGCGGTGCTGGGCGCGGTAATCGGCGCCGGCGGCGCAGTCGCAGCCACAGAGGGCAAGGACATCAACCTGCCAGCGGGCGCGATCATTCGCATCCGTCTCGATCAGTCGGTAAACGTCGGGTAGAACTCGAAGCATCCAATTCCCAACTTCCAGGGCGTACTCGACTTGGGACTTGGGAGTTGGGTTATCGGGAGTCGAAGATCGGAGGCAAGCAGATGGCAAGTGAGACTCGCCAGAAACAGGAACGACAGGCGACCGATCAATCAGCGACGCGAACGATCGCGCGCGATCAGACGACGAGTGGGCGACGCGAGTGGGAGCGTTCCTCGGCCGGTCCCCTCGGAATCATGCGGCAGGGACTCGACGAAATGGAGCGCTGGTTCGGCCACTGGGGTCGGGGCTGGATGTCGCCGTCGGGCGGCGGCGCATTCTCGCGCCTCGGTGACTGGTCACCCGCGATCGAGGCGTTTCAGCGAGGCAACGAGTTCGTCATCCGCGCCGATGCGCCGGGCATGAATCGCCAGGATATCCAGGTGGAAGTCGGCGACGACGCGGTGACGATTCACGGCGAGCGGCGGCAGGATCGTCAGGAGGAGCGCGATGGTACGTTCTGGACGGAGCGCAGCTACGGCAGCTTCACGCGCATGATTCCGCTGCCGCCCGGCGCCATCACCGATTCAGCCAAAGCGTCGTTCGATAACGGTGTTCTGGAAATCGTGATGCAGGCGCCCTCCACCGAGACGCGGCGCGGCCGTCGCCTGGACATCTCTGGTGGCACGGAGGACGCGAAGAAGTAGGGGAGTTATCGGCCGGCGGCGGACGCGCCGGATGTCGCCGAGGCGATGTCCGCTGCCTGGATCTGCGATGCCTGCGTCGCTGCAGGACTGTCCGTCGGACTGTCGGTGGACGGCAGACTGGCCGGCGGCGGCGCATCAGGATCGGGAATCCGCCGCTTTACTTCGCGGCCGCGGAACAGCCGATCGATCAGCGACGGCGAACTGGCTTTCGGATCCCAGCCCAGACGCAGCACAGTGACCTGCACCTGACGCCTGCCGAAGCGCAGCGCCTCGTGGCAACTCCACATGTAGAGATCGAGCAGCCGGCCCTGCACCTTCGGCCCGGTATCCATGACGGTATAGACGCCGTTGTAGCGTGAATCGCCGGTGGCGACGTTGAGCACGCTGCCAACGGGAAGCAGTCCGGCGTCAGCAGCCGCAATGCCGCTTCTCACGACAACACCCGATGCCGTCGTCTCGCCTTTGCAATAGGCTGTGGCGTTGAAGGGCAGACGGGAGCCCGCGTCCGGTTGGAGATCGCCCGCCAGCGCCTGCAGCGCCGTCGAGTCGATGCTCCGCGTTTCGTAGAGAAACACGAATCCCGTGACGACGATCACCAGCGCCGCTACTTTCCGCCAGAGCGAACCGGAAATGACTCTCATCAATCCTTCTGCCGCCTAAAGGCGGAAGCTACGTTCCCCCGTTGTAGCCCAGTGCTCATATCCGCGCGAAAGCTCAACCGTCCTGCCTTCATGCCTCAACAGCACATCCCGTGCCTTGGTCACTATGCCGATCCGCGTGAGCCGCAGCGGCCCGATTTGGTGCGTCACACTACGAAACCGTCCGCGTTGCGACTGGCGTGTCGTAAATACCAGCTCGTAGTCGTCGCCCGCCGCCAGCACCGTCGGTAACAGGTCTCGAGCGGTCTCGCTGTGCCAGGCGCGAACCTCGTCAGCGACCGGCAGCTCGTCCGCATCGATCGTAATTCCGACCCCCGACGCCTCCGCGATCTGGTGCACCGCATCGGCGAGACCGTCGCTGAGGTCCATGCAACTCGATGCGGCGCGGTTGCGACCAAGCAGCAGTCCGGCCCGCACTCGTGGCTCGGGCCGCAGGTAGCGTTCGACACTTGGCTGAAGACTGCTGTCGAACGTCACGCCGCGCTTCAACAGTTCCAGACCGGTCGCCGCACTTCCAAGCGTTCCCGTGACGTAGACCGCATCGCCGGCTTTCGCGCCCGTGCGCGTCAGCACGCGGCGCGGCCGCACGCTGCCCACGGCCGTTACGTCAATCGTCAGCGGACCTGTGGTCCGGCTGATGTTTCCGCCAACCAGCGCCACGCGGTATCGCGCGGCGAGAGCGAGCAATCCGTCAACGATCCCGTCGATCGTTGTCACATCCAGATGGTCGGGGACGAGTAGCGACAAGAGCGCCGCTCGTGGTTCTGCCCCCATCGCTGCCAGGTCACTCAGGTTGACTGCCAGCGCCCGGTAGCCCGCCGCGTCGGGCGGAACGAACCGGAGATCGAAATGGATGCCGTCGACGAGCGCGTCGGTCGTCAGTACGTCGAGCGCACCGCGAGCCGGTTCGATGACCGCGGCGTCATCGCCAGGGCCCACGGCGACCCACGGCGGCATAGCGAGGCGCGATGTAATCCGGGCAATCAGCGCGCGCTCGCCGAGGGAGGAGACCGTGGAATGTCGCAAAAAAACAAAAGCCCCGCTTTGCCGTGTGGGGAGGTCGAATGAACCTGCGAAAGCAGGTGGACCCGCTGTTATCGGCCGCGCTTCAGGCTTCCTCGGTTCAGAGGCATGCACAACGCCCGGCCCCGCGGATCACTTGATGAAACGTTGGCTCAATCGAGCCTCCGAAACCATCACGAGCAAAGCAGGAGCTAGAGGATCTTAGCGTGCGGAGTGTGGGGGGTCAAGGCGACGAGCCTTAACCGGCTTTAGTTTCAGCTATTTGCGCGAGAACCTGGTCGACGATTCGCTCAAGCTGGATTGCACGCTGCTGCATCTCGCCGTTGGCGTCGGAGCGGTCGGCCCGGGCGCGAAAGCACTCGTCGGCCAGGTTGAGCGCGACGAGGACAGCAAGGCCGAGAATGTCGCTGGCCGGGGCCGCGTCGGACGCCGCCCGCATCTTCAGATCGACGTACGCGGCGAGCTCCGCGACGTAGCGCTCCTCGAGCTCGCTCCGAATCGGGTAGCGCTGGCCGGCGATTTCGACGGTGACGACGCGGCTCAGATCGCCTCCAGCTGCTCCAGCATGTCGGCGACGCGCGTGCGAATCATTTCGCGCTCGTCGCGGAGGGCGCTGATTTCCGTGGCCGCGGACTCGGCGTCGGCGAGCCTCGCGCGCAGCGCCGTGATTTCCTGACCCAGGCGTGCGTTCACCTCGGCCGCCTTCTCCTGGTCAGCGCGCATCTGCGCAATCAGATCGACCAGCCGCCTTACTTTTTCCTCGAGGCGATCGATGGGGTCGAGCTCGGTCTGGGAGGTCCGCGCTGCAGCCGACTTGATCATTCCCGTGCGTTCCTTCTGTGGTGATACGTAGTGTCCGGCTTGAGCCGGACCTGATGTTGTGGAAGAAGTTGCGAGAGATGGTGCCACGAACGGCGGAGTCATTCAACTCCCAAATCCCGATTTCCAACACCCAAATCCAAGAGCCCAACTTCCAAGAAAGCGTGCAAGCGCACCGCTCCGGTCGCGGCGTCCTCTCCTAAACTTCCGGCGAGGCGCGTATGAGTGAAGCCAGAGTTCGCGTGTCGCTGACGGACGGGGTGCTCGACGTCGAACTGCCTGAGAAGCTGGTCCTGGATCTGGTTGAGAAGTTCACCGCTGCGATTCAGACTGCGCTCGCCGGCGGAGCCCAGCACGCCGCTGCGCGCGTGGCTTCCGTCGCCAGCGCGCCGCCTTCCCCCGAAGTCGCGTTCAACGACATCTTTGCCGCGACCGGGACCGGCGTGCAGGTGTTGAGGGCGGTCCCGGGCTCGACGAAAGCGGAGCGGGCCGTGAATGTCGCGAAGTTGTACCTCTATGGACTACAGGCGCTGAAGCAGCGCGACACCGCGCTCTTCGCGGAGATCGGACGGGCCTGCAAAGCGCATGGCTGCTTCGACTCGAAGAATATGGCGTCCTCTTTGAAAGCGCAGCGGACGTCGTTCGTCTTCGGCGGCACCGGGAAACGACAGACACTCAGGCTGAGCGCACCCGGCATCGACGAGACGGCGGCGCTGGTCGCCCGGATCAGGGCGGCAGGAAAAGGAATTGCCCAACGCAAGAAAGGAATCGCTCAGGATTCCTTGCGGATCGCAGGCCACTAGAAGGAATCCACGTCGATACACAGGGCAACGCCCGCCAGATCACACCGTTCGCGAGGCATCTGAGCAGGTCGCGGCCGGTGGCGCGGGCCGCGACGGGAAGTCGACTGCCTGATGCGCGTCGCATCGACCTCCGTCAGCGGAGCGGACGACGATCGCACGGCATCTGACTACGATCACACGCCATCTGTATCCGGATCACACGGGGGATGTGGCGGTGATCAGGGAATCCGTTGACCGTCACAGGGAATCTGGCGCTTGCTCCAGGGTTCCAGACTGGGAGATCACCGTTGCACTGCGTCGTACCGCGCTCGCAGTGCCGTCAGCACATCGTCCATCGCCTTCTGGACCTCTGCATCGGTCAGCGTCCGGTCCGGGGAGCGGAACGTCAGACGCAGGGACAGGCTGACCTTCCCCTCCGGGATGCCTTTGCCCTGGTAGCGGTCGAACTCGCGGACGCGTATCAGCGTCGGCGGTGCCGCCTGACGAATCGTCTGGCGTACGTCCTCGGCGCGAAGCGACTCGTCAACGAGTATGGAGATGTCCCTGGAGACCGACGGGAACCGCGGCAGTCCCTCGATTGCCGTCGTCCGCTCGGCGACGATGGATTCGGCGATCTCGAGATCCAGTTCGACGACGAACACGGCATCGACTGCAGCCAGTCCATGCTGCTCGGCCACCGCAGGCGCAAGCAGTCCGACGTGGCCGACGGTCTTCTCGCCGTCAGTGAGCACCGCGGCGCGCCCCGGCACGAGCCAGCGTGCGTCGCCGGGGCCGTCTGCGTCGGCTCCAGGCTTCGCCGGCATCCGGCCCACATTCCCGGTATGAAGGTCCACACTCGCGGCATGTAGTTCGAGCCCGAGCGCGGCGCCAATCCGCTCGGCGACGGCTTTGATGTCGAAGAAATCCACTGGCCGCGTGCCGCCGGCCCAGTGATCGCCGCCGACAGCGCCTGACCACACGGCCGCAATCGCCCGTCGCTCCCCGCCGGAGCGAGTGAACCGCGAGCCGATTTCGAAGAGCCGCACGTCCCGCTGCTCGCGGTGACGGTTGTGCGCCACAGCGGATACGAGCCCGGGCAGCAATGACGGGCGAAGCACCCCGAAGTTTTCGGACAACGGGTTCGCGATTGCGACGAGCTCGTTCTCGCCGCCGAAGGGCTCTGCCAGCGCTCTGGCGATGAATCCGAATGAGTTCGCTTCAGAGAAGCCGGCACCGGTCATGACCGCGCGCAGCTGGCGGGCACGGGTGATCCGCGGGTCCATCTCGGCGGACGCCTGACGCAGTGCCGGAAAACGGCCTGGGATCTTGTCGAAGCCGTTGTGCCGCGCGATCTCCTCGATGAGGTCCACCTCGCGGGCGACGTCCACCCGCCGCGCCGGCACGGTCACCGACCAGCCATCAACTGCGGCCGTCACATCAAACCCGAGGCTCACGAGAATCCGGGAGATCTGCTCGTCGGGAACGGACACGCCAAGCAACGCCGTCACGCGGTGACGGCGCAGCGCCACGGCACGCAGGGCGACGTCGGTCGCGCTGCCTGCGATGACAGTTGCTCGTGGTTGTGCCGCACCAATCTGCTCCAGCAG
>DASROF010000059.1:0-7697 GCA_035647075.1 Vicinamibacterales bacterium | reverse complement strand
ATATTCGGCAGCGCACCGGCTGGTTGTTCGGAGCGCTGGTCGTTTCGCACATTATTCTCATCTCCGCGCAAGTGACCACGAAGCGTGGTGTCCCGGTGCTGCAGGAGCTCACATTCGGCGTGTTTGCCGAGATGCAGCGCGCCGCGACGTCAGGGTTGAGCAGCGCCCGGGAAGGGTGGCAGAACTACTTCGCGCTGCAGCAGATCCGCCAGGAAAACGAGCGGCTGAAGAAAGAAGTGACGCAGTTGAGCGTGTCGCTGCAGCAGGAGCGCACTGCCGCGCAGCAAACGCGGACGCTGCAGGGTCTGCTGGATCTCAAGTCGGGAACGGCCTTCCAGACGACCGCGGCAACGGTGATCGGCAGCGGCGCCGATCCCGAATTCCGGACGATCACCATCGACAAAGGGACTCAGGATGGGCTTCGCGCCGATATGGCTGTGATTTCACCGGCGGGTGTCGTGGGACGCATCCTGATGCCTACGGCACGTGCGGCCAAGGTCCAGCTGATCATCGATCGCGATGCCGCGGCGGGTGTGGTCATCGAGCGGTCACGAGTCGGCGGCCTTGTGAGCGGCATTGGCAGCGCCGATGCGCTGGCCTTCAAGGCCGGGCTCATCCAGCTCGAGTATGTGCCGGGCAGTGCCGATGTGAAGAAGGGCGATCGCGTCGTGACGTCAGGGCTGGACGGCATCTACCCTAAAGGCTTGCCGGTAGGGGAGATACAATCGGCTGAGCGCGTCTCCGGAGAGTGGCGGATCAGGCTGAAGCCCGCCGTAGATTTTTCTTCGCTCGAGGCCGTACTCGTCGTCCTGCAGGTGCCCGAGCCGCCCGGAGACGTCAAGCCGGCCGCTGATGGTGAGCCGTGAAAGCGCTCGGCGTCCTCGTCGCGATAGCGCTGTCACTCGCGCTGCAAACGACGTTGTCGCGGTTTGTCGTCGGCGGATCGGTTGCGGTCGATGTCGTGCTCGTCGCGGTGATCGCAACGGCATTGACGATTGGCCCCGTCGGCGGGATGCTGGCAGGAACAGCCGCTGGGCTGATTCAGGACGCGCTGTCGAGCGGCGTCATCGGGATCGGCGGGTTGGCGAAGACGATCGTCGGGTTTCTGGCAGGTGCGTTTGGTCAGCAGTTCATTGTGACCGCCGCGCTGCCGCGTCTGGTCATTTTTGTTGCCGGCACCGTGCTGCACGGCATCGTGTATATGGGCCTCTATTCCCTGCTGGACCTGCGCGAGTTTCCTTCGCCGTGGAAACCGCTCGCGGCGCAGGCGCTTGGTAACGCGCTGGTGGGCATCGTCGCGTTCGGCATTATTGAATCGCTGCCCGGCATGGTCGAACGCCGCCGGGCGCGGCGTGTGAGACGGTGAGTCATGACCGCTCCAACTGAAGATCGCAGAAGGGTTTCGGCGCGCGTCGGCGTACTGCAGGGCGCCGTCATTGTCGGCTTTGCCGCGTTGGCGATCTGTTTCTGGGTCCTGCAGGTGGTGCAGACGGACAAGTTCGTCGAGATGGCGAACAGTAATTACCAGCGGACGCTTCCGCTGCGCGCACCGCGCGGGGTCCTCTACGACCGCAACGGCCGCGTGCTCGTGGAAAACCGCGACTCTTTCACGATTTCGATCGATCGCGAATCGGCCAAGCACCTGCCGGAAACCGCCGCGACCGTGTCGAAACTGCTCGGCCTCGACCTTGCCGAGGTCATGGACATCATCGACCGGCATGTTCGCGCCGAGCCGGTGTACCGGCCGATTGTCATCGTCCAGGATGCCACGGCCGAACAGGTCTTCCGCCTCCGGAGCCGTAAGAAGGAATTGCCGGAAATCCTGATTGAGGAGGTGCCGACCAGGCGATATCCGAGCGAGGCACTCGCGGCGCATCTGTTCGGGTACGTGGGTCTTGCCAGCGATAAACAGCTTGGCGACGGCATCAATCAGGGGTCGATCGTCGGACAGCAGGGCGTCGAGCTGGCCTACAACAAGCTGCTGATGGGCCGCGACGGCGTGCGGCGCGTCGTGGTGAACAGTGTCGGCCGCGAGATCGGCCCCGCGCTCGAGGAGATTCCTCCGGCAGAGGGGAATCGGGTCCAGCTGACGATCGACTACGACATCCAGAAGGCCGTCGAGGACGCGTTCAAGGCCGCGTCCGATGCCCACCTCACCGATGCGGGCGCAGCCGTCATTCTCGATCCACGGACCGGTGAAGTGCTCGCGTTTACCAGCCAGCCGGCGTTCGACCCGAATGCGTTTGCGTCGGGCGTGGACCGGGCAACATGGGCATCGCTGAACAAGGACGAACTGCTTCCCTTGAACAATCGAGCCTTACAGGGGCGGTATTCGCCGGGTTCGACGTTCAAGATGGCCGTCGGCCTTGCCGCGCTCGAAGAAGGCGCGATCACGCCGGACTTCACCGTGTTCTGCGGCGGATCGGCCAGCTTCTACGGCCGCAGCTTCAAGTGCTGGAAGAAGGGCGGCCACGGCCGGGTCGATCTCCGCCACGCCATCGAGCAATCGTGCGACGTGTTCTTCTACACCGTCGCGAACATGATCGGCGTTGACAAGATTCACAAGTGGGCGACGTTGCTCGGCCTTGGCGAGATGAGTGGTATCGATCTGCCGCACGAGCTCAGTGGCCTCGTGCCGTCGACTGAGTGGAAGCAGCGGGTTAAGGGTGAGAAGTGGTATGCAGGCGAAACGATCTCCGTCGGCATCGGACAGGGCGCCGTGGCGGTGACGCCGGTCGAGATGGCTGTCTATGCGGCCACCCTCGCCAATGGCGGGACGCGCATCACGCCCCATGTCATCAAGGCTGTTGACGAGGGGAAGGGGTTTGAACCGGTGCCGGCGCCGCCGCCCCATTCGCAGGTCGCTCTGGATCCGCAGAAGGTGCAGGCGATTCGCGACGGGATGTGGATGGTCGTGAATGCCGGTGGCACCGGCGGCCGGGCGCGGATCGAAGGGCACGACGTGGCAGGCAAGACCGGCACGTCGCAGGTGATCTCCAACGATGGACGCGCTGCGGCGGTACGCAGCGGTAAAGATCTTCGCGACAATGGCTGGTTCGTGTTCTTCGCGCCTCGCGACAACCCCGAGATTGCCGGCATCGTGTTTCTCGAGCACGGGATGCACGGGCCGAACGCGGCGTCGGTCGCGCATCACATTCTCGATACATTCTTCGCGAAGAAGGACAAGCGCCCGTTGCCACCACCGCCGACGGTGGAGATGATGCGATTCGACTTCTCGGACTCGTTCCCGCTGCCGCCGCGAAAGCCGCGTCAGCCGGCACCAGCACAACCAGAGCGCACGGTCGCGGTGAGATGATCCGTGTTTGAACGCCGGCTGTATCACCACATCGACTGGGCGATGGTCGGCGCCATCGTGGCGCTCTGCCTGATCGGCCTGGCGCAGATCTACAGCACGACGGCGCCGGTGGGCGGGGGCGCGAGCAGCATCTTCTTCACGCAGATCTGGGCGATTCTGCTGGGGCTGGTGGCTCTTGCCGTCGCGCTCAGCATCGACTACCGGTCGCTGGCCGACAAGTCCCACTTCCTCTACATTGCGGTGGTCGCGGCGCTGATCGGCGTCCTGATCTTTGGCGTGGTGCGCGGCGGGTCGCGACGGTGGATCGATCTGGGACCGATGAATCTGCAGCCCTCGGAGTTTGCGAAGGCGGCGCTGGCGCTGGCGCTGGCGAAGTTCTTCGGCGACACGCGCCGTGGGACGATCGCGCGGGGGGACTTCATGATCGCGGCGGTGATCACGGCGGTGCCGCTGCTGTTGATCGCTCAGCAGCCCGATCTTGGCACGGCCGTGACGCTGGTGCCCGTGCTGTTTGCGGCCGCATTTGTGGCCGGCATGTCGATGCGTATCTTCGGCATCCTGGCCGTGGTCGCGCTGCTGGCCGCGCCGATCGCCTGGAAGTTTGCGCTGCAGGACTATCAGAAGGAACGCATCTCAACGTTCGTCAACCCGTCGCAGGACGCACGCGGCGCCGGGTATCAGCAGATTCAGGCCCGCATCACGGTGGGATCCGGCGGGCCGTTCGGGAAAGGATTCAAGGGCGGAACGCAGGGTCAGTTGCGCTTCCTCCCCGTGGCCCACAACGACTTCATCTTCTCGGCGTGGGCCGAGGAGCATGGGTTTGTAGGCGTTGTGGTGGCGCTCGGGTTATATCTGTTCGTGATCTTGCGATCGCTGGAAGCGTCCCGGCTGGCGAAGGACCGCCTGGGCGCATACCTGGTGCTGGGAGTGCTGGCCAGCTTTACGTTCCAGGTGCTGTACAACATTACGATGTCGGCCGGCCTGGCGCCGGTCAAGGGTTTGACGCTTCCGCTCATGAGTTACGGCGGTTCTTCGATGATCGCGACGCTCGCGGGATTCGGCCTGATTCTCAATGTGCGGATGCGGCGGTTCACCAATTGATTTTCAAGGGGCTGTGCTGCTGATGGCTGCGCTCTTCTGGATTCTGCTGGCGTTCGTGCTTGCGCACGCGGCAGGAACCGGTGCGCCTCGGCGACGGCTCCCGGAGAGCTACGGGCATGACCAAGGAGATGATCATCTCCTCGAGCGCCCACGAAACGCGGGTTGCGATTCTCGAGGACGATCTGGTCGGCGAAATCTTCATCGAGCGGGAACGATCGCGCGGTGTAGTTGGCAATTTGTACAAGGGCCGGGTCTCGAAAGTGCTGCCCGGCATGCAGTCGGCGTTTGTTGATCTCGGCCTCGAACGCGACGGCTTCCTCTACGTCACCGACGTCATAGCCACGTTCGAGGAGTTCGACCGCCTCGAAACGGACGACGACGAGCCCGCGGCTGCCGGACGCGGGGCGGGTGCCTCCGACTCGTCAACGAAGGGAGGCGGACCCGCCGCGGGATCTGCCAGCCCCGGCCGGGGAGGTCGCCGTGATCGCGACCGCGACAAAGGTCCCGAGCCGAAGATCGAAGAGCTCCTGAAAGAGGGCCAGGAGATCATCGTCCAGGTAGCGAAGGAGCCGCTGGGCACCAAGGGCGCGCGACTGACGTCGCACGCGACGATGCCCGGGCGCTTCCTGGTGTTCATGCCGACCGTGGACCACGTCGGCGTGTCCCGCAAAATCGATTCGCGCGACGAACGCGGCCGGCTGCGCGGCATTGTCCGTGAGTTCCGCGAGCAGAACGGGTTCACCGGCGGCGTCATCATCCGGACCGCCGCAGGAGGCCGCGCCAAGGAAGACATCGTCTCCGACCTCAGCTACTTCCACCGGGTGTGGACGGAGATCCGCCAGAAGGCCGAGACCTCACGGGCTCCGGCCGTCGTCTACCAGGAGCAGAGCCTGGTGGCCAAGCTGCTGCGCGACCTGCTCACCGAGGAGTTCTCTGCGATCCGGATCGACAGTCCAACGGAACACCGCCGGGTACTCGAGCTGATCGAACGCATCATGCCGTCGCTGGCGCCGAAGGTGAAGCTGTACGAGAAGGAGTATCCGATCTTCGAGGAGTACGGCGTTCAGGCGGAGATCGATCGCGCGCTGCGCAGCAAGGTGTGGCTGAAATCGGGCGGCTCGATTGTGATCAATCAGACCGAGGCGCTCGTCGCCATCGACGTCAATACCGGCCGGTATGTCGGCAAGAAGACCGCCGGACGGCTCGAAGACACGATCCTGAAGACGAATCTGGAGGCGGTGAAGGAGATCGTCCGCCAGATCCGGCTGCGCGACCTCGGCGGCATCATCGTGCTGGACTTCATCGACATGGAGGAGAAGAAGAACCGGCAGAAGGTGTTTCAGACGGTGGAGCAGGAGCTGCGGAAGGACCGTGCCCCGTCGAAGGCGATTCAGGTGTCGGACTTCGGCCTTGTCATCATCACGCGCAAGCGCGTGAAACAGAGCCTCGAGCGCGTCCTCACCGATCCGTGTCCGTACTGCGCCGGCAGCTCGGTTATCAAGTCCAGCTCGACGATCTGCTACGAGATTCTGGCGGAGGTGAAGAAGATTTCCGGGGATCTGGACGGCCAGAGTCTCGTGCTGCGCGTCAATCCAGACATTGCCCGCGCCCTCAGGGATGAAGAGCGCGCGGTCTTCCGGGATCTGAAGCAGTCTCTCGGACGGGAGATCTCAGTGAAGCCGGACAACCAGCTCCATCACGAGCAGTTCGATTTGATGGCCGTGGGATAGGTGGCTTCCCCGGCTTCAGCCGGAAGGAGACGCGTCTATGCGCACACTGGGGATAGGGCTACTGCTCGCCTCAACGGTCGTTCTGGCGCAAGCGCCGGCGACGGACGGGCTCCGCTTCGAAGTGGTCTCGATCAAGCGAAATACCTCGAACGCCCTTGGTTCCAACGGCAGCAGCGAGCGGCCGGATGGCGGTTTTACGCTGCTCAACGTTCCGATGATGACCCTGGTCGCAAGCGCGCAGTTTCCCGCGATCGCACCCGTCGATATGGTGGGCCTGCCGGACTGGGCGCAGAGCGAGCGCTATGACGTGAGCGCGACGTCTCCGCTGTCGCGACCGGCGTCACCAGAGGAACGATCGGCGATGATGCGTGCGATGCTTGCGGACCGCGTCAAGCTCGTGACGCACGTCGAGAACCGGGAACTGCCAGTGTATGACCTCGTGCTCGCTCGCAGCGACCGAAAGCTGGGCCCGGGCATCAAGCCATCCGAGATGGACTGCGTCGCCAAAGCGGCAGCCGATCGCGCCGCGGCCGAAGCGGCGTTGGCCGCAGGCACGCCGATGCCACGCCCGACAATCCCGGATATGAGTGCGCCTCCGCCGATCTGCGGGCCCATTCGGGTTACCAACGGAATGGAGGGTGACACCACAATGGAGAACCTCGCCAGGCTGCTGCGTGGGGTTGGCGGTGCAGGCCGACCTGTCGTCGACAAAACGGGGCTGACCGGCAGTTACCGAATCAAACTCGAATTCGATCGATCGGCGGGGCGAGCCGGGCCGGCCGTTTCGCCATCGTCGACGGAGTTGCCGACCGTGTTCACAGCGCTGCAGGACCAGGCTGGTCTGAAGCTCGAGTCCTCGAAAGCGTCGCGCCAGGTACTCGTCATCGATCGGCTCGAGCGACCCAGCGAAAACTGAGCCGAAAAAAAGCTGCTTGACAGATCGCGTCGGCCGGATCTACTAATTACTTAATACTTAGTTGACGACCGGACAATTCACCCCGGCAGGTCGCGAGCGCGCAACATGAGAACACCACATCCGACACTGACACCGCAGGAACTTGCCATCATGAAAGTCGTCTGGCGCAAGGACGAGACGACGGTCCGCGACGTCTACGAGGCGCTGCAGGCCACGCGCCCGGTGGCCTACACGACCGTGATGACGATGATGCGGATTCTGCAGGAGAAGGGCTACCTGACCAAGGCGACGAACGACCGGGCGCACGTCTACCGTCCGGCAAAGCCCCGCCAGCAGGTCATCGGCGGTATGGTCCGAGACTTTCTCGACCGCGTGTTCGACGGCGCCTCGGACGCACTGCTCGTCCACCTCGCACGCGATAACAAGCTGACCCCGAAACAGCGGCGCATCGTGCGCCAGCTCCTTGACGAGAAGGAGAGTGACAAGTGACCGCGGCCTCGTTGCTCCGCGACCTCACCGCCTACTCGGTGCAGATTGCGCTGGTTGCGCTCGGTGTTGCCGTGCTCCTGAAGCTCGTGAGGATTCCCGCAGGCGCACGATATGTCGGCCTGCGCCTGGCGCTCCTGGCCTCGCT
>DASROF010000058.1:0-26099 GCA_035647075.1 Vicinamibacterales bacterium | reverse complement strand
GTGCTGGAGCTCGATGGCGAAGTCATCCAGTCGGTGATGCCGACGATCGGGTATCTGCACACCGGCATCGAGAAGACCGCGGAGCAGAAGAAGTGGCAGCAGGTCATCCCGCTCGTCGAGCGGATGGACTACCTCGGCGCGCAGTCGAACAGCCTCGCCTATGCGATGGCGGTGGAGAAGCTGCTCGGGCTCGAGATGCCGGGCCGCGTCAAGGACATCCGCGTGCTCATCGCGGAACTGCAGCGCATCGCCAGCCACCTGATCTGGCTCGGCACCCACGCCATGGAAATCGGCGCGGTGTCGATGCTGTTCTACGCGATTCGCGAGCGCGAGCTGCTCCTCAACATCAACGAGCTGATCGCCGGCTTCAGGTTCTTTCCGAGCTACATCCGGATCGGCGGCCTGCGCGAGGATCTGCCGCGCGGCTTTCACGAGTCGGTCAACGCGTTCCTGGAGCGGTTCCCGGCCAAGATTGACGAATTCGAGGGGCTGCTCACGAAGAACGACATCTTCCGGCGGCGGACCCAGGGCGTCGGCGTCATCACCCAGGACGATGCGATGAATTGGGGACTGGTGGGTCCCATCCTTCGCGCCACCGGATCCGATTACGACGTGCGCAGGTACTTCCCGTATCTCGGATACGAGACCTATACATTCAATATTCCGACGGCCAGCGAAGGCGATGTCTATGCGCGCTATCGCGTCCGCATCGCGGAGATGCGCGAGAGCGTCAAGATCTGCAAGCAGGCCATTTCGCGGATCACGCCGTCAGGCGTGTGGGCCTGTGACGACCCGCGCGTGGTTCCACCACCAAAGGACAAGGTCTACTCGGAGATGGAAGCGCTGATTCAGCACTTCCTGATCTATTCGCAGGGGTTCACGGTGCCGGCGGGTGAAGCCTATGTGCCCATTGAAGGTCCCCGCGGCGAGCACGGGACGTACATCGTCTCGGATGGGACGAACCGCCCGTGGCGCGTCAAGATGCGTGCGCCGTCGTTCATGGCGATCCAATCGCTGCCGGCGGTGGTGCGGGGCGGCCTCATTGCCGACGTCGTCGCCGTCATCGGATCCACGGACGTCGTCATGGGGGACTGCGACCGGTGAGCTTTCATCCGCGCGTCGAGTACGCCACCTTCCATCGGTCCGAGCGCAAGCTCGCGGAGATCGGCGAGGCGTTCGCGTACACGCCCGAGCATCAGGCGATCTTCAACGAGCTCGTCACGCACTATCCAGACGACCAGCGAAAGTCGGCGATTCTCTACGCGCTGTTCCTGGTGCAGAAGCAGCAGGGATATATCTCCGGAACGTCGATGCGGTTCGTGGCGGAACAGATTCGCTGCACGCCGGCCGAGGTCGAGGACGTCGTGTCGTATTACACGATGTTCTATACGAAGCCAGTCGGGAAGTACGTGCTGAACGTCTGCCGCACACTGTCGTGCGCGCTGCTCGGCGCCGAGCGGGTGACCGAGGAATTGAGCGCGAAGCTTGGCATCGGGCCCGGCCAGACAACCCCCGACGGGATGTTCACGTTGATGGAAGTCGAATGCCTCGGCGCATGCGATCGAGCGCCGGTGCTGATGATCAACGACGACGGCTGGCACGAGCGGCTGGCGCCGGAGCAGGTGGGCACGTTCGTGGACGATCTGCGTGCGCGCGGGTACTCTGCGCTGACCGGGTGTCATCTGCATGTGGAAAGAAAGTGACGCGTGATCTTCGTGGTTAACGACTGATGTCATACGAGCCAGTCCTCACGAACAACGTCCGCGAGTCGAACGCCTTCACGCTCGACTTCTACCTGAAGAACGCGCGCGGTTATGAAGGACTTCGCAAAGCGCTGACGCAGCAGCCGAACGAGATCATCGAGCAGGTCAAGGCGTCTGGGCTGCGCGGGCGCGGCGGCGCCGGTTTCCCGACCGGCCTGAAGTGGCAGTTCGTCCTCAAGGACACGCCGAAGCCGAAATACATCGCCTGCAATGCGGACGAGAGCGAGCCGGGCACGTTCAAGGATCACGTGCTGATGGAGCGCAATCCGCACCTGCTGATTGAAGGGTGTGCGATCGGCTGCTACGCGATCGGTGCGAAGGTCGCCTACATCTATATCCGGGGTGAGTTTCTCCACGTGCAGGAGACGCTCGAGCGCGCCGTGGCCGAAGCCTACCAGGCCGGGCACCTCGGAAAGAACATCTACGGCAGCGGGTTCGACTGCGACGTCTATCTCCACCGCGGCGCCGGAGCCTACGAAGCGGGCGAGGAGACGGCGCTGATCGAGTCGCTGGAAGGCAAGCGCGCGCAGCCGCGTCTGAAGCCGCCGTTTCCTGCGGTGGAAGGTCTCTATCAGTGCCCGACGGCGGTGAATAACGTCGAGACGCTGTGCAACGTGCCGTTGATTGTCCTCAACGGCCCGCAATGGTTCGCCGGGCTGGGCCCGGAAAAAAACGGCGGCCCGAAGCTGTTCTGCGTCAGCGGGCAGGTCAAGCGTCCCGGTGTGTATGAAACGTCAATGCACACGACCCTCCGCGATCTGGTGTTCGGCGATCAGTACGCGCAGGGGATGAAGGACGGGCGCGCATTCAAGGCGATCATTCCTGGCGGATCGTCGGTGCCGATCCTCCTCGACAAGGACCTCGATACGCCGGCCAGCTTCGATCACGTCCAGAAGGCCGGGTCACTGCTCGGGTCCGCAGGTCTGATCGTGATGGACGACACGGTCTGCATGGTGTGGCTGGCGATGAACCTGCTCCACTTCTACCGCCACGAGTCGTGCGGCAAGTGCACGCCGTGCCGCGAGGGCGGCGACTGGCTCTACAAGCTGCTGCAGCGCGTCGAACGCGGCGAAGGGCAGATGAAGGACATCGACCTGCTCTTCGGTGTGGCGACCAACATCGTCGGCAAGACGCTGTGCGCATTCGGCGATGCGGCGGCCACGCCCGTGCTCACGACGTTGAACCATTTCCGGAACGAGTTCGAAGCGCACATCCGCGAGGGACGCTGCACGCTCCCGTCGGACTGGCGTGCGAAGCAGACGATGCTGGCTGGGACGCACTGACGTGGATCTTCGTTTCGGCATTCAGCTTGGCATCATCGGCCTGACGTTCTTCATGCTGATCAACGCGTCGGCGCTGCTGGTGCTCGCCGAGCGCAAGATCATGGGCTTCATGCAGCAGCGTTACGGCCCGTATCTGGTCGGGCCGCACGGCCTGCTGCAGCCGCTCGCCGACATCCTCAAGCTCCTGATGAAGGAGGAGCTGCGGCCGAAGGGCGCGGACAAGTGGCTCTTCACGCTGGCGCCGATCCTCTCCGTCACCGCCGCGTTCGCCGCGTTCGCCACGGTGCCCTGGGGTGGCGAGACGACCTTCTTCGGCCTGCTCGACACCCCCGTCAAGCTTGGCGTCGCCGACATCAACGTCGGGCTGCTGGTCGTGTTTGCGATCACCTCGATGGGCGTCTACGGCATCGTGCTGGCCGGGTGGGCGTCGAACAGCAAGTACTCGCTGATGGGCGGCCTGCGTGCATCCGCGCAGATGATCAGCTACGAGCTCGCCTATGCGACGTCGCTGGCCGCGGTCATTCTGCTGGCTGGGTCGCTCTCGCTGCGCGAAGTCGTGGACACACAGGCCGGGACCTGGTTTGGTTTCATCCCGCGCTGGCTGGTCTTCCTGCAGCCGGTTGGCTTCATCATCTACGTCATCGCCGGCGTCGCCGAGACCAACCGCGCGCCGTTCGACTTTCCGGAGGCCGAACAGGAGCTCGTGGCCGGCTACAACACCGAGTACAGCTCGGTGCGCTTCGCGCTCTTCCCTCAGGCCGAGTACATCAACATGGCGACGATGTCGGCCGTGGCGACGGACCTGTATCTCGGGGGCTGGCACGGCATTCCGTTGCTCGATACCTACGGTCTGAGCTGGGTGACGTTCCTGCTGAAGGTCGGCGCGATTCTCTTCACCTATATCTGGATGCGGTGGACGCTGCCGCGCTACCGGTACGACCAGTTGATGGCGTTCGGGTGGAAGTTCCTGTTCCCGTTGTCGGTCATCAATCTGATCGTGACGGCCGCGCTGGTGCTCTATTTCAATGCCTGAAGTCGTCACCTTCTATCTGCTCGCCGGCATCGCGGTGGTGGCGTCGGCGCTCGTCATCGGCCAGCGCAACCCGATGTACAGCGTCATGTTCCTGATCGTCGCCTTCGCGGCGCTCGCCGGCCTGTACATCCAGCTCGATGCGCCGTTTGTCGCCGTTGCGCAAATCATCATCTACGCCGGCGCGATCATGGTGCTCTTCCTCTTCGTCGTCATGCTGCTGAACGCGCCGCAGGAAGACGGGGCGGAGTGGGACCGCACGCATCCGCTGCGGCGCGCCGGCATCGGCCGCTTCGGCGCGATGCTCGCCGGCGTGCTGATTCTGGAACTGGCGTACGCACTGATGAAGGTGAACGGGCTGGGCGCGGCGGTCGGCAGTCAGGCCAATGCCACCACCGTGAGCTCGGTGCGGGAGATGGGGAAGGTGCTTTTCAGCCGTCACGCGTTCGCGTTCGAAGCGACCTCGGTGCTGATTCTCGTGGCCATGGTCGGCGCGGTGGTGCTGGCGCGCCGGGAAGGCGAATCGTGATTCCTCTCAGTAGCTATCTGATCGTGTCGGCGGTCCTGTTTGCCATCGGCACCGCCGGGGTGTTCCTTCGCCGCAACCTGATCACGATTCTGCTGTCGGTGGAAATCATGCTGAACGCGGTCAACCTGACCTTCGTCGCGTTCGGCCGCTACCGCGGCGACGTCGACGGGCAGATCATCACGTTTTTCGTCATGACGGTCGCGGCGGCGGAGGCGGCTGTGGGACTGGCGCTGATCATCGCGCTCTTCCGCCACCGGGAGTCCCTCAACCCTGATGCCTTTACGTCATTGAAGTGGTGATCCGGACAACGTGCTCGCGCTAATCCCCTTATTCCCGCTGCTCGGCTTCGTCATCAACGCGACGCTTGGGCGACGCCTGCCGAAGAGCGTATCCGGAGGTCTGGCCTCGGGGTGGATGCTCGGGTCCTTTGCGGTGTCGGCGGTTGCCGTCTGGCAGCTGGTCGGCCTTCCCGCAGAGGCCCGAGTCATCGACCAGAGCCTGTATACCTGGCTCGCGTCCGACGATTTCATCCTGCCACTGGCATTCAGGCTGGATCAGCTGTCGGCGGTGATGATCCTTGTCGTGACCGGTATCGGCTCGCTGATTCACATCTACTCGACGGCGTACATGCACGACGAGGTCGACAGCGAGTTCGCGCGCTACTTCTCGTACCTGAACCTGTTCGCCGCGTTCATGCTCGTGCTCGTGCTCGGCGCCAGCTTCCCGGTGATGTTCGTCGGGTGGGAAGGCGTCGGCCTCTGCTCGTACTTGTTGATCGGGTTCTGGTTCAAGAAGCAGTCCGCATCAGACGCTGGCAAGAAGGCGTTCGTCGTCAATCGAATCGGCGACTACGCGTTCATCCTCGGAATGCTGGCGCTCTTCACCCACTTCGGCACGCTCGACTTCAAAGCGCTCGCCGGGGTGGTTGGCGCACTGCCGCCTGAGGCGTCGTTCGGCATCATCTCGACGGCGACGCTGCTGCTGTTCATCGGCGCCACCGGAAAGTCCGCGCAGATTCCGCTCTACACCTGGCTGCCGGACGCGATGGAAGGGCCGACGCCGGTATCCGCGCTGATTCACGCGGCGACGATGGTGACGGCCGGTGTCTACATGATCGGCCGCAACGCCGTGCTGTTCAGCCACGCGCCACAGACGATGATCATCGTGGCGGTGATCGGTGCGGCAACGGCGCTGATGGCCGGCACCATCGGGCTGGTGCAGAACGACATCAAGCGTGTCCTTGCCTACTCGACGGTGTCGCAGCTGGGGCTGATGTTCCTGGCGATGGGCGTCGGCGCGTTCGGCGCAGGGATCTTTCACCTCTATACCCACGCATTCTTCAAGGCCTGCCTGTTCCTCGGATCTGGTGCGGTGATCCACGCCCTGCACGGCGAGCAGGACATCCGGAACATGGGCGGCCTGAAGAAGTCGCTGCCGATCACCTTCTACACGTTCGTGATCGCCTCGCTCGCGATTGCCGGGTTCCCCGGGTTCGCCGGGTTCTTCAGCAAGGACGAGATCCTGTACGAGACGTTTGCAGAAGGGCACACGCTGCTCTGGGTTGTCGGCGCGGCCACGTCGCTGTTGACGGCGACCTACATGTTCCGCCTCGTCTATCTCACCTTCTTTGGTGAGCGGCGGCATGATGCGCCTGCCGCCGGGACGGCCGCGCACCCTTCGCACTCTTCGCACCCCTCACCCCCCTCGCACGGCCATGGTGCCGCGTCGCACCTGCATGACGCTCCGCCGGCAATGGCGTTTGCGCTGATTCTGCTGGCGATCGGGTCGGTGCTGGCCGGTTACATCGGCATTCCGCACGCGCTCAACGGGCACAACGCCCTCGGTGCCTGGCTCGAGCCGGCGTTCGGCCTTCACGCGTCCGCGGAAGGCGCGACCGCTGCGGAGCATCTCGATCTCGAGAGGACGCTCATGCTCGTGTCGAGCGTGATCGCGATTCTCGGCATCGCCGTCGCGACCGCCATCTGGCTGCGCAAGCGTGCGGTCGCCGACGCCATGGCGCGGAGCTTCTCGCCGCTTTACAAACTGCTGCTCAACAAGTACTACGTGGACGAACTGTACGACGCGACCATCGTGCAGCCGATCAAGGTGGTGTCGCAGCGCGGGTTGTGGCGCGGTTTCGATGTGCGCGTGATCGACGGAGCCGTCAACGGCACCGGCGCGCTCGTCTCTGGCGGAGCGGCGGTACTGCGGCGACTGCAGACCGGCTCGGTGCGTGCCTACGCGGGCTCGCTCTTCGTCGGTGTCGTTCTTGTGCTGGGGTATTACCTGTGGCGATGATCGGCTCACTCGTTGGGAGTTGGGCGTTGGGAGTTGGAAGTTGACACCGCTTTTGACTCTCTCGTGGCTGGTGCCGCTGGTCGGCGCGCTGCTGCTCCTCCTGATCCCGAACCGGGACGGCAGCCGCAATGCCACGGTTCGCTGGCTGGCACTGCTCATCTCGGTCGCCGCCTTCGCGCTCTCGCTCGTGATCTGGTGGTATTTCGATCCCGGGTCGGCGGAATTCCAGTTCATCGAGCGCGTACCCTGGATCCCGGCGTTCGGCATCGACTACTACGTCGGCATCGACGGGATCAGTCTGTTGCTGGTCGTGCTGACGACGTTCCTGACGCCCATCGCGCTGCTGTCGTCGTGGGAAGGCGTCGAGCACAAGGTCAAGGAGTTCTGCGTCTTCATCCTCGCGCTCGAGGCGGCGATGATCGGCGTGTTCCTCTCGCTCGATCTCTTCCTGTTCTACGTGTTCTGGGACGCCATGCTCATCCCGATGTATTTCCTGATCGGGATCTGGGGCTATGACCAGCGCATCTACGCGGCCATCAAGTTCATGCTCTACACGATGGCCGGCAGCGTGCTGATGCTGATCGCCATCCTCGGCCTGGCGTACCTCCACAGTGAGGCGACCGGCAGCTACTCATTCGATCTGCTCAAGCTCTACACGCTGCAGATGGCGCCGGAGACGCAGCGCTGGTTCTTCCTCGCTTTCACCATCGCGTTTGCGATCAAGGTTCCGCTCTTCCCGTTCCACACCTGGCTGCCCGATGCGCACGTCCAGGCGCCGACGGCCGGCTCCGTGATTCTGGCGGGCGTGCTGCTGAAGATGGGGACCTACGGCCTCGTACGCTTCGCGTTCCCGCTGTTCCCGACGGCGGCCGCCGAGTTCGCTCCCTGGATTGGCGCGCTCGCGGTGATCGGAATTATTTACGGTGCGCTCGTGGCCATGGTGCAGCCGGACATGAAGAAGCTGGTGGCGTATTCATCGGTCAGCCACCTGGGCTTCGTGGTCCTCGGCATCTGCGCGATGAACGTGCAGGGCCTGCAGGGCGCGGTCTACCAGATGCTGGCGCACGGCGTGAGCACCGGCGGCCTCTTCCTCATCGTCGGCATGCTCTCCGATCGCCGGCACACCCGGTTGATTGCGGAGTTCGGCGGCCTGAAGAGCGTGATGCCGCGGCTGACGGCGGCGTTTCTGATCATCACGCTCGCCTCGATCGGGATGCCCGGTCTCAACGGATTCGTCGGCGAGTTCCTGATCATGCTCGGTGCCTTCAGGTGGGATCCGCGCTACGTCGTGGGCGCCGGGCTGGGCGTGATTCTCTCGGCCGTCTACATGTTGTGGATGTTCCAGCGTGTCTACTACGGAGAGGTGACGCACGAGGAGAACAAGACGCTGCCGGATTTGCGGCCGCGTGAATGGGCGGCGGCGATTCCGCTCTGCGCCATGGCCATCGTCATGGGCGTGTTCCCGATGCTGTTCCTGAAACCGATGGAACCCGCGGCTCGGAAGATTGTGGAGCAGGTGGGCTATACGCAGCCCGTGCGCGTCGAGAATGGCGACCCACATCGAACGAGCGACAAGCGAGAGGTGGTGTTGAATGTTCAACACTGATCTCGACGCCCTGATCCCGATGCTGTGCGTCACGCTGACCGCGCTGGCGACGATGGGCACGGAGGCGTTCCGCGGGCGCAGCGAGCGGCTGCCGATCGGATGGTGGGGCCTGATCGGCCTTGGCGGCGCGGCCCTGTCATCGGCGCTCCTCTGGAATCGCAACGTCGTCGGCTACGGCGTCATCGTGGCCGACAATTTCGGCCTGTTCGTCACCGTCGTCCTCGTGGCTATCGGCGCCCTGACGATCGTGTTTTCGTCGCAGGTCGTCCATCGTGACGGCATCCCGGCCGGTGAGTACTACGCGCTGGTGCTCTTCGCGATCGTCGGGATGATCATGATGGCGACGGCCACCGATCTGCTGGTCATCTTCGTGGCGCTCGAGATTCTGTCGCTCGCCGTCTACGTCTTGACGGGTGTCCGCCGGGACAGTCCGAAAGGGTCCGAGGCGGCGTTCAAGTACTTCCTGCTCGGTGCATTTTCGAGTGCGTTCTTCCTGTATGGCATCGCCTTCACCTACGGGGTCGCCGGCAGTACGCGCCTCGAGGCCATCGGTTCGTTCCTGTCTGCGCAGGCGTTGAGCAACAACCCGATGATTCTGCTCGCCCTTGGCCTGCTGCTCGTCGGCTTCGCGTTCAAGATCTCGGCAGTGCCTTTCCATATGTGGACTCCGGATGCCTACGAGGGGGCGCCGGCGATCGTCACCGGCTTCATGTCCACGGGTGTGAAGGTCGCCGCGTTCGCCGCGTTCACGCGTGTGTTCCTGTCGACCTTCGAGCCGTTCAGCACCCAGTGGGCGCCACTGGTGGCGTGGCTGGCGGCGGCGACGATGATTCTCGGGACCGTCGTGGGGGTGGCGCAAAGCAACCTGAAGCGGATGCTCGCGTATTCCAGCATCGCGCATGGCGGCTACCTGCTGGTCGGCCTCGTCGCCGCGAACTCCGTCGGCAAGGCGGCGATCCTCTTCTATCTGCTCGCATACTCGGTGACCAATCTCGCGGCGTTCGGCGTCATCGCGCTGCTCGGAGCCCGTGACCGCGACAACGACGAGCTGCGGGACTACGCCGGGCTCTGGCACACGCGTCCCGCGCTGGCTGCCCTGATGACTGTCTGCCTGCTTTCGCTGGGCGGGTTGCCGCCCACGGCCGGCTTCATCGGCAAGTGGTACATCTTCAGCGCGGCCGTCAGCGCCGGGTATTACTGGCTGGCGATCATCGGCGTACTGACCAGCGTCGTGTCGGTGTTTTTCTACCTGCGCGTGGTCGTGATGATGTATATGGCGGATCGCGAAGCCGGCCTGCCCGCTCCCGCTGCGATTCCGGGCGTCGGGATGGCGGCGCTGATGGTGGCGATCATTGCGATCGTGTATCTCGGTGTCCTGCCGACGCGGGTGCTCGATTTCGCCGCGGAATCAATCGCAACGATCTTCTAACCTCGGTAGGGGCCGACCTCAGGGTCGGCCCCTACGTGTCTCTCTTGGAGGAATTCATGGTTCTCACGAAAGCGGAGCTGCTCAGCTCGTTGCAGAAAGAATCTCGTATTCTCGGCCACCTGGCGGACAAGGTTGACCCGTCGATGGTGGAGTATCGTCCGACGCCGAAGCAGCGCAGTTCGCTGGAACTGCTCCGCTACATGACGATCATGGGTCCGGGGCTGGTGCAGGCGGCCAAGACCGGCGCGTTCGATCGCGAGGCCTGGATGGAGGCCAACAAAGCGGCTGAGGCCCGCGACTGGAATCAGACCGTTGCCGTGATCAAGAAGCAGGGAGACGAGTACGCAAAGCTGCTGGCGGACATGTCGGACGCGGATCTCCGCGCCGAGATGACCGGCTTCGACGGTAACAAGATCAGCAAGGGCAAGTTCATCGTCGATCTTGTTCTCGCTGGGCACGCCGCCTACCGCACGCAGCTGTTCTGCTACCTGAAGTCGTGCGGACGCGACGAGCTGGGCACGATGAATCTGTGGCAGGGCGTCGACGCTCCCGCGCCGGCGACCGCCTGAAGCCAAAGGCCCAAGGCCGAAGGCCTAAGGCCCAAGCGAAAAACGAAGCCCCGGCTCGAATGACGCTTGGTCCTTGGGCCTGTAAACGGTAGCTCGTATTCCTTGACCAGTCCTTAGGCCTTTGGCCTTAGCCCTTAGGCCTTATACACTCCCGCTCATATGAGCAGCGCCGGAGTCGACGAACCTCGCATCGGATCAGTCCAGGGGGTCAAACCACCCGGCGTTCGCGAGCTGACACCCCGCGCCATCATCTGCGGCATCGTCGTCGCCGCCGTCATGGGCGCTTCGTATCCCTACATGGTCCTGAAGCTTGGCTTCGGGCCAAACGTCTCGGTGGTTGCCGCGTTCTTCGGCTATCTCGCCCTCGGTATCGTCTTCCGCAACTACAACCGCTGGGAAAACAACATGGTGCAGACGGCGGGCACCGCCGGCGCGCAGACCGCCTTCATGTGCGTGCTGCTCGCGGCGTTCGACATGCTCGCTGCCAGCCCGGGCGTCTCCTTCACGACCATCCTCAGTCCGCTTCAATCGTTTGAGTGGCTGACCATCGCCGGGCTGCTCGGCGTTCTGCTCGCAGTGCCCATGCGACAGCATTTCGTCGTCGACGAAAAGCTGACCTACGCTGATGGCGTTGCCGCCGGCGAGACGCTGATCGTGCTCGACAGCCGCGGGGGCGAAGCGACACGCGCGGCGCGGGCGCTGGCCATCGGCGTCGTCGCCTCGGCGGCGCTCATGCTGATGACCGAGGACGCCCTCGTCCTCAAGTGGTTTCCGTCGACGATGCTGTTTGGCACCGCGGTCATGATGACCACTGGTGTTGGCGTGAACTGGAGCCTCTTGTCACTCGGCTCCGGAATGCTCGTCGGCATGCGGATCAACGCCAGCATGCTGCTCGGCACCATCGTGGGGTGGATGATTGCGCCCTATCTGTTGCTGCGCTACGGCATCATCCAGCCGACGTTTACGCGCACCGACGTCCTGTTCTGGGTGATGTGGCCGGCGACCGCGATGATGGTCTCGGGAGGGCTCACCGCACTCGCACTGCGCTGGAGCATCCTGAAGAGGACGTTTTCGCGCCTGTCCCATGCCCGCGCGGACGCCGGCACGTTTCCCCTGCAATGGGTGGTCGGCGGCGTGATTGTGCTGTCTGTGGCGTTGATGGTGCTGCAGCAGGTGACCTTCGGCATCTCCATGTGGCTGACCGGCCTTGCCATCGTGCTGTCGCTTCCGCTGATGCTCGTCGGCCTGCGCGTGCTCGGCGAGACCAACTGGGGCCCGATCAGCCAGATGACGAACATGATGCAGGTCATCTTCGGCGCGATCGCTCCCGGCAACCTGGTGGTCAATATGGTGTCCAGCGGGACGACGGGGACGATCGCCGTCGAGTCTGAAGCGCTGATGCAGGACTACAAGGCCGGCTACATGATCGGGTCGTCGCCAAAGAGCATGACGATCATGCAGTTGATCGGCACGCCGGTCGGCGCCGCGGCTGTCTCCTGGATGTATCCGCTGCTCCGGAGCACCTACGGCATCGTCGGCGAACACGCCGGGCTATCGTCGCCCATTTCGCGTCGCCTGGCTGGCTTTGCCGAAATCCTGTCGAAAGGCTTCGATGCGCTGCCCTCCGGCGCGGTTCCGGCGCTCTTCGTCGGCGTGGCGCTCGGCATCCTGTTCACCGTGCTGGAGGAACGCAAGATCAAATGGGTGCCCTCTCCAACCGGGACGGCGATCGGGATGCTCGTCCCGGCGTCGGTGATCATCGTGATGTTCCTGGGAAGCGTCGTGGATGTCGTCTGGCGCCGGATCAACCGGACGGCGAATGAGGCGTATCTGGTGCCGCTGGCCTCCGGCCTGATCGCGGGCGAGGCGATCGTGGCCGTCGTCATACCATTGCTCGTCGCGCTGGGAGTGATCAGTCAATGACGGCACACTACCGCTCACTCTTCCGGATTCTCTGTTCCCGGTTCGCGTTCATGTTCGCTTCCGGGTGCGTGGTGCTGGGTTCGGCATTCGTCTGGTCGGTTGCGCTCGGCGCGCAGCAACCAGTTTCCGACGGCCCACAGTACGCGGGCGGGAATACGCTCGTGAAGCCGGCGAATTACCGGGAGTGGACCTTCCTCGCCTCGGGACTTGGCATGACCTACGACGCGTCAGCCGCCGGCACGACGTTCACCAATGTCTTCGTCAATCCGGCGGCGTACCGCGGATTCATGAGTACGGGACGATGGCCCGACAAGTCGGTGTTCGTACTCGAGTTCCGGGCTTCGGCGACCGATGCTCCGCCGAACACCAACGGGCGCTTTCAAACGCGTCTCATCGGCATCGAAGCCGAGGTGAAGGACGCCCGATTTCCTGACGGGTGGGCATTTTTCAATTTCCGCGGGGCCGATAGCGCCGCGCCGCTCGCCGGGCAGGACGTGGCGTCGTGCGTGGAGTGCCACTCGAAGAACACCGCGGTCGAACGCACATTCGTGCAGTTCTATCCGACGCTGCTCGACGTGGCACGCGCAAAAGGAACTCTGAAGCCCGGATTCTGAACACGTTAAGATCGATGTGTGCCTGAACAGCGCATCGACGTCGATCACGAGCTGACGACGCTCGAGGCCGGACTGAAGCGTCTGGAGGCGGAGTACAACATGTTCTTCGCCGGCCGGCTGCCGCGGCCGCCGTGGGAAACGCGCGGACGCGTCGAAGCGATGGTCAAGCGGATCGATCGCTCACGGCTGATGAATACCGGCGACCGCTTCCGTTTCGAAATGATCCAGACCCGGTTCCACGCGTTTGTCGATCTCTGGGATCGTGGGTTGCGCGCGCGTGAGGAAGGACGCCCAGGGCCGTTTGCGCAGGCGCAGAAGAGCGAACAGCCGAAGGCGAGACGGCCTCAGGACCGCATCCTCCACGTGACGACCTTCTCCGATCCGCTGAAGGAGATGGACAAGCTGCACGAGCTTTACGACAGCCTGGCGGAAGCGCGTCGCGACATCGGCGAGGAGCCGGTGCCGTTCCACAAGTTTGCGGATCTGATCAAGACGCAGGTCCTCGGGTTGAAAGAGAAGGGCAGTCCCGAGGTGGCGTTCCGGGTGGCGTTGAAGGATGGGAAGGTAAACTTTACGGCGCGGGCACTGCGCGGAGCGCGGCAGGAATAGTGGTGGTCGTCGCGTCTGGCTGTTGGCGTTCGTAGTGTCCGGCTTTAGCCGGACACAAAAAAGCCCGGCGAGTGGCGACCACTTGCCGGGCCAGGTCGTTGTTCGTGGCTCTAGGCTTTGGTGACGTTCCCTGCCTGCGGACCCTTTGGACCGTCGACGATCTCGAACTCGACCGCCTGACCCTCTTCCAGGGACCGGAAGCCGTTGCCACTGATTGCGGAGTAGTGCACGAACACGTCGCTGCCACCCTCGCGCTCAATGAAACCGTAGCCCTTGGCGTTGTTGAACCACTTGACCTTGCCTGTAATGCGCATCGTTCTTCTTCCCTGCGTGCCAGCCATTATTTCGGGCACAAAAAAAGACCGCGAGTGCTTGCGCGGCCTCGACTGCAACGTTGCGGGAACGCCCCTCAACGCACGCTTATCCTACGCGTGCGCCTAAGGTAGAGTCAAGCAATTGGCGATGCCCAGAGCCCTCTTGAGCGTGTCGGACAAGACCGGTCTTCTCGAGTTTGCGCGCGGACTTGCCGCACGCGGATTCGAACTGGTCTCGACCGGCGGAACGGCGCGCGCGATCGAAGAAGGCGGTCTTTCCGTCCTTCCGATCAGCCGCGTGACCGGGTTTCCGGAAATGATGGACGGCCGCGTCAAGACGCTGCATCCGATGGTGCACGGCGGCATCCTCGCGCGCCGCGCCGTGGCGGCTGATCGTGACGCCGCCGCGCAGCACGGCATCACGATGATCGACCTCGTTGCCGTCAATCTGTACCCGTTTGCGAAAGCCGCAGCCAACACAGACACCCCGTTCGACGGGCTGATCGAGGAAATCGACATCGGCGGGCCCAGCCTCGTGCGGGGGGCGGCGAAGAATTTTCAGGACGTGCTCGTCGTTGTCTCGCCTGAAGACTATCCGGCCGTGCTCGAGCAGCTGGATCGCGAAGGCGGCCCGACGGCGAGCTTCAGATTCGGCCTCGCGCGTCGCGCGTTTGTGCACACGGCCTTCTACGATGCGGCGATTGCGGCGACGCTCGCTGAAGTCAACGTCTCTGACGACGGGTTCCACAGAGTCAGCACCGGGTCGCCGGCGTTCCGGATGCGCGCGCTGCTGAAGGTTCAGGATCTCCGCTACGGGGAAAACCCCCATCAGAGCGCGACCTGGTACACGGAATACCCGCGCTATGGGTTCGGTGATGCCGCCGTCCTGCAGGGTAAGGAGCTGTCGTACAACAACCTGCTCGACCTCGACGCCGCTCTGCGCATCGTGCTCGACTTCAGCGAGCCCGTCGCCGCGGTCATCAAGCATACGAATCCGTGCGGAGTCGCCACCGGTGCCGGCCCGGCGGAAGCGTACGTGCGGGCCCGCGACGCGGACACCCTGGCCGCCTTCGGTGGCATCGTCGGGCTCAACCGGCCGATCGATGTGGCGGCCGCGCGGGCGCTCGTCGCGACGTTCATCGAAGCGGTCATCGCACCTGGTGCCGACGCTGAAGCGCTCGCGATCCTGGCCGCGAAACCGAATCTGAGGGTTGTGACGACGGACTTCAGTCAGATTCCTGCCGGCGATCGCGACATCCGCACGCTCGTCGGCGCGATCGTTGAACAGAGCCGCGACCGCGTCACGGAAGCGGCAACGAGCTGGCCTGACGGTCAGATCAGGATCGTGACGAAGCGGCAGCCATCCGTTCAGGAATGGCACGCCCTGCGGTTCGCCTGGTGCGTGTGCGCGCACGTGAAATCGAACGCGGTGATCTTCACTGCCGCCGATCGCACGCTGGCGATCGGCGCGGGACAGATGAGTCGCGTGGACGCCGTACAACTCGCCCGCATGAAGGCGACGAGTGCGGGATCAGACCTGTTGCGCGGGTCCGTCGCGGCGTCGGATGCGTTCTTCCCGTTCCGCGACGGTCTTGACGCGGTCGCCGGCGCGGGTGCCACGGCCGTCGTTCAGCCGGGCGGGTCAGTCCGGGACGAGGAAGTCATCGCCGCCGCTGATGAACATGGCCTGGCGATGGTGTTCACCGGCCGGCGGCATTTCAGACACTAGCCGTTCGAGTCGTATCGGCGCGCGCAGAAATGTCACATCCATGCCGCGGTATTTCCGCTACATTCCGGTTGTGGATGCCGTCTAAGCATCCAGGAGGATCTATGAATCGTCGCGGATTCTTACTGGGCGCCCTGTTGCTTGGCACGGTCGGCCTGTTACCGAGGCATCTGCTGGCGCAGGACCCGCAACCGCAGACCCCTGCCAACCCCTGTACCCCGGGTGAAGGACGTGGACGCCGTGGTGAAGGCGGTGGACGCCGAGGTGAGGGTGGTGGGCGCCGGGGTGAGGGTGGTGGACGCGGCCCCCGTCAAGGCGGGCGCGGACCCCGTGAAGGTGGACGGGGACCACGTGAAGGCGGGCGCGGCCCCCGCGAAGGTGGAAGAGGCCCACGCGAGGGCGGACCGCGCCGAGGCGGCCAGCCGCCGTGTGATCCGCCGGCGGATCCGCCCAAGTAGAGCCTGAGGTGCCTGGAGTGCCTAAGGTGCCTTAGGTACCTCAGGCACCCCCATTCTCTGGAACTTTTCCCCTTCATCCTGCAATCACCCCCCGGATGCAGGACATCGCGGATCCCGACTACCCGGCTCAGTCCGATCGTGAGCTTGTCGAGCGGACGGCCGCTGGCGATCGCGAGGCCTTCGCGGCGCTCTACAGGCGTCACCAGGGAGCGGTGTACCGATTCGCACGGCTGATGACCGGCTCGACTCCCGCCGCCGAAGATGTCGTCCAGGAAGTGTTTCTCATCTTGATGAAAGACGCCGCGAAGTATGACGCCGCGCGTGCGGCGTTGACGACGTATCTGTTCGGCGTGACGCGTCGTGTGACGCGGCGGCGGCTTCTTCGTGAGCGGCGCCTTGTCGCCGTGGACCTCGGTCGCGGCGTGGCGCGCTGGGGCGTGACGGCGGACGTCGGCGAGGCGCTCGAGCGAACCGACGCCCTGCAGCAATTGCGACACGCCATCCTGTCGCTGCCCTCGCGGTACCGGGAAGTGGTGATCCTCTGCGATCTCGAAGGCGTCACGTACGACACGGCGGCAGCATTGATCGGTTGCGCACTCGGAACGATCCGATCGCGTCTGCATCGCGCGCGGCAGATGCTGGCGACGAAACTGCGCCGGAGTGAGGAACGCCACAGTGTCAAACCCGTTGTCATGAGGTGTGCGATATGAGCAGTCGAGACGACGACATCGGCGCCTGGCTTGACGCGCTGCGCCACGCGGAGTCGGATGATGCGGCTCCTGCGCATGTCGAGGCCGCGGTGATGCACGCGTGGGATGCCACCCATCCAGCGGCGGCGCACGTCCGTGCCTTCTCCGTCGCATCCCGGCTCGGTTCGCTGGCGGCGGCTGCGGTGCTGGCGATCGGCTTGGGCGTACTCGGCGGGCATCTTCGCTCTGCGCAGCTCGCTGTGCCGTCGCTCGCGGCAGACGCGTCCTCACCCGTCATTCTGGTCGGCGAACGGCTTCGTGACGGAGAGGAAATCCGGCTGGTCCGCATGCGAATGCCTGCATCCACTCTTCACGCGCTCGGAGTGACATCAATCGCCGCCCGTGACGTCGACGTTGACGTCATCGTCGGCGAGGACGGCGTCGCTCGCGCGCTCAGGTTGAACCCGTAGTGTCCGCCTTCAGGCAGACCTGCCGATTTAAGGAGATCGCAATGAAGCCCCATCGTGTGGCGACGTTCATTCTGGTCGGACTGACTCTGAGCGCCGCTGCGGCGCACGCGCAGCCGAGCGCGTCTGGCGGAGGTCGCGGCGTTGTCGCCGTGGTTCGCGGAGCGGGATTCCAGATCGCGGAGTCCGCTCCGATCGAAGTCGCGCCTGTGAAGAACGCGCCGTTCGCCGCTCAGGCCGTCACCGAGTTTACCCAGATACTCGAAGACGGCAACCGCATCGATCGCCGCTATCAGTCGTCGGTGGCGCGCGACAGCCGCGGCCGCACACGGCGCGAAGAAGAGATCGCGCTGATCGGTCCGCTCTTCGCAACAGCCAACGCCGGTGCCCCCCGGCTTGTCACGATCGTCGACGCGGACGCGGGCGTCACCTATACGCTGGACGAAGAGCAGCACATCGCGTTTCGAAGCCTGCCCGCCGCCGACAAGAAGCTCGTGGAACTCAACAAGCTGTTAGACAGTGTGAAAGCGAAGGTGACAGGACCCAACAGCGGAGGCGGTGGCCGTGGCGCGGCTGCAGCCGATCTGAAAAAGGAAGCCATCCTGCAGAAGCAGGCGGACGGCGACGAGCAGGTGACGATCCAGGATCTCGGAACGAAAACGATCGAAGGCGTGCGTGCTCAAGGGCAGCGAGCGACCACGATCATCCCGGCCGGGACCATCGGCAATGCGCGGCCGATCGAGATCGTGTCCGAACGCTGGTTCTCGCCGGAATTGCAGATGCCGGTCCTCATCACGCGGCGCGATCCACGCAACGGTGAGACAACGTACCGTCTGACGAACATCCTGCGAGGGGAGCAACAGGACGGTCTCTTTACTGTGCCGGCCGGCTACGAGGTGAAAGACGGAGCTCTGAAGTTCAAATTGCTCGAGGTCGCGAAAACCAAGAAGATCGACGTGTCATCGAAGCCCTAGACGTCTCTACACAGCGGCGGCGTCGATCGCTTTCAGTAGTTCGGTCACGCCCACGGTGGCGGGACCAAACCTGGCGACCGCGATGCCAGCAGCCTCGTTGGCCAGCCTGGCCGCTTCGGGAATCGTCGCTCCCGCCGCCATCGCCAGCGCCAGTGTCGCGATGACGGTGTCGCCGGCGCCGGTCACGTCAGCCACCTCCCGCGCCGCCGCCGGGAGGTGCGCTTCAACACCTTCCGCGAGCAGCCACATTCCCTGATCCCCGCGGGTCATCAGGACACTCTGGCACTGCGCCCGTTCGCGAAACAGCCGCGCCGCCCGGCGCGCGTCGTCCTCGCTGCGTACGCGCATGTTCGCGGCGATCTCTGCTTCGTGGTGGTTCGGGGTGACGACCGTGGTGCCGGAGTAATAGTCCACATGGGGGATTTTCGGATCCACCAGCACCGGAACATTCTGTTCGGCCGCCGCCGCGACCGCCGCCTTCACCACCGCGCGTGTGATGCACCCTTTCAGATAGTCGGAGATGACGATCGCCGACGTGTGTCGCGCATGCTTCTGAATCTCCGCGATGACGCGATGCTCGATCTCGTCCCTGATCTCGGCGTCGACCTCGTAATCGATCCGCGCCACTTGCTGGTTCCGCTCGGTGACAACGCGGACTTTGGTGGTCGTCAGGCGCGTGGGGTCGCCCACCAGCGCCGGCGCGATACCGGCTTCGCGGCACGCACGCGTCAGTGTCGCCGCGCCCTCATCTGTGCCGGTGACGGCCACGAGCGTCGCTGAGCCGCCCAGGGCGGCCACGTTATTGGCAACGTTGGCCGATCCGCCCATCCGATGCAGTTCGTGATCGAACGCGACGACGGGTACCGGCGCCTCGGGCGAGAGCCGCGTGACGCGGCCGACGACGAACTTGTCGAGCATCGCGTCGCCGATGACCAGCACATGCGCGCCCACGAAGCTGTTGGTGATCTGTCGTGCCCGTTCTGGCTGGACGCTGGGGAGAAGCATTCAGGCAGCGCGGCGCGCTTCGACGGACGCGGTGTTCAACGCCGCGAAGGGAAGCGTAATCAACACGAGGAAGAGCATCAGGAACTCGGAGTCGCCAAAGTTGTACTCGAACAGTCCTGCGGCTAGCATTGCGGACAGGACCGCCAGCGCCGTCGCTGGCAGCAGCCGGTCAGTGCTACCGCGGACGAGACGAACGAGCGCGACGCCCAGGCTGACGACAAACCAGAGGAAGATCGCGAGGGCGGGAAGCCCCCGCTCGGCCGCGATCTGCATCGGCACGTTGTGCAGGTGCGGGTTCACCGGCTGCACCGCGTAGGCGGGTCGATACTGCGGGTAGACCTGCTGGACCATCGCCGGTCCGACGCCGGTCAGCGGATGGTCGCGCACGATGCCCTGGCCGACCTCCAGCATCGCCAGGCGATCCTGATTCGATGGGTCGCGCAAATCAAACATCGACATCATGCGATTGGTGACGTTGTCCGGGGCGAGCGCGAACACCAGCGCGATCGCGACCGGAAGGAGCGCCGTCAGCCGGAAGTCGCGGAGCGCCAGCAGCACGGCGATGGCGACGCACGCGCCGACCCAGGCGTTGCGGCCCAGGCTGACTGCGAGTGCGACGACGAGCGCAGGCATGACGAGCGCGGGCCAGATGCGATCGCGGCTGCCGAAGACGACCCGCGCCACGGCCGCGCAGAGCACCAGCATCAATGTGCCCGAATAGGTCATGTAATGCGTGAGCGCGCCCTCAGGACGCAGCCGCAGGCTGTCGTAGTGGAGCAGGCCGTACTGGACGATGCCGATGGCGGCACTGACCGCGCCGACGGCCAGGATGACGTCAATCACCAGCAGGGCATTCCGGCCGCGCGCGACGTAATACACCAGCGGCACGATCAGCAGCAGGACGAGCTGCTTGCTGTCGATGAAGCTGGCGACTGGATCGAGCGAGAACGCCGCAGAGACTAGCGTGACCCCTGCGTACGCGAGCAGCGGCAACATGAATCCGGGTGCGGCCGGTCGCGCGTGATCACGAACCAGGAGGACCGCCCACGCCAGCAGCGCGGCAGTGAGCAGAATTCCCGCCGCCGCGATCGAGAGCTGCAGCGATGCGACGAACGCGAGCAGCAGCCAGAGGGCCACGCGCTCGAGGCCGAACGCGGATCGTGCGCCGATGGCGGGCATCGTGGTCGTCGTCATGCGCGCGTTCCGCTCTGTCCGCCGGAACTGGCAGCGCGAAGGTGGTTCGTCTCGGTTCGATGCTGCAGCGCCCGGCGCGTGGCGGCCACAACCTGATCGGCGCTGATGCGCGTCAGGCAGCGGAAATCGCCAGGTGCGCAGCGACGCTGATCGCAGGGGCGGCAGGGCAGTGGGCCGGCGTCAACCATCTCGGTGAACCAGCGGGGATCGCGCCACGGCCGCGAACGTTCGGGCAGTGTCGGCCCGAGCAGCGCGACGATCGGGGTGTCCGTCGTGGCGGCGATGTGAAGCGGTCCGCTGTCGCCTCCAATGTACACCGCGGAGATGCTGGTCAGTGCACGCAGTTCCGCGAGGTCGTAGTCACCTTCAAGGATCCGTCCACCGGCGGCCCCGGCCACCGCGCGTGCATCCCGTGCGATCGCGGCGGCGGCGGCATGATCGGATGGCCCGGAGACGAGGATCACGCGCAGCCGATTGTCCTGAAGTGCGAGGGCGGCGGCGGCGGCCGCGAACGACTCCGCCGGCCATCGCCGGAACGGGTTTCCTGCGCTGACGTGCATGATGACGAGCGGATCGTTCGGACCGATGCCTGCCTGCGCGAGCTTCGTCCGCACGCGCGCCCCGGCCGCCGGATCCTCGGGCATCTCCATCGGCTCGCGAATCGGATCGCACCCGTCAATGCCTAACGGGCGCAGGAGGTCGGCCTGGTTCTGCACCGAGTGGCGCGGGGTCAGATCGGGGGACCGCTCCACGACGTGCGTGTACATCCAGGATCGACCGGCGATCGAGTAGCCGATGCGCATGGGCGCGCGGCTGACCCAGGTCAACCATGCGGCTCGCGGCCCGCCGTGAAGGTCGATCGCGATATCGAAGCGGCCGTGGCGGAGGTGCCGCGCCATCGCGAGATCGTCGCGCACGCGTGCGAACCCCGAGCGCTTCGGGATGACAAGCAGTTCGTCGATGTTGCGATTCCCGGCGAGCACGGGCGCGGCCGCAGGCTCAACCAGGTACGACACGTGAGCGTCCGGGAAACGGCGACGAAGTGCGCGAAGGGTCGGCGTGGTAAAGGCGACGTCGCCGATGAGGCGAAGCCGGGTCAGGAGGATCCGCGGCGCGTCAGGCTTCGATTGTCGCCTCGTCAATGAGCATCACCGGAATGTCGTCCCTGATGGGGTACACGCGTTTGCATTGCTCGCACTTCAGGGCAGCGCCATTGTGGACGAGTTTTACGGGCGTCTTACAGTTCGGACAGGCCAGAATTTCCAGCAGTTCGGCGTCTACCGCCATGTGTCCTCCGGGATCCGAAGGACTATAACATCTTGAAGTAAAATCGTTTACCTCATGCTGCACATCCATCTTCCGCAACGCCTCGCGCTCGTCCTCGTAGTCCTTGGGCTGAGCCCGGCTGCGGGCGTCGCGCAGCAGAACTCGACGAACCCATATTTCGAATTCCTGCAGGCCCGCCGGCTCGAGGGCGAGGGAAACTCTGATGGCGCGCTTGCCGCGCTGCAGCGAGCTGCCGCCGCCGATCCGCGATCGGCGGAGATCAAGTCCGAGATCGCCGCGCTGTATGCGCGCCGCAATCCTCCGGCTCGCGCCGAAACCGAACGGTTCGCCAAGGAAGCGCTCGCGATCGACGAGAACAACGTTCAGGCGAACAGCACCCTGGGCTATCTCTACGCCGGCTCTGGGGCACCTCGGAACGCGACCCTGACTCCAGAGGACGTCAAGAGCTCGATTCTGTACCTCGAGCGCGCTGCGGCGGGAACGATCGGCACCGACCTGCAGATGCAGTTCACGCTCGGGCAGATGTACCTCCGCGACAATCAGCCGCAGAAAGCCATCCAGGCGCTCGCTCGAGTCGTCTCGCAGAATCCGGGCTTTGCGACAGGGCGACAACTGCTGGCGAACGCGTACGTCGCCGCCGGCGATCTGAAGGGCGCGATCGGGACGCTGCAGGAAGTGGTCGAGTACCTGCCGGCCCTCGCCTTCGACCTCGGCCGGTATCTCGAGCAGGACGGACAGTTGAAAGAAGCCGCCGCGGCCTACACAGTGGCTCTGTCCCAGCAGCCCAACAATCGTCAGCTCAAGCTGCTGCGGATCGCGGCGCTTTACAACGCGAAGGAATTCACCGAAGCGGCACGCTACGCAGGTGAGGCGCGAAAGCAGCATCCGGACGACGTGAACTTCCCGCGACTGCAGGCGCGCGCGTTGTTCGACGGGGGCGACAAGAGCGGTGCGATTACGGTGGCTGAATCGGCGGCGAAGGCGTTTCCGAAAGACGCCCAGACCCAGTTTGTGCTGGTGGATCTCTACCAGGACGCCGGTCGTTCGGCCGATGCGGAAAAGCTGCTGCGGCAGATGCTGGCCAACGAACCGGCGAATCCGCGGGTGCTCAACCACCTCGGCTACCTGCTGGCCAATCGCGGGGATCAGCTCGAAGAAGCCATCACCCTGGTTCGCAAAGCGCTCGACGCCGATCCCGACAGGCCCGAGTACCTGGACAGCCTCGGGTGGGCGTACTTCAAGCGCGGGGAGATGAACGAGGCGGTGAAGTACCTCGCCCAGGCGGCGGACAAGCTCCCGGCCAACTCCGAAGTTCAGGACCATCTCGGTGACGCCTACGCGAAGCGCGGATCGACGCAGGACGCGATTGCCGCGTGGACCAAAGCACTCAACGGTGACGGGCAGGGGATCGAGAAGGCGACCATCGAACGCAAGCTCCAGGACGCGAAGAAGAAGCTTCCAAGCAAATAGATGTGATCAACTCCCAACCGCCAACTCCCGACTCCCACAGCAGTCGCTCCCGAGCGTTTCGTTTGGGCGTCGGGAGTTGGGGATTGGCGATGGTCCTTTCTTCCTGCGCCTCCCTTCCCAAGCCGATCGCGCTCCCGTCCGACCCTGGAACGCCGCTTGCCGACTTCGCAGCCGTGCACGCGCAGTTGTCGTCGGCGTGTACGGCCGTTCGTACGCTGACGATGGAAATCGGTCTTTCAGGACGCGCAGGGAGTGAGCCGCTGCGCGGACGGGTCATCGCCGGATTCGAGCGGCCCTCGTCCATGCATCTCGAAGGGGTGGCGCCCTTCGGAGGGCCGGTGTTCGTCCTTGCCGCTCGCGGTGGTGCCGCGACGCTGCTGCTGACACGGGAGGATCGAATCATCCGCAACGCTCCGCCCGAAGCGATCCTCGGCGCGCTGACCGGTGTGGCGTTGGATCCAGCGGATCTCCTGGCAGTCTTCACCGGCTGTGTGGTGCCGGGACCGCGGGCGATCGCCGGTCATCTGCATGCCGGCGGGCTCGCGTCCATCGACGTCGAGAGCGGTGACCAGGGAACACAGCGCCGGACGGCGACCCTCTATCTCCGTCGCAACGGTTCGCAGTGGGAACTCCGCGCGGCGAAGCGGGATCGCTGGCAGATTGAGTACACGCCCGGGGCCGGATCGTTTCCCCAGTCGGTGCGGCTCATCTCGACGAGTCCGGATGTCGTCGTCGGCATCACAGCTGCGCTGTCGCAGATTGAAACGAATCAGGATCTGGATCCCAAGGCGTTTACCGTTGAGGAGCCGAAGAACGTGACGCCGCTGACGGTCGATGAATTACGGCGGGCGGGGCCGCTCAGAGAAAAATGATTCGCCTTCGCCCTTCCGGCTCTGGCGGACACGTTCTGCTCGCGATTCTCGTCGCGCTGGGCTGCGCCATCGGACCACTCGGAGCCCAGGGCCGTGGCGGCGCACCTGTCTACGGCTACGAGGTCGTCAAGGTGTACCCGCACGATCGGGAGGCGTTCACGCAAGGGCTGTTGTATCGCGACGGTGTTCTCTACGAGAGCACGGGTCTCAACAGCCGATCGTCGCTGCGCAAGGTCCAGCTCGAGACTGGCAAGGTGCTGCAGCAGGTCCCCGTCGAATCGCGCTATTTCGCGGAAGGCCTCACTGATTGGGGCGGGCGTCTGGTCCAGCTCACGTGGAACACCAACATCGGCTTCGTCTACGATCTCGCATCATTCAAGCAGCTGCAGACATTCAGCTACACGGGCGAGGGCTGGGGGCTGGCGCGCGACGACCGGCGAATCATCATGAGCGACGGCACGTCCACGCTTCGCTTCCTCGATCCGCAGACGCTGAAGGTGACCGGCCAGGTGCAGGTGACCGATGGCAGTGTGCCGGTGCGCGATGTGAACGAGCTCGAGTTCATCGACGGCCAGGTCTATGCAAACGTGTGGCTCACCGATCGCATCGCGATGATTGCGCCGGACACCGGCCGGGTGACCGCCTGGATCAACCTCGCCGGCTTGATGTCGAAAAGCGGATTATCTGGCGACGCCGTGCTGAACGGGATCGCGTATGACGCGCAGCGAAAGCGGCTGTTCGTGACCGGAAAGCTGTGGCCGTCGCTGTTCGAGATCCGCATACGGCGCTGACGCTCACTCGATGACATCATCGCTGCAGCAGAGCGTCACGGTCCGCGCCCACGCCAAGATCAACCTCGATCTTCGCGTCCTTGGCCCGCGGGCGGACGGGTACCACGAGCTGCGGACCGTCTTCCAGTCCATCGCGCTACACGACGTGATCCAATGCGTGGCGCGCGAGGGGCCGCTGGCCATTGAATGCGCCGCCGCGGGCGTGCCGCTCGACGGATCGAACCTGGTCTGGCGCGCCGCGGAAGCCCTGTGGCGCGCGCTGAGACGCCCCACCCCGGTCCGCGACGTCGTCATCAGACTGGAGAAGCACATCCCGCTACAGGCGGGTCTCGGCGGTGGCAGTACCGATGCGGCGGCGACGCTGATGGCGCTGGCCACATTGTGGAAGGTACCGGTGCGTCCGGCGCAGTTGACGGACGTGGCGGCGACCCTCGGAGCAGATGTGCCGTTCTTCCTGTCGGGCGGCACGGCGCTCGGACTCGGGCGCGGCGACGAGGTCTATCCGCTGGCCGACCTGGCACGGCACTGGATTGTGCTGCTCGTGCCCGGCTTCGGCGTGTCGACGGCCGACGCCTACAACTGGTACGACTCGGAGCGTGATCTGTCGCGCGGCGCGAGCGCGCGTGAGCCGCAGCACGTGCCCGGACCCTGGCCGTCGCGCGCGGCCCAGATGATCAACGATCTCGAGGCGCCGATCGCCAGGCATCATCCCGAGATCGATCAGATGCGTACGGCGTTGCGGCGCGCCGGCGCGCTGGCCGCGGCGATGTCCGGCAGCGGCTCCGCGGTGTTCGGGTTGTTTCAGAAGCGCGCCGATGCGCTGGCCGCTGTGGAGCGTTTGTCGGGATCGGGCTGGCGGGTCCTCCTGACCGAATCGCTCGACCGCGGTGACTATGCGCGCCGCAGCCGGCCGACGCTGCGACGCCGGGCGGCGTGAACAGTCGCGTGAAAGCACTCCTGCTCGTGCTGCTCGCCGCGGCCGTGGTGCCCTTCTTCGTCAGGCTCGCCGACTCGTCGATCTGGGACGCGAACGAGGCCTACTACGTCGAGACGCCGCGGGAGATGCTCGAGAGCGGCGACTACCTCAACCCGTCCTTCAACTACGAACCGCGATTCAACAAGCCGGTCCTCAGCTACTGGATCGTCGCTGGCATGTACCGCGTCTTCGGCGTCTCGATCGCGGTGGAGCGGCTGGGAAT
>DASROF010000057.1:0-17383 GCA_035647075.1 Vicinamibacterales bacterium | reverse complement strand
GTATGCCATCGTGTCCTTCCCGGTTCGCGTGAAGCGCTCGACCAGTTTCAACGAGGGCGTCGAGCCGCGCGGCGTCATCTTCAGATTGGCGGTTTCAACGACGAGCGTCGTTCCGTCCCAGTGGCCACGCGACGCACCCATATACGAACGGACCGATGTCCGGAGCGGGTCGCGCTGTGCCGGCGGGTCGATCGGGATGACGCGGGTATCGTGAATCAGTTCGTAGGTGATCGCGACGAAGCCCGGGCTCTGTACGAAGCGCATGTTCGCGTTGTAGACGGCGGGGAACATCGCGTCCGGGACGCCTTCGCCGTGCGCGATGCAGCGGACGCCAAGTCCGTAGTCTTCGTAGGTATCGCACGGCTCGCCGACGGCGAGTGAGCCGCACTTCTGCCGAACCGGCCACGGCTTCGCTCCCGCGACTCGCGCCGGGAAGCGCCCGTTCGGCGGGTCGATGATGAGCGACGTGCGCCGCGACGTAGTGTCGTATTCGCGCCAGTGCGGGATGGGGGCATTGGGTGCGTCGACCCTGCCCGCCAGGACGTCAACGCGCTCGAGATCTTTGGCGTTGCGAAGACGGACGTCGTTGAGGCGCTTGGCGTATTCCTCGTCGGTCAGGAACGCGCGCGTACCGTACTGGGCCGGCCGCTCGAACGGCACGCCGTATTCACCTTCGCTGGTCCACTCGCCCTGGTAATCCGGGTCGCCCCACGGCGTTCGCCCACTCCACGGCGCCGCAGCATGTGTGGACGCAGTGAGTGCGACTACCACAGCAGCAGCGATCCAGATCGTGACAGTTCGCATGGTGTTTCCTTGTCGTCGATTCTACGGAAGGATTCTCTCGCCGAAACAAGCCACGACGCATCTTGCAGCAAATTTGACCCGCGACGAGGACTGGGTCGAGCGCGCCGACGCGCTGGACATCTTCGCCGACATCGACGTCATTTGAGAGGGCGCGGTCCGTAATGCGGCGGCGGCTGGCCGCGTTCCAGCGCCCCGAGATCCGGTCCGCCACCAGCGAATCCGTCGGTGACAGTCGGCAGCTTTGTGCCTCGGTCGAGCGCCGCCGATCCCTCGCGCAACGCAAAATCGAACTCCTCGGCTTTGTAGACCTTCTGCACACGGGTGCGGTCCTGCGCATCGAGCCGCGGCACCTTGACGAAGATGTCGTAATCGACCAGCACGCTGTGCTGATCCTGCTTCGTTGCGGCGCTGTACTCAGCGAGTGTGGCGAAACCGCGAGACTCGATCGCGCGGTTCGCCACCGCCGGCCCGCCGCGCCCAACTGGTGCGGCACCGCGCCCGGCTCCCGCGGCTGCATCAGCGCCGCGTCCGGTTCCGGCGGCTCCGCCAGCTCCGCGTCCCTGGCCACCACCAGCGAGTGAGCTGTAGTCCGCCGCCTTGCTGAACGGCGGCGAGTTCCACTGAAACGCAACCGCAGCACCTGGGTTGGGCCGGAACCCGTTGTAGTCCGACGACGAGTAATTCGTGTAGGTGTTGATGCTGAAGATCGCCGGCCCCGAGTTCTCGCCCAGAATCAGGTTGTTCCGCCAGTGGACGTTGGAGGCACCCTGCGCCGCGGTCTCCGAGAGAATCGTGTTGTTGTAGAAGAGCACACCGGCGGATCCACCTGTCAAACGCGTCGAACCGCCTGGCAGGTGGTAGGCGATGTTTCGGATCCAGTAGGTGGGGCCGCCAATCACCGGCTGATTGCAAAACGCGTGTGAAGCGGAATTGATCATCATGTTCCGCATCACCCGCACGTTGTGCATCCCGCCGTCCGTCTCGAACGGGTTGTCGTGAAAGTTGGTCATGTAGTTGTTGTAGAAGTCGATCGCGACCGGGCGTCGATCCCAGTACGCCTTGGGCGGATACGCGGGACCGCCCTCGGCCGCTGACCCGTCCGGATTGCCGTAGGTTTCGATGTCGACTCCATCGTGAAAGTTCGCCACGTAGTTGTAGGCGATCACATGACCTGGCCCATAAACCTTCACCGCCACATAGGACGCCATCACCGGCGGAAATTTCTGCCCCTCGACGCCGTTGAATGGCTGCCAGGACGCGCCGTTCCAGCCAATCACGTGATCAGGATCGTCACGTCCGAAGAACCAGTTGTCGGCGATGTAGAAGTTGCTGGAGCCGGAATAATTAGTGAAGATGCCGGCGGCAACGTTCTCGAATCGGCAGCGCTTCACTGTCAGCCCTTTCGCGCCCAGCTGGAACTGCGTCCCCGCCCATATGGCGTAGTCGGCATTGCGGAACGTGATCCCTTCGAAATAGTTGTAGTCGGCGGCCTTGACATCGAACAGCGCGAAGTTGTTGGCCCCATCGAAGATCACCTCGCCGTCGCCTGCCGCCTTGATTGCAATCGGCCGCTCCGCGGTGCCGTCCGCTGTCAGGTAATAGGTTCCGTCGAGCGGTACGGTGCGGTTCACCGCGGCGTCGTTCGTGTACTCCAGGCGGTTGTACTTATAGAGACCTGCATGGACCAGGATCGTGTCACCGGGCCGCACTCTCGGTCGTCCGCCGGTCGCCCAATCAGTGCCCGCGCACGTCAGGTTATAGGCGCACATGAGCCCCTCGAACGACGGTTCTTCCTTAGGGCCCTTGAAGTTCGGCGGGTAGACGTGGAAAGTGCGCCCATCGCTCGCCGGCTGTGGTTCCGGTCGCGTGCGCACGCGAACGACTTTGCTGCGTTCCCCTACGACGCCATCCGGATCCGACGCCTGGAGCCGCACGTCGTAGGCCGTATCCGGGTCCAGATCGAGCACACTGCCCGCGAACATATTTGGCGAGGTGACATCGAGCTGTCGCCCCTGCGCAATGCGCTCACCCTGCAGCCGCAGCAGCGGCAGCGCGTCCAGCCACGCCGTCGTTCCCGCGCGCCGATAAGACACGGCGACGGACGCATTTCGGTTCGCGTCGCCATCGACGAACCACTCGAATCCGAGATTGATCAGCGTCGGAGGTTCGACGACGAAGTCGCGAAGCGTGAGGGCGTTGCCGCTCTGCGCCGATCCGGGATCACCGGCGATCACGATGATCGCCAGTCCGAGTCCGAGCCACCATTTGTTCATCGCAGCCTCCTTGCCCTCATTGCTGGTCGCCAAGTGTACTTGCGCTGTCCGCGTAGAACCACGCTCCCGGGCGGGCGGCGCGCTATCCTCCGATGCTGCACCAGGTCAGAACCCCACCGTGGCGATACCGAGGCCGGCGAGCGCAGCGCCGATCAGAGGCCCCACGACGGGGATGACCGCATGGCTCCAATCCGAATCGCGCTTTCCCGGAATCGGCAGCACCGCGTGCGCGAGACGCGGACCAAAATCGCGCGCCGGATTGATCGCATACCCCGTCGTGCCGCCGAGGGACAACCCGATCCCCCAGACGAGGCAGCCGACGAGAACCGGTCCGACGCCGCCGGCGATCGGGCCACCGGATGCCACCCGCCCGGAAAAAATGGCGGCGGCAACGAACGTCAACACGAACGTCCCGATCACTTCGCTGGCCAGATTCGATCCGACATGGCGGATGGCCGGAATAGTACAGAAGCTGCCCAGCTTCAAATTCTTGTCGGTTGTCAACGCCCAGTGCGGGCCGTAATGGACCCCGACGACGACGGCGCCAAGGAATGCACCGGCACCCACAACCCCGTTGCCGAGCAGAATCAGGATGAACGTCCCGACAAATTCGCCAAGAAGCGGTGAGGCCAATCAGGTCCTCCTGTCAGCTCTTACGCCCAATCCAGCGATCGGCTGACGGCCTTCGTCCATCGCCGCAGCATCTGCTGCCGCACATCATCGTTCATGTCCGGCAGCCATCGGCGGCTCTCGCCCCAGCGCGAGCGCAGATCGTCGAAGTCGCGAAAGATGCCGATCGCCAAACCGGCCGCGAATGCCGCGCCAAGGGCGGTGGTTTCCTTGATCGTCGGGCGGACCACCGGCCGGTTGACGACATCCGCCTGGAACTGCATGAGCAGCTCGTTGTCCGTCATACCGCCGTCGACACGCAGCGTCTCGAGCGTGATGCCCGAATCCTTCTCCATCGCCTGCAGGACTTCCCACGTTTGAAACGCCGTCGCTTCGAGAACGGCGCGGGCGACGTGACCGCGATTGGCAAAACGAGTCAGGCCGAAAATCGCTCCGCGCGCGCCGTCGTTCCAGTGCGGGGCGTAGAGACCAGAGAAGGCAGGCACGAAGTAGACGCCGCCATTGTCGGGCACAGTCTGCGCGAGCGTCTCGATCTCCGCACTGCTGTGAATCAGGGCGAGGTTGTCGCGCACCCACTGCACGAGAGCACCAGTGATCGCCACACTGCCTTCGAGCGCGTAGCGGGGCGCCTCGGCGCCCATCTGATACGCGACCGTGGTCAACAGGCCGCATCGGGAGCGGACCGCCGTGCCGCCGGTATTGAGCAGGAGGAAGCACCCGGTACCGTAGGTGTTCTTTGCTTCCCCCACCTGAAAACAGGTCTGACCGACGAGGGCGGCTTGCTGGTCGCCGAGAATCCCGGTGATTGGCACACCCTGGATCGGCGCCGCGGTGGCGACGCCGTAGCGTTCGCTGCTCGAGCGGATCGCTGGCAGCATGGCGCGCGGAATCTCGAACGCCTGCAGAAGGTCATCGTCCCAGGCGAGGGTATCGAGATTCAGCAGCTGCGTGCGGCTCGCGTTGGTCACGTCGGTGATGTGCAGGCCGCCGTGCACGCCGCCGGTAAGTTGCCATACCAGGAAGGTATCGACGTTGCCGAACAGCGCGTCTCCCTTTTCGGCGAGCGCGCGCGCGCCGGGCACATGGTCCAGAATCCATCGAATCTTCAGACTGCTGAAGTAGCTCGAGAGCGGCAGGCCGGTGCGCGAGCGGAAGAATTCGGCTCCCAGCCGTGAGCTGAGACTGGGGATGTAGTCGGCGACACGCGTATCCTGCCAGACCAGCGCGTTGGTCAGCGGCGCGCCGGATCGGCGATCCCACACCAGCGTCGTTTCCCGCTGGTTGGTGATGCCGATGGCGGCCAGGTCCCGCGCCTGCAGCCGTCCGGCGCGAAGCGCACCGGCGATGACGGTCTGCGTGTTACGCCAGATTTCAACCGGGTCGTGTTCGACCCATCCTGCCTGCGGGTAAATCTGCTCGTGCGGCTGCTGGGACTCGGCGACGATCCGCGTCGATTCATCGAAGATGATGAATCGTGTGCTGCTCGTGCCCTGGTCGATCGCTCCCACGTAGCTCGGCACGACGCTCCTCGCTGTCGATTACCGTGGACTGGCGGTAGACGACATCGCGATATTGCCTGGTCTTATTCTCATCGAGTCCGTCGACGACTGACGTGAGAGCGAAATCGATCCAATTAGACGGAAATTTGCACGGCCTACCGCCTGCAGACGAGCGGCATTCTAGGACCATCACTCTCGCCGGGGGCCGACAAAAGATAGCACTCGCGTTGACACCGGCGACCTGTGCGCGTACGCTCCACGGCTGTCCAGGCGATTCTCAAATCGTGCTGACTGCGGCACAACCGGAGGTCACGATGAAGTTGCGATTGATGGTGCTCACGGTTGCGATCCCACTCTTCGTCCAAGGTGGAGCAGCGCAGCAGCCTGCCGGAGCCCCCGCAAGCCGCACGCCGGCAGTGCGGTCGCCGGAGGTCCATCCGGATCGCCGAGTCACGTTCCGGATCTACGCGCCCAGAGCAACCGAGGTCACCGTCTCGGGAGAATTCGAAGTCGGCGCCCCGGCGCACAAGATGGTCAAAGACGCCCAGGGTGTGTGGAGCGTGACGATCGGTCCAATCGAACCGGAGAATTACGAGTACGACTTCGTCGTGGACGGGGTGCAGATGCTCGATCCGCGCAACCCTGCCGTAAAGTACAACCGCGGTCCGGCGGCGATCTCGAGCCTGCTCGATATCCGCGGCACGAGCCCGCGATTTTTCGACGTCAAGCCGGTGCCGCACGGCAAGGTCGAGATGCGGTTCTACAACTCGAAGACGACAGGGGACACGCGCCGCGTCCACATTTATACCCCGCCCAATTACGAGAAGCTCAGCTCGCGCGTGCCTGTGCTGTACCTGCTGCACGGTGGAGACGGCGAGGACAGCGTGTGGACGGCCTTCGGCCGCGCGCATGTCATCCTCGACAATCTCATCGCCGAGAAGAAGGTTCAGCCGATGGTTGTCGTGATGCCCAACGGCTACCCCTACGGGTGGGACTCCGGCGTTGCAGCGGACAAACAGCAGACGGACTTTCAGAAGGAGCTCGTCGACGATCTGATTCCGTTTGTGCAAGCGAACTACCGCGTGTCGACCAATCGGAAGCACCGGGCGTTGGCTGGACTGTCGCGGGGCGGGGGTCAGACTCTCAGCATCGGCTTGCGCAGCTTGAATACGTTCAGTCGTCTGGGTGTCTTCAGCGCCGGCAACAACAATCCGCAGGAGGCCTTCAAGGACGTTGCCGCGAACGCGCAGAAAGTCAACGCGCAGCTCGACCTGCTGTGGATCGGCGCCGGCGCTGACGACATCGCGATGCCGGGTGCCAAACGGATGGCCGACTTCCTCACTGCAATCAAGATCAGGCACACGTTCCGGACGACCGACGGCGAACACACCTGGATCGTGTGGCGCCGTTACCTGCAGGAACTGGCCCCTCTGCTGTGGGATAGCAGAAACTCGACGTAGCCGCCAGACGATTCGGGTCAGGCAATCAAATCGGACAGGGCTGTAGATTTTGCCGGCTTTTTGCCGACCCCCTTGACCGTTCCACGCTCACATCACGTAGGCACCACCGGCGCGTCGTTGCACAATGCGAAACGTCGTGTGCGTACAGATGTGATTGTCAGGTTCACGCCGCCTTTTTTGCACGCATGCCGCTGCTGGAGTGCGCGATAATCCGCCGGGTGTCGATCCCCGTACTCGGGAGGAATCCGTGACGCGAGTCTGGTCGGGAATACTGTTGGCGCTATTCGTTTGTCCGTCCATCACCCGGGCGGCGGAACACGCAATCGTCGGCGCGGCTGCCGCGGCGGATGGCGCTGCCGTGCGCGCGCTGATTAAGCAGGGAGCCGACGTCAACAGCCAGGGCAGTGATGGCGCGACTGCGCTGCTCTGGATCGCGCAGGCCGACGATGTCGAGACCGCCGACGCGCTGTTGAAGGCGGGTGCGAAGGTGGCGACGCCGAACGCGCTCGGCATCACGCCGGCGTACGTGGCAGCCGAACACGGCAACGCCGCCATGCTGCGCCGGTTGCTTGACGCCGGGGCCAGCGTCACGACGACTGATTCTGCGGGCGACACGCTGCTGATGGCCGCGGTTCGCGCGGGTAATCCGGATGCGGTGCAACTGCTCCTCGATCGGGGCGCGCCGGTCAACGAGGCGGAACCCCAGTACTCTCACACGGCGCTGATGTGGGCGGTTCGGGCCGACGACGCACCGATCATGAAACTGCTGATCAGCAAAGGCGCGGCGATCGATGCGGAGACTCGCGTCGGCGGGAAGCCGGTCGTCAGGCCGCCAGGCACTGGCGGCGGCTCCCATGGTGTCGGCATCGTTCGCAGCGGTGTGCCGCCGCAGGGCGAGCAGCAGCCGGCGCCTGGCGGATTGACGCCACTGTTGCTCGCAGCGCGGGACGGTCATCTCAACGCGGCGAAGGTGCTGGCCGAAGTCGGAGCCGACGTGAACCTGGCCGATCCCAATGGCATGACGCCGCTGCTCATGGCTCTCACGAACGGTCAAATCGACGTGGCGAAACACCTGCTCGGGCACGGCGCGGATCCCAAGCGCGCCGATTGGTGGGGCCGGCAGCCGCTGTGGGCGGCGGTCGATGTCCGCAACCTGGCGGTGCGCAGCGGAGCGCCGACCGACGAGAACGGCATCGACCGTGAGGGAGCGCTCGACATCATCAGGATGTTGCTCGAGCGCGGCGTCGACGTGAATGCGCGCGTCAAAGAGTTCCCGCCGATGCGACGCTACCTGCTGCCGCTCGCATCGCTCGAGTGGGTTGACTTCACGGGGCAGACCGCGTTCATCCGCGCTGCGCAGGCCGGTGACGTGCCGCTGATGAAGCTGCTGCTGGCCAACGGCGCCGATCCGAAAATCTCGACCTTCAACGGCACGACGGCGCTCATGGCGGCGGCAGGGGTGAACTGGGTGGTTGGCGAGACGTTCAGCGAATCGCCGGCGGTGTGGATGCAGGCGGTGCAGCTCTGTCTCGACCAGGGCATCGACGTGAATGCCGTCAATGCGATGGGTCTGCAGGCCGTGCACGGCGCCGCCAATCGCGGCTCCGACGACATCATCGAACTGCTCGCCAGGCATGGCGCCCAGCTCGATCGCCCTGACAAGGAAGGGCGCACGCCGTACGTGTGGGCACAAGGCGTCTTCCTGGCAACCAACTCACCGGTGGCGAAGCCGTCGACAATGGCGCTGATTGACAAGCTGACGAACGGCGCGGCGTCGAAAGTGGCAGCGACGGCATCGGCGGCGGCCGCGCCCGCGGGGACGGAGGCACGGAAATGAGGCAATGGCTTGCCGGTGCCACGCTTGTGTTGACGTCTGCACTCGTCGGGACGTTGCACGGCGCACAGACCGCGCCGGCGCGTCGGCCCGCGCGCCCCTCGGCTGCGGCGGTCCCCGACGTCGCATTCCTGAAGCAGTACTGCCTTGGCTGTCACAATGATCGCGCCAAGGTGGGCCGCCTCTCCCTCGAGTCGCTCGACGCCACCAGGCTCGACGGGCATATCGACGTGTGGGAGAAGGTAGTGCGGAAGGTCCGCACTGGCATGATGCCGCCAGAGACGGCGCCGAAGCCGACCGCCACGTCGCGCGCGACGTTTGCCGCGGCGCTCGAAGCGCAGCTCGATCGTGTGGCGCTGGCGCATCCGGATCCGGGGACGCCCGCACTGCACCGGCTCAATCGCGCCGAGTACGCGAATGCAATCCGCGATCTGCTTGCCGTTGACATCGACGTCACGGCGATGCTGCCGCCGGACGATTCGGCGGCCGGCTTCGACAACAACGCCGACGTGCTCGGCGTGTCGCCGGCGCACATCGAGGGATACGCCTCGGCGGCCGCGAAGATCAGTCGCATTGCGATTGGCGACGCCTCGATCGGTCTCGATCGCATCACCTATCGGGCCCCTGGCGACCTCGCGCAGGACGTGCACTTCGAGGGCCAGCCGCTGGGGACGCGTGGCGGCCTCATCGTCAAGCACACGTTTCCGCTCGACGCCGAGTACGACCTCGAGATCGGCGCCGCCGGTGGCGGTGGGCGTCTTGGCGCGCCCCGCGGCGCGGGGCCGCGAGCCGGTGGACCGGCTGCTGACGATCGCTTCGTCACGCTCGACGGCGAACGGATCACGCTGGCCGGACGCGGTGCGACGCGCCTTACGGTAGCGGCCGGCCCGCACACGATTACCGCCGCGATGGCGATCCGGTCGCGCGTCACCGGTGTGGACACCGTCTTCGATGCACCGACGCGTGCCGGCGGCATCTCGCAGCTCACCATCGTCGGGCCCTTCAACCCGGCCGGCCCTGGTGATTCACCGAGCCGCAGGCTGCTGATGACGTGCAAACCGACGTCGTCGGCTGACGAAGCGCGCTGCGCGCGAACGATCCTCAATACGCTGGCGTCGCGTGCCTACCGGCGTCCGGTCCCGCCGACTGGCGCGGAGATGGACACGCTGCTCGAGTTCTATAAGGCCGGACGCGAACGAGGCAGTTTCGATGCCGGCATTCAGCGCGCCGTTGCGCGTGTGCTGGTGGACCCTCAGTTCCTCTTCCGCTTCGAGCGCGAGCCGGCCAACATCGCGCCGGGCGCGCCGTTCCGCCTTGGCGACGTCGAGCTTGCCTCGCGCCTTTCGTTCTTCCTGTGGAGCAGCATCCCGGACGAAGCGCTGATCGCGGATGCCCGCCGTGGCGCGCTGAAAGATCCAATGGTCCTGGAGAAGCAGGTGCGTCGGATGCTCGCCGATCCGAAGGCGGATGCGCTCGTCAGCAACTTCGCCGGGCAGTGGCTGCTGCTGCGCGAACTGCGCAACTCGCGTCCCGATTCGCCGGACTGGGATGGCAACCTGCGGCAGTCCTTCCAGCGAGAGACCGAGATGCTGTTCCAGGCCGTGATGCGCGAAGACCGCAGCGTCCTCCAGCTGCTCGACGCCGACTTCACGTTCGTCGACGAACGGCTCGCCCGGCATTACGGCATCCCGGACGTGCACGGCTCACGCATGCGTCGCGTCACGCTCGGGCCCGACGACCCGCGTCGCGGGTTGCTCGGGCAGGGCAGCATTCTGACGGTTACCTCCGCGGCGAATCGCACGTCGCCGGTGACGCGCGGCAAATGGGTGCTCGAGAATGTGCTGGGGGCGCCGCCACCGACCCCGCCACCAGGCGTGGAAACAAATCTCGAGAAGGATGCGGCGCAGGTCAAGGTGACATCGCTGCGCCAGCGCATGGAGCTGCACCGCAACAACCCGACGTGTGCGGCCTGCCACCGCTTGATGGATCCGATCGGCTTCTCGCTCGAGAACTTCGACAACACCGGCAAGTGGCGGGCGCTCGACGGCAAGACGCCGATCGACGCCAGCGGCGTGATGGTCGATGGCAGTCGCCTCAATGGGCCGGTGACGCTGCGTCAGGCGCTGCTCAGTCACTCCGACGTGTTTGCCGGCGTCTTCGCTGAACGGCTGTTGACGTATGCGGCGGGCCGCGGTCTGCGCCCGCAGGACATGCCGGCGGTGCGGGCCATCACGCGCGCCGCCACGCAGAACAAATATCGCTTCTCCTCATTCGTCCTCGGCGTCGTCAAGAGCGCGCCATTCCAGATGAAGACCAAAGCGGTTGAGGGCGGAGAGACCAAAACGGAGTAATCGCATGTTCATTACGAAGAAGCATCTGTCCCGGCGCACGTTCCTGCAGGGTGTGGGCGCCACTGTGGCCCTGCCGCTGCTCGACTCGATGGTCGGCGCACAAACACCGCTGCGCCAGAGCGCTGCCGCGCCGAAGACGCGCTTCGTCGCCTTCTACATTCCTCATGGCGCGACGATGGACAAGTGGACGCCGGCGAAGGAGGGCACCGGCTTCGAGTTCACCGAGATCCTGAAGCCGCTCGAACCGTTCCGCGATCGCGTCAACATCGTCAGCGGCCTGGCCCATCCGTACGTGGCCGGCGGCGGCGGCGCTGACGTGTCGGCGGGGGCGAACCATACCCGTGCCGCGGCGGTGTTCCTGACTGGTGCCGTGCCCGAACGCGGTCCGCAGGCGCATCTCGGGGTCTCGGCGGATCAACTCGCGGCGAAGCAGATCGGGCAGGACACGCCGCTGCCATCCCTGGAACTGTCGATCGAGGAGTCGGTGCTGGCGTGCGAGGCGTCGTTCAGTTGCGCCTATCGCAACTCGATTTCATGGAAGTCGGCGACCGAGCCGCTGCCGATGTACAGCAATCCACGACTCGTGTTCGAGAAGCTGTTCGGCGTCGGCGCCACGGACGCCGAGCGGCGGGCGCGGCGCGAGGAGTCACGCAGCCTGCTCGATTCGGTCACCGCCCAGGTCGCATCGCTGCAGAAGGATCTACCAGCATCGGATCGGCGGCGGCTGTCGCAGTATCTCGAGGACGTGCGCGAAATCGAGCGGCGTATCCAGCGCTCGGAAGCGGCCGCTCGCGCGGATCTGACGCTGCCCGAACTGCCAGTCGGTGTACCGGCGACGTTCCAGGAGCATCTGAAGCTGCTGATGGATCTGCAGGTGATTGCCCTGCAGGCCGACATCACGCGCGTGTCCACGTTGATGATTGCTCGCGAGCTGAGCGGCGCCGTGTTCCCGGAGACGAGCATCCGCGACCCGTTCCATAACCTGTCGCATCACTCGAACGATCGCGGCAACATGGATCGCTTCGCGCAGCTGAACACCTACCACATGACGAAGTGTGCGTATTTCCTCGAGCAGCTGAAGGGGGTCAAAGACGGCGACGGCACGCTGCTCGATCACTCACTCGTCCTCTACGGGAGCTCGCTCAGCGACGGCAACCAGCACAACTTCAGCCCGCTGCCGATCGTCGTGGCCGGTGGAGCGTCGGGCAAGGTGAAGGGCGGCCGCCATCTCGTGTTCCCGAAGGACACCCACATGTCGAATCTGCTGGTGGCCATGCTGAATACCCTCGACGCGCGCGTCGAGAAGTTCGGCGACAGCACCGGCTCGGTGAGCCTGTGACGATGGCCAATCGCCAGAGACGTGGTGCGGTGATGACGCGTCGGGTGGGACTCGCGATCGCCGTCGGCATGACCGCAGTGGTCGTGACGCTGGCTGCGCAGGCGCCGGGTGGGCGCGGCGGACCGGCGTCGATGACGTTGCCCCTCGCCAACCTTGGTCTCGAGCACCTAGACATCGTCGTCCCCGACACCGCGGAGTCGGCGAAGTTCTACATGCGGATCTTCAAGGCGCCGCTGCACCAGCAGCCGGTGCGCGACACGCTGCGTTACTTTGTCGTACTCGGCGACGTGCCAGCCGATCGGCAAGTGGGTTACGTGGCGATTGGAGCGGCCAACGGACGGCCATCAGGGATCGGCCACTACTGCGTACTGGCAGCCACCTACGGCGCGCAGGCGTTCTCCGCCGCGCTCAAGGCAGCGGGGCAGCCGTCGGAGCCAACGGCTGCTGGCGCGATCGGGATGTGGCGAGACCCGGATGGTCTCGAGCTGCAGTTGTTTCAGCCGCCGGCGGGTCTGGTCACGGCGGCAGTGCCATCGACGCTGGAGACGCAGCGGGATGGGTTTGTTGTGCCGCGCGGCGTCGATCACGTGATGCTGCAGGTCGCCAGCCTCGAGAAGTCGCTGCCGTACTATCGCGCACTGTATGGCACGGCGGCGGAGCGGCCGAAGGACAAGAACGGCCGCGTGTGGTTCGAGTTCCCGAAGAACACGCGCGTCGCCCTCGAGCAGAACAGCAGCACGCCGATGATTGCGCACTACACGATCAAGGTTGCGCCGTTCGATCGCGCCGCGTTGACGAAGCGCCTCTCCGAAGTGGGCTCGGCGGTCATCGCCTCGCCCGACGAGCCAGACGTGGTGCGGTTCAAGGACAACTACGGCATCACGGTCGAATTGAAAGTCGCAGAGTAGAGGAACGCAATGCAGAAGCTCTTTGTCGCCGCCATCGCCCTGGCGATTGTCGCCGCCCCTGACGCGCAGTCGAAGCTCACTCTCAAGGTGCACACGGGTCGGGGGCAGCAGGGTTACGACGTCAACTCGACGATGGTCATGGGTGAGAAGGAGATGATCGTCATCGATCCGCAGTTCTCACTCAGCGAAGCGCACAAGCTGGCCGCCGAGATCCTCGAGTCGAAGAAGACGCTGACGACGATCTACTCGACGCATGCGCATCCGGATCATCTGTTCGGCGTCGCCGTGCTGAAGCAGGCCTTTCCCGACGCCAGGTACGTCGCGCTCCCCGCCGTCGTCGCCGCCGCGAAGACCGGCTGGCCGGCGCGTCAGAAATTCTGGTTCCCGACCTACGGCAACAACATTCCCGGCCCGGAGCCGGTGCTGGCCGAGGAGCTCACTGTCCCGCAGTTGACCTTGGAAGGGGAAACCTTCGCGATCACCGGGGGAGTACAGGGGGCGGACGGGCCGGGCAACAGCTTCGTCTGGATTCCGTCGCTCAAGGCAGTGGTGACTGGCGACATCGTCTTCGACCACGTCTACATGCCGGTGCCGCGCGACATGGCGCGTGAGAACTGGCTGAAGACGATCGATCAGATCGTCGCTCTCAAACCGGCGATCATCGTCCCGGGCCACGAGGGTCCTGGCGCCACCCGCAACCTGCAGTCGATCGAGTACATGAAGAAGTACTACGCCGACTGGGACGGCAATCTGGCGAAGTCGAAGACTGCCGCCGGGATGCGTGAGGCTGTGGCGAAGCAGTACCCCGGCTTGGGCATGGAGTTCACCCTGACAGATCGCGTTGCCGGCTTCTTCCCGGCCCCGAAGTAATACCGCTTCGATCCGAGCCGTGGCGCTCACCGACCATTGATAACCGGAGGGTGGTGCGATATTTCACGGCCGCGTGGCTGGTGACATCGTCGCTGGTCGGCACGTTGGTCCTCTCTGCACAGCCGCCGCCGCAGCTGTCACGACTGACGGGAGAGGCAGCACCGCCCGCATCGCCATTGAGCCTGTGGTATCCGCGCCTGCCTCAGACCATCCGATGGACCCGCCGCGTTCGACGGGACAAGGCGCGAACGAGGAGTGGGTGCGCGCCTCGGCGCGATGGTGTTTGGCGGGCCGGTTAAGCGCGCCACACCGAATCGCAGCGCGCGCCCTGGTCAGCGCGCGTCACCGGCCAGATGTTGTGAGAAAAACGGCATCACCTTCGACTCGAAGCGCTGCGTTACGCGATTTCCATGGTCGCCGTCGTAGACCTCGAACGTGTGCGTCACGTCGAGACGCGCCAGCGCGGCATCGAGCTGACGATTCGTCGTGGCGAGCGTGTCCTTGTCGCCGACGTCGAGGGCTATGGCACGCATCGACCGCAGTGCCGGCACGTACTGATCGACCATCACCAGCGGCGAATTCGCGATCCATTTGGCGGCGATGAGTGGCTGCAACTCGCCATCCTTGGTCGGCGTGTCGAAGAAATCCGGCGGGTTGTGCGGATTCGGCGCCCAGGCCGCCGCCTGCGCCATCGGCGCATTGGCCAATCCGCCGCCGCGTCCGGCGCCCGCGGCGCGGCCCGGCCCCGCCGCTCGACCCGGGCCAGCGGCCCGGTTGCTCGTCTCACTGGTCGGCGACGCCTGAGGCGCGGGACCAGGCTGCCCGCTGCGGGCAGCGCCGGAGCCGCGTCCCGCCGCCGGGTCATTCATCAGGCAGCATGAGCTCATCGCGTACATCGCATTGAACGTCTCCGATCGCTTCATCCCGATGCGCATCGTCCCGTATCCACCCATCGAATGCCCTGCCAACCCGCGGCCCTCACGCGTCGCAATCGTGCGGTAATGGGCGTCGATGTAGCCCGTGAGGTCGCGTGCGACGAAGGTCTCCCAATCGCCGGTGGTGAGCGAACTGGAATACATGCTGCCGCTGTATTTCGTGAAGGCGTCAGGCAGGACGATGATCATTTCGCGTGCCCCCGCCGCGATGGCGCGGTCGGGACCGTCGGGCAGAGCGAGAACGCGCGCGTACGCATCGGCGTTCGCGCCGTAGCCGTGAAGGAAGTAGACGACCGGGTACCGCCGCTGTGGCTGCGTTGTGTAGCTCGGTGGCAGATAGACGATCACCGGGCGATCCGGTGAATCGCCTTCGAGGTTGCCGTCGAGCGCGCGGCCGTGCACCGTAATCTTCTCGACCGTGCCCTTGGCTGCTTGCGGCTGCTGTGCCGCGCCGTTCGCTGCGGTCACCGCCAGTAACGCACACGCAACCGGCAGCGCGGCGAACGACAGGCGTCGTGTCGTGGTCATCATGAGCATTTCCTCCCAAAACGTGACGTTCCTGCTAATGGCCACTCGCCTTATACCCTTTCCACACCCACTCGAACGCCTCCGGCATGGTCTGCAGAACCACGCTGCGTTCGACATGTCCGGACGCTTCTGAAAACACGAACTGATGCGGATACCCTTTGGCCTTCAGCGCGGCGGCCATGCGGTTGTTCGCGGCTACCCAGTTGCGCATCTGTTCAACCGGTGAGGTGGCGCCGATGTCGTTCTCGCTCACGTGGAACCAGATGCGCAGCGGTTTGCGCGCGGAATTCGGGATGAAGGTCTGGTGGAAATCCCATGCCCCGTTTGGTGCGGTCGCGTTGCGCTGAAGTGCCACGAACGTTCCTGAGTAGCTGATCACCCGTCGATACAGGTTCGGGTGCAGCCAGGCCATCGTCAGCGCCGCCGCCGCGCCGGAACTCACGCCGAACGCTGCCCGTCCCTCCGGATCCGTCGTGAATGCCACTTGATACTCGCGCGTGATGCGCGGCAGCACTTCGGATTCGACGAAGTTCGTGTACCGATCGGAGACCGTGTCGTACTCGATGGTGCGCTGCCCGCCCGGACCCGGCGGGATCAACACGGCGACGATCGGCGGAATGCGCTTCTCGTGAATCAGGTTGTCGAGCATCACGGGCATGAACGGACGCGGCTGGCCGTCGGCTGCCGCCGGTGGGTCTCCGGGAACGTACGACTGTCCGTCCTGCACCACGATGAAGGGAACTGGGGTATTAGGCACGTATCCGGCAGGAACGTAGACGGCCACCTGGCGTTGAAACGTCTGATGTTGCGGCGGCTCCGCCGGGGTTTGCGGAGGCGGTTCGCCGCGTGCACCGCCTGCTCGACCACCACGCCCGACCGGTGCGGTTGGAAAGATTTTGCTCTCGGCGGAATTCATCGTGAAGCGAATGACGCGTCCCTGTGGCACGTCCGGCTTGGCCGTGAACGCCGGATCCGTCACGTAGGGTGGGGCAATTCGGAAATTGCCATCCGAGTTCAACCGGACGGGCACGAGTGACGGAGCATTGGCTGCGCGTACGGTGCTGACGGGAGACGTCCCACCGCCTTGTGCGCGGCCGACGACGACGAAGGTCGCCGGAAGAACGGCGACGACAAAAGCTAACGTGAGGATTCTTTGCATGGTCGTAGACCGTACGTGCGCTGGTTACCAGTGCGTGAGAGATCCGTCGAGGCGGCGCTGGGTCGCGCCGGGCGCCCCTTCGGTGACGGTTTCAACAAGTGTGAGCTGCCGTTCGTCCACCGTGATGCCGAGGCCAGGTCGGTCGTTGGGCCACACCTTGCCGTTGCGGCATTCGAGGAACTCGGGCAAGTAGGGCACGGGGCGATCGCCCTGGTTGTATTCCATCAGCACCTGTCCCGGAAACGCCATCATCGTTTGCATATGGCCTGCGGTGCCAATCGGACCGGTGAAATGCGGCACGATCCCTACACGATGCGTGTCGCACACCGCCATGATCTTCAGCATCTCCGTGATGCCGCCGACGTTGGGCAGCGACACGCGCGCGAAGTCGATGTCGCGCTGCTCGACCAGCGGGCTGAAGTCGGCGCGCGTGCCCCATTCCTCACCGGGCGCGAGCGGCACTGAAGTCATCAACCGCAGCTTCGGCAACTGCGTTCGGAACTGCTCCTCGCGAAGCGGGTCCTCGACGATGAACGGCCGATGCGGTTCCATGAGGCGGCAGACCTCAACGGCTTCGTGGAAGTCGAACTTCTGATGCAGATCGATCATCCAGTTGCCATCGGGTCCGACGCCTTCGCGCATTTGCGCCGACGCCTCCCCGATCAGCCGGATGTGCGACCGCGAATCAAAGACGCCGCCCTGCGCCGGTCCGCGGCGAGCGTTGGCGGGGCCCCCCGGATTCGGCAGGATGTCGCTGTCGACTCGGAACACGCGATATCCGGCGGCCATCGTC
>DASROF010000056.1:0-3823 GCA_035647075.1 Vicinamibacterales bacterium | reverse complement strand
TACCGGTGAGGTGCACCACCGGATCCACCGACTCCGGGTTGATCGGCCGGCGTCGTGAGAATGCCAGCAGGTGGCGGGTCAGCCCGGTGCCCCGCGCGATGGCACGGCGCATCGACTCGAAGACCCGCGGACTGGACGACTGGCCAGATGTGCGCTCGAGGAGTTGCAGGCCGCTCGCAAAGACGGCGAGCAGGTTGTTGAAATCGTGCGCGACGCCACCCGTCAGCTGGCCGAGCGACTCCATCTTCTGCGCCTGTCGCAGCGCTTCCTCGGCCTGCCGCAGCCGCTCCTGGTCGCGCAGACGTTCTGTTACGTCATACACGAACTGGTACGCACCAACACGGTTGCCGTCACGGTCGCGCAGCGTGTTGAACCGCATCTCGTAGGCTCGGCGATCGCGGGCCGGATCGCCGAACTCGTCGATGGCGGTGAACGCCTCCCCCGCCAGCGCGCGACTCCACACGGCTTTCACTGCTGCCTGATGCGCCGGCAGGTCCGCGAGCAGATCGAGCATGCTGTCGCCGACCCGTGGGCGAACGCCGAAAATACGCTCGAACTCGTCGGCGGCGGAACGGTTGATCGCCAGCCACCGGTACCCGAGATCGACGACCTGCACGAATGCATTCGTCCCCTCGACGATATCGGCCAGCAGCTTCCGTTCGGCGAGCGCTTCGGTGACACGCCGTTCCAGCGTTTCGTTCAACTCACGAAGCGCTGCTTCGCTTTCGCGCAGCGCCCGCTCGGCCAACACGCGCGGCGTGGTCTCGGAGACCGCACAGAACATACCGGTCACCTGTCCCGTTTCGTCACGGATTGGCGAATAGGAGAAGGTGAACCAGGTCTGCTCGTCGTATCCCTTCCGGTTCATGAGGAGCGGGAGATCCTCGCGGTAGGTGGCTTGCCCCGCCATCGCCGCGTCGATCAGCGGACTGATGTCAGGCCAGATTTCCGACCAGATGTCGTAGAAGCGCCGGCCCAGCGCGCGCGGGTGTTTGGCGCCCAGGATCTCCGCGTACGAATCGTTGTACAGGAAACCGAGTTCGGGTCCCCAGGCGACGAACATCGGAAACCGGGACTCCAGAAGCAGAGCGACGGTGGTTCGCAACGCCTGCGGCCATGTTTCGGGCGAGCCGAGCGGTGAAGTGGCCCAGTCGTGGGCGCGCATCAAGGCGCCGACTGCGCCACCGCCCGTGACGAATTCCAGCGGCTGAATCATAGGTGAGGACGCAACTCGCATTGTAGTGCGGCAGCGCTACACTCTTCCGCGTGATCCCCAATGATGCGCTCGACAGGCCATGGTGGTTGCTGCCGCCGGGACGTATCCATGCCCGCTGGTGGGTGCTCGCCGCCGTCATCGTCCTTGTGGCCGACTACCTCGCGGGCGTCGACTCGCAGTTCCCCATGCTCTACGCGGTGCCGGTCGCGCTTGCGGCGTGGTACTCGGATCGCTGGACCGCGGTGATGCTGGCCATTGCCGTCCCTGTCTTCCACATCCTCCTCGTTCTGATGGTGATGGGAAGAACGGAAAGCGCGATCCTGCTGGCAACCATGACCGCGGCGCGCGGAATTGTCATTCTCGTGATGGCCCTGTGGTTCGCCCGTCTTGCCGAGCACGAACGACAACTGCTGCGATATGTAGTGAAGCTGGAAGGCCTGCTGCCGATTTGTTCAGTGTGCAAGAGCATCCGCAATGAAACAGGCGTGTGGGAGCCGCTCGAGACGTTCATCTCAACGCGATCGGACGCCGATTTCACTCATGGTCTCTGTCCGAAGTGCGTCATGCGGCAGTACTGACGCGACACAGCTCGTGGAGCGGACTGCGTCGATTCACGGCCGGCCATGTTCCCAGCCGTTTCAGCTATCTACCAGGCCAGCGGACTCTCCCACACGCGCGTGAGCAGTGTCTTGAGTTCGGCGAACTGCTTGGGTCCCAGTTCGGCGCTCCACTCTCGCTCGATGTCGCGAAGAACGTCGGCGATCCTGGAATACGCGGCGCGCCCTCGCTTGGTAAGGCGCACCACACGGGTCCGTCCATCGTCCTCTGCGGCGGATCGCGCGATATAGCCGGCAGCTTCCAGGCTCTGGAGAAGCTGGTTCATCGCCTGCTTGCTCATGCTGGCGCGTTCAGCGAGCGTCCCCGGACGTACTCCGTGTGGACCCGGAAATTGCAGCACCGCCATGTGCGGCAGGCGGAGATCGTCGAACCCTGATGCATTCAGTTCCCGGATCAAGCGGCGATGAATCGCATTCGCCGGAACGCGGAGCAGCGCGCCGATCAGGGGAGGCGCTGGCGGCCATCGAGCTGTTGACATATTAAGTAAATGTAGTTTACCATCCCGACAGTAAATTACATTTACTAAAGGAGCCGCCCATGACCGCCGAGACCATCGCCCTCGCCGTCAACCCCTCCGATGAAACCCTCACGTTTGGACCGCTTGTCGTCCGATTTCTGCTGACCGGAGACCATTCAACCGGCAGCGTCGCCCTGTTCGAGCTCACGGTCCGCGGCGGGCAGCGTCTGCCGGCGCCCGCTCACAGTCACGATCATTACGAAGAGACGATCTATGGTCTCGACGGTGTCCTGACGTGGACCGTCGATGGAAAGACGATCGACGTCGCCGCCGGGCACGCGCTCTGTATCCCGCGCGGCGCGGTTCACCGGTTCGACAATCTTGCGAATCAGGACGCGAAGGCGCTGTGTGTGATCACGCCGGCCGCGATCGGGCCGCAGTATTTCCGTGAGGCGTTCGAGGTGCTGAGAGCCGCGGCCGGTGGACCGCCGGACCGGGCAAAACTCGCCGAGATCATGCGCCGGCACGGGCTGACGCCGGTGGCCTGAGAGCACCTTTCAGCAACTGATCCTCGTAGTGAAGACCTGAGGGACCGACATACTCCGACTGCGGTCGGATCAACCGGCCCTCGCGCAACTGTTCGAGGCAATGCGCCGACCAGCCGGCGACACGGCCGACGGCAAAGGTTGCGGTAAAGAAGTCGGTGGACAATCCCAGACCGTGCAGCAGGAGAGCGGTGTAGAACTCGACGTTCGTGGCAATGCGACGCTCCGGCTTGTAGGCACGAAGCAGCCGGAGCGCTGTGGCTTCAACCTCGCGAGCCAGGTCATATAGATGGCGATCGCCGTCGCTGCTGTAAAACCGCTCAGCCGCCTGTGCGAGCACTTCGGCACGCGGGTCGCGGACGCGATAGACGCGGTGGCCGAATCCCATAATTCGTTCGCCACGATCGAGCTTGGCGCGAATCACCGCCTCCGCGCGTCCGGCGGTTGAGATCTCGAACACCATATCCAAAGCCGGACCCGGCGCGCCGCCATGCAACGGTCCTTTGAGAGCACCAACGGCTCCGGTCACCGCGGAGATCACATCGGAACGCGTGGACGCGATCACTCTCGCGGTGAAGGTCGATGCGTTCAGGCCGTGATCGCACACCGTATTCAGGTACGTCTCCAGCGCACGCGCCCGCTCCGGTGAGGGCACGGACCCGAACAGCTGATGCAGGTAATGCGCGGCGTGTGAAAGGTCCGCTCGAACGGCCACCGGGCGCTCGCCTCTCAGCAGGCGTCCGTACGCTCCAACAATCGTCGGAAACGATGCGATGAGGGTAATCGCGTCGTCGAGAGGATCCTCAACGCGACCAATGCTGAGCAGCGGTGTCGCCATCCGCAATGCGTCGATCGGTGGCGCGGCCGTCGCGGCCGCATGCTCGAGCACATTGATGATCATTGGTGGAAGCGTGCGCCGTTCGCTCAATTGCTGCACGAGCGTCCGCTCCTGCGCCGCATCCGGCAGTCGCCCATGCAGAAGGAGGT
>DASROF010000055.1:0-35743 GCA_035647075.1 Vicinamibacterales bacterium | reverse complement strand
GACCACCCACCACTAACCACCAACCACCAACTACCAACCACCAACCAACCGGGTCAAATCCCGTGCTCCGACAGCCGCAGCGCGTCCTCGTCGGTCCATGGACCCTGCTGCAGCCTCTGGGCGAAGCGCTCCGCGTTCCAGACTTCAATGTGATTGATGCGTCCGAACACCCGAACTTCGCCGATAATCGACGCGCTCTCACGCAGGTGCGGTGGAATCACGACGCGACCCTGGTTGTCGAGCTCGCCCTCCTGCCCGTAGAAGTTCACGCGATCGAGATACTTGAGGCGCGACGGATGAGTGCTGGCCATTTTCGAGAGCTTCTGCTCAATCTCCAGCCAGACAGGCATCGGATAGACGAGGACCGACTCTCCAGTCAGACTCGTCACGAAGACGTCTGCCCCATGCTGGTCCTGAATGACCCCCCGAAACGTCGCCGGCACCTTCAGCCGCCCCTTTTCGTCGATCCGGGCAGCTGAGCTGCCGCGCAGCCCATTTTGCTCCACTTCCGTCCACCAAAATCCACACGGATAGTAGAGCGGTGATTCTGCGATGTCAACCGCAAGATGCTGATCCCCAGTGAGTTACGTGTTTGTTTCGCCTGCTCTTCGACACCTCGGTTTTCGCCTGATCATCGCTTTTACGCAGCCGGCTGCGATGGGCTGCTGACCTGACCCCAACATCCCGCGCTCGCCGAACGCCGTTGCTGCACAGGCGGACGTAGTAGGCTGGCCCACGTGCTTCGTGCGGCCCTCATCGGATTCCCCTCGAGCGGAAAATCAACTCTCTTTCAGCTGATGACGAGCGCGAAAGACGCGCCGCGTGGCAAAGGGGACGTCGCGATCGGAATTTCAAAGGTTCCTGATGCGCGGCTCGACATTCTCACTGCGATGTACAACCCGCGAAAGCGGGTACCGGCGACAGTCGAGTTCACGGATCTGATCGCGCCAAGTCGAACGGGCGCGCAGGCGCTCGTCGACGTCGCCGCCTACAAAAACGCTGATGCGCTCGTGCACGTGGTGCGCGCGTTTCGCGATGCGGCAGTGCCGCATCCGTCCGGATCGATCAACCCGGCGCGCGATGCGCAAGCGATGGAGGATGAGTTGATCCTCGCGGATCTCGGCGTTGCGGAGCGCCGTCTCGAACGCATCGAGAAGGATCTGAAGAAGGGCAAGTCCACGGAGCTCGACAAAGAGCGCGAGCTCGTACAACGCTGCAAAACAGCGCTCGAAGAGGGCACACCGCTGCGCGCGCTCGGCCTCACTGGCGACGATCGCAAGCGCCTGAGCGGCTTCCAGCTCCTGTCCGCGAAACCGCTGCTACTGGTCATCAATCTCGACGAGAGCGATGTTGCCGACGTCGGCGCCGACGTCGCGAAGGCCGCGGCAGCGACGGGACTGACCGACTTTCTGGCCCACGCCGAGACGAAGGCCGTTGCGTTGTGCGCAAAGATCGAGCTGGAGATCTCGCAGCTCGACGACGAGGACAAAAAGATGTTCCTCGGCGAGCTCGGGCTGACCGAGTCCGGACTCGATCGCGTCATTCGCACGGCCTACGATCTCCTCGGCTATATGTCGTTCTTCACGGTCGGCGAAGACGAGTGCCGGGCCTGGTCGATTCATCGCGGCACTCAGGCGCAGCTCGCCGCCGGCGAGATTCACAGCGACATTCAACGCGGGTTCATCCGGGCCGAGGTCGTCTCCTACGACTCGCTGACGACGCGCGGCTCGATGGCGGTCTCGCGGGAACATGGCGAAGTACGTCTTGAAGGGAAGGAGTACGTCGTTCAGGACGGCGATATCATCAACTTCCGCTTTGCGACCTAGGCGCACGTGGCTGATCCGGCGACCGTCTCAATCGTGATCCCCGCAAAAGATGAAGCGCCGTCCATCGGCGACGTCGTCGGCCGCCTGAAAGCGGCGGCGGACTGGCGCGAGGTGATCGTTGTCGACGATGGGTCCGCCGATGCCACGGCTGATCGCGCGCGCGAGGCGGGCGCATGCGTGATCCGGCATCCGTACAACAAGGGGAATGGCGCCGCGGTCAAAACCGGCACGCGCCACGCGTCCGGCGACTTCGTCCTGATCGTCGACGGCGACGGACAGCATCATGCGGATGACGCACGGCGTCTCGTCGCGCGCCTCGGAGAATTCGACCTCGTGGTCGGGGCGCGGCGCGCCGCGACCCAGGCCACGCTGACGCGTCGTGCCGGCAATGCCGTGTTGAACCGGCTGGCCAGTTACCTGACCGGACGGCCGATTCCGGACCTGACGTCCGGATTCCGCGGCATCCGGCGGGACGTTCTTCGCGAGTTTCTCCACCTGCTGCCAAACGGCTTCTCGACGCCGACGACGACCACCCTCGCGTGCATCAAAGCCGGGTATAACGTCACGTTCGAGCCGATCGACGCCGGCACACGCGTGGGCTACTCGAAGATGCGCGTCGCGCGCGACGGCGCCAGCTTCCTGATGATCCTGCTGAAACTGGTCACGCTGTTCAGCCCGCTCCGGATCTTTGCGCCGATCAGCGGCCTGGCGTTGACCGCGGGCGCTCTCTACGGCGTCTCGAACTTCTTCGCGGCCGGACGGATCCCGAACGGCGCCGTCGTGCTGCTGCTCTTTGCCGTGATCGTGTTTCTGGTCGGGCTGGTCTCCGAGCAGATTACCGCGCTGCGTTTTCAGGGCCGAATGGACCGGTAATGTCGCGGCCCTCGATCTCGGTCTTCTTTCCCTGCTACAACGACAGCAACACGATCGGCGACCTCGTCATCGAAGCCGAGCGGCAGCTCCAGCAGCTGACCGACGATTACGAAATCATCGTCATCAACGACGGCTCGACGGATGGAAGCGCCGACGTGCTCGCCGCGCTCGCCGCACGGATGCCACGTCTCCAAGTGATTACGCACGAGCGCAATCGAGGCTACGGCGCTGCGCTGCGCAGCGGGTTCGCGGCAGCGACGAAGGAGCTCGTCTTCTATACCGACGGCGACGGGCAATACGACGTACGTGAGCTGGCTGTCCTGCTGATGCTGCTGACCGACGACACCGACTTCGTGAACGGCATCAAGATGACGCGACAGGATCCGGCGTACCGCGTTCACGCCGGCAACGTGCATCGCTTTGTGATGCGATGGAGTTTCTGGCTGCCGATTCATGACGTCGACTGCGATTTTCGGCTGATTCGCCGCCGGATCCTCGCCGACCTCGAGCTGCGCAGCAACAGCGGATCAATCTGCGTGGAGCTGGTGAAGCACGCGCAGCGCGCCGGCGCCGGATTCCGCGAGGTGTCGGTCCACCACTACGCGAGGAAGTGGGGCCAGTCGCAGTTCTTCAGGCCGGGACGGATCATCCGGACCTACCTGCACATCGCCGGCATCTGGTTCGACCTGATGGTGGCCGACCGGTTCCGCCGGAAACCGTCTGCTAGAATCGCCGCGTGACCGCAGCCGCGGGCCTCCGCGCCACCGATTACGGCGGCTTCTATCGCGATCGTCCCGTGATGATCACCGGCGGCCTTGGCTTCATCGGCAGCAATCTCGCCTGGCGGCTCGTGGAGCTCGGGGCGCGCGTCGTGATCGTCGACTCCCTCATCGACGACTACGGCGGCAACCTGTTCAATATCTGCGGCATTGAAGATCGCCTGCGCGTGAACATCGCCGACGTGCGTCAGCAGACGACGATGAACTATCTCGTGCGCGGCCAGGAGATCATCTTCAATCTCGCCGGGCAGGTCAGCCACATCGACAGCATGCGCGATCCGTACACGGATCTGGAGATCAACTGTCGCGCGCAGCTGTCGATTCTCGAGGCGTGCCGCAACTACAACCCGGCGGTGAAGATCGTCTTCGCCGGCACGCGACAGGTGTACGGCAAAGCAGACAGCCTGCCCGTGACGGAGGCGCACCTGGTTCGGCCGGCGGACGTCAACGGCATCAACAAGGCGGCGGGCGAGTACTACCATCTGCTCTACAACAACGTATTCGGCATCCGGGCATGCTCGCTGCGCCTGACCAACGTCTACGGACCCCGGCAGCTACTGAAACACAACCGGCAAGGCTTCATCGCCTGGTTCATCCGTCTCGCCATTGAAGGCGGGGAAATTCAAATCTACGGTGACGGTTCGCAACTGCGCGATTTCGTCTACGTGGACGACGCCGCGGACGCGTTTCTGCGCGCGGGAGCCAGCGAGGCGTGCAACGGACAGGTCCTGAACGTCGGTGGACTCGCCCCAACGGCGCATCGCGACCTCGTCGAGCTGCTGATCAGAGTGGCCGGCTCCGGACATTACCGCTTCGTCGAGTGGCCACCCGAGAAGAAAGCGATCGACATCGGCGACTTCTATGCCGATTCGACGCGCATCAGAGAGACGCTCGGATGGGTGCCGCGTACCGATCTCGCCGATGGACTGCGCCAGACGATCGAGTTCTACCGGAACCACTTCGATCGTTACGTGCCGGCTGCAGGGTCCGCTTTACCATCGTGACTGACTCCGTCAAGGTTCCTTTTCTCGATCTCCGGCTCCGCGAGGACGCCGGGGCGGTACGCGAGGCCATCGCACGTGTCATCGCGCGCGGCTGGTACGTCCTCGGGCCGGAAGTCGAAGGCTTTGAATCGGAGTTCGCCGCGGCGAGCGGTGCCCGGTTTGCGATCGGCACCGGCAACGGTACGGACGCCATCACGCTGATGCTGCGAGCCGCCGGCATCGGCGCGGGCGACGAAGTGATCGTGCCGGCGATCACCGCCGCGTACACCGCGCTGGCGGTCATCGCCGCCGGCGCTATTCCCGTCATCGTCGACGTCGATGACCAGACGTTGACGATGGATCCGGCGGCCTGTGACGCCGCCATCGGCTCCCGCACACGCGCGGTCGTCCCCGTTCATCTGTACGGGCAGGCGGCGGACATGTCGGCGCTCATGGCCATTACGTCACGGCACAATCTCGCCCTGATCGAAGACTGCTGCCAGGCGCATCTCGCGTCGTGGCGCGGAACGCCGGTTGGAACGTTCGGCGTCGGCGGCGCGTTCAGCTTCTACCCGACCAAGAATCTTGGCGCGCTCGGCGATGGCGGCGCGGCGATCACCAATGACGCGGCGGTCGCAGATCGCATCAAGCGGTTGCGGAACGGTGGTCAGACCGATCGCTACGTGCACGCGGAGGCAGGCGTCAACAGCCGCCTCGATGAAATACAGGCTGCGGTTCTCCGTGCCAGGCTGCCGTTCCTGCCTGCGTGGACGGCCCGACGCCGCGAGCTGGCCGCTGAGTACCGCCGCTCGCTAGATACCGGAGTACGACCGATTGCTGAACGCGATTCAGGCCACGTGTATCACCTCTTCCCGGTACGGACGTCAGGTCGCCAATCGTTACAGGCGTCCCTGGCTGCTGCTGGAATCGACACATTGATCCATTACCCAATGCCACTGAATGAGCAGGCCGCGTTTGCGGCGTATCCCGCCCGCGAGTGCCCTGTGGCATCGCGAGCCACGCGCGAACTGCTCTCGCTGCCGCTGCACCCGGGACTGACGGACTCAGATGTCCGGATGGTTGTCTCCGCCGCGAGGAACGTGGACAGGCGGGACGTAGTCGCGTGATTGCACTGATTACAGGCGGCGCGGGCTTCGTCGGCTCGCATCTTGCCGAACGGCTGCTTGCCGACGGACACGAAGTGCTCGTCATCGATAACCTGTCGACGGGATCGATTGACAACATCACGCACCTGAAGACTCACCCACGCTTCTCCTACGTCGTGGAATCGGTGATGAATGAACCGCTGCTCGCCGAGCTGATCGACCGCAGCGATGTCGTCTTCCATCTCGCGGCAGCCGTGGGCGTCAAGCTGATTGTCGAACAGCCGGTCCACACGCTCGAGACGAACGTGCACGGTACCGAGGTGGTGCTGAAGCACGCAAACAAGAAGAAGAAGCTGGTGTTCATCGCGTCCACGTCCGAGGTCTATGGCAAGAGCACCGACGTGCCGTTCCGTGAAGCGGCCGACCTTGTACTGGGTCCGACGTCTAAACATCGGTGGGCGTATGCGTGCAGCAAGCTCATCGACGAGTTTCTGGCGCTGGCGTACTGGAAGGAAAAGAAGCTGCCGGTCGTCATCGTGCGTCTATTCAATACAGTGGGGCCGCGTCAGACCGGGCAGTACGGGATGGTGCTCCCGACCTTTGTCCGGCAGGCGCTCGCCGGGCAGCCGATCACGGTGTTTGGCGACGGCACACAGTCGCGCAGTTTTACCTTCGTGGGAGACGTGGTCGATGCGCTGGTGAAGCTGGCGCAGGAGCCAAAGGCCATTGGCGATGTCTTCAACGTCGGAAGTACGAGCGAAGTGACCATTGGCGAGCTCGCCGAACGTGTCAAGAAGATGACGAAGAGCAGCTCCGCGGTTGTGAATGTGCCCTACGACGTGGCGTATGAGGCCGGATTCGAGGACATGCCCAGGCGGGTGCCCGATATCTCCAAGATTCAAAGTCTCATCAGCTTCGCGCCGAAAATGGGGTTGGACGACATCATCCGTTCGGTCATCGAACACATCCGGGCACGGTGAACGAACGGCCCGTATACTGGTTGGGAATAGAACTATGAAGTTTCAAACCGCGATCGCCGCCACCCTGGCGCTGCTGCTCGGCTCTGCCGTTTCGGCGTCGGCCCAGGCTGTCACCCTTCAGTTCAACAGCGGTCTCGTCACGCTGAACGCTCAAAACGCGCCGCTCCGAACCATCCTCGACGAATGGTCCCGGCTGGGCGGCACGCGCTTCGTGAATGCGGATCGCCTCAGCGGTGCGCCGGTCTCACTGGAACTGACCGCAGTTCCAGAACGCCAGGCGCTCGAGATCCTGCTGCGCGCTGTGGCGGGCTATGTCGTGACCCAGCGTGACCAGAGCACCGGCTTGTCGCGTCTGGGTGGCGTCATCATCCTGCCGACCAGCAACGCCGTCCGGAACCCTGCACCGGTGACGTTCGGCGCGGCCACCGTGCAGCGGCCAGCTCTCGACGATGGCCGCGACGATCCGGACGCTGCTTTCCCGCAGGCGGGAGCGCGGATGCCGACTCCGGCGAACCCGTTCGCGACGACGCCGGGAGCGGCAAACACGCCTGGCGTGGTTCGCGTGGTGACGCCAGCCGGCGCTAATGCACCGTTTGGCTCGACAACGGAGACGGTGGTGCCTGGAACAGCGGTCCCCTTCCGGCCGCCGACAACGCTGCAGACGCTGCCGGGTAGCTCGCGTCCTGGCGAGATCTCACCGCAGCCGCAGCCGCCGCAGCCGCCGCCATCGAATCAGCGCTGACGCGCTCGTTCGCCGCGCGCCCTTACAATAGAGACGGCTCGCAGGTCCACGCGCTCCGTTTCAGGTCATGTCAGAGATCGATCGCTTCCGTCCTGAAGACCGTCGTGGTGTCGAACTGCTGTACCGTCGCATGCAGGGCGCGGACGCAGCGGACGCCACCCGTCTGCGTTGGGACTGGCAGCATCGTCGCAACCCGTACAACCCTTCCGGCCAACCATGGATCTGGGTCGCGCGTGAAGGGCCGACGGTCGTCGGTCACTATCCGACGCTTCCCGTTCGTGTCTCTCTGAAAGGGCTCGAGGTCGAAGGGGCGTGGGGTGCCGACGCGATGGTCGCCCCCGAACGCGATCGACAGGGACTCGGCGAAGCGCTCGTCCGCGCCTGGGACCGGAACAGCGGTGCGGTCCTCGCGCTTGGCGCCTCCGCCGAGGCGCGCGATCTTCTCGACCGGCTTCACTGGCCTCCGGCGCACGTCGTTCCATGCCTCGTCAAGCCGCTCACACGGCGCGCGGTGAGACTGCCGCACCTGCCGACGCCGGTGAACCGTCTCATCTCCGCAGTCACCTGGCCGCTCGTGCAGGTGGCCGCACGCTCGCGGCCGCTGCGCGCTGAGTGCGAGCCGATTCGTCGGTTCGACCGCGACTTCACGGCCTTGTGGGAACGGCTGGCCGGCAAGTTCGATCTGGCGATTCGGCGTGACGCTCCGTATCTGAACTGGCGATATCTGGAAGCTCCGCATGTGCGCTATCAGATCGTCGCGTTGAAACGTCAGGGTGAGGTTCACGGCTACGCCGTGTATCGTCATCGCCACGAGCCGCTCGGCCGCGTAACGCTGCTGGTGGACTTTCTCGTGGATCCCGACGATGTGGCCGGGCTGAAGACGCTGCTGCGCTGGGTCGATCGTGCCGCGCGCGCGGAAGATTCCGACAAGGTCCGTTGCTACGCGATGAACCTGCCATTCCGCCGCGTGTTGAGGCGAAACGGGTACTTCAGCGTGAAGTCGACGATCGAGGTGAGCGTCAAGGTCAACGCCGTGCAGGTCCCCAAGGGGTTTTACGACGAGACCAACGGCTGGCACATCACGTATGGCGATTCAGACCAGGATCACTAAATGAGCCTCAACGACACGATCGGCGCGGATCTGACGGCTGCCATGAAGGCGAGGGACGCGGCGCGCCTGTCGGCGCTACGGATGCTGAAGGCCGCGGTCATGAACAAGGGCGTCGAGAAAGGTCGCGACCTCGAGGACGCGGAAGTTCTGCAGGTCGTCGCCTCGCTCGTCAAGCAGCGACGCGATTCGATCGAGCAATTCGCGAGTGCTGGCCGGACGGACCTCGTCGCCAAGGAGACCGGCGAGATCGCCGTGCTCGAGCACTATCTGCCGCCCGCTTTGAGCGCCGAAGACATCGAGGCGGCGGTCGCTGCCGCGATCGCCGAGACCGGCGCCACGTCGGTCAAGGACATCGGAAAGGTCATGAAAGCCGTGATGCCGAAGCTCGCCGGCAAGAACGCCGACGGACGCGCGGTCAACGACGCGGTACGCCGCACACTTGGCGGCTGATTCTTCGACCCTTCGAGGGCCTTCGGACGGCGGCGCGTCCTCCCGACTGGCGCGCTCCGCGGCATCAGCCGGCGCGGCCACCATGACCAGCCGCATCCTCGGCCTGGTTCGGGATCAGGTTCTCGCCCATCTGTTCGGTGCGTCGGTGGCGATGGACGCTTACTACGTCGCCTTTCGCATTCCCAATCTACTGCGTGACCTGTTCGCCGAAGGCGCGATGAGTGCGGCCTTCGTTCCGACGTTCACCTCTTACCTGACGTCGCGCGGAAAGGAATCGGCATGGCGGGTCGGCAATAACGTCATCAACGCGCTGATCGTCGTCACGGGCGTGCTCGTGGTGCTGGGCATCGTCTTCGCGGATCCCCTGGTCCGCCTGCTGGCCGACGAGACCTATACCGCAAATCCCGCCAAGCTGACGCTGACGATTGATCTCGCGCGCATCATGCTTCCGTCATTGCTGTTCATCGCGCTCGCGGCGGCGCTGATGGGGATGTTGAATTCGCTGCATCACTACTTCATCCCGGCGTTGTCGCCGGCGATGTTCAACGTCATGACGATCATCTGCGCGTTCGCACTGGTGCCGCCGCTCGGCCGGATGGGCGTCGCCCCCATCACGGCGATTGCCATCGGCACGCTGCTCGGCGGCATCGCGCAGCTGGCCCTGCAATGGCCGACGCTCAGGCGCGAGGGCTTTCGGTATCGGCTGACGCTCGACTGGCGCGATGAAGGGTTGCGTCGAGTGCTGCTGCTGATGGGTCCGGGCACGATCGGCATGGCCGCCACGCAGATCAATCTCGTCGTCAACAACCAGCTGGCCACCGGTCAGGGCACCGGCGCGGTGTCGTGGCTGAACTATGCGTTTCGCCTGATGTATCTGCCGATCGGACTGTTCGGCGTTTCGATTGCCACCGCAACGCTCCCAACCGTCTCCCGACACGTCACGCAGAAGGACCTCGCTGCTGTCCGCGACACGATCGCACGCGGCATCTCGCTGATGCTGATGCTGAACGTGCCGGCGACGATCGGGCTGGCGGTGCTCGGGATTCCGATCGTGCGCGTGATCTTCGAGCGCGGGGCGTTTCACGCCAGCGACACGGTGGCCACGGCGGCTGCACTTCGGTGCTATGCCGTCGGCCTCGTCGGATACTCGGTTGTCCGGATCGCGTCGCCGGTCTTCTATGCCATCGGGAAGAACCGGGTCCCTGTGGTCGTCAGCATGATCGCCGTCCTGGTGAACGCCGCGCTCAACGTCATGCTCGTTCGCGTGATGGGCTACACCGGGCTGGCGCTGGGCACGTCGATCGCCGCGCTGTTCAATGCCACCGCGCTGTTTGTGATCCTGCGTCGACACGTCGGCGGCCTTCACGAACGCCGATTGATCACCTCCGCCGTCCGAATCGTGATTGCCTCAATCGCGATGGGGGCGGTGGCGTTCGTGGTGGAGCGCTGGACTGCGACGTGGATGCCACAGTCCGCGCTGCCATGGCAGCTCCTGCGGCTCTGCTTCACGATCGCCGTCGCCCTCGCCACGCTTGCTGCCGGGGCCTGGGTGCTCCAAATCGAAGAATTCAACGACAGCATGCGCCTGATCCTCCGCAGATTCCGCCGCCGTTCGGCATGAAGTCCTTCCGTCCGTTCGGTCTGCATGGCACCGTCGTGGTGCTGGCGAGCACCCACTTTCTCGTCGATGGCTACGGCAACGTCCTCACACCGCTGTTGCCGTTGCTGATCACCAATCTGCACCTGACGCTCGCCGGTGCGGGCACGCTGCAGATGTGTTTCCAGCTGGCCAACTCCGTCGCCCAGCTGGGGTTCGGCTACATCGCGGATCGATCGAATCCGCGCCTCCTGCTGATCGGCGGCCCGCTGCTCGCCGTCGCGATGCTGCCGTTGATCGGCCTGGCGCCGACGGCATGGATGCTCGCCGCAATTCTGATCATCGGCGGTCTTGGCGGCGCGGCGTTTCATCCGCCCGCCGCAGCGCTCGTCCACAGATACAGTGGTCAGCATCGCGGCTTCGCGATGTCGTTCCACATCACGAGTGGCACGCTCGGACAGGCCATGGCGCCGTTGCTGTTTGCGCCGTTCGTCCAGCGATTCGGACTGCGGGCGATGCCGTGGCTCGTCGTTCCCGGGCTCGGCGTACTCGGGGGTGTCCTGCTGCGCCGCGTGCCGGCCGTCGAGCGCTTGCATGAGTCCACGGCCAGTCGCGGACTGCAGGCGCTCCGCCCCTACGCGAAACCGCTGACGCTGCTCTACGTGATTGTGGTGTTGCGAACGCTGACGGCGATCAGCTTTTCCACGTTCATACCGATCATGCTCACGCGACGCGGCATGTCCATCGCGCAGGCTGGCACCGCGGCGTCGGTCTATCTGTGCGCCGTCGGTGCGGGCGGGTTCTTCGGTGGCCCGATTGCCGATCGCTTCGGCGCGCGCCGCGTCATCATGCTGTCGCTCGTCGGCGCCGTGCCGTTTCTGGCGGTTGCGCTGCTCCTCGATCGCTGGTGGCTGGTCGCCACCATGGCCGCCGGCGGTTTTCTTCTCCAGTCAACGTTGCCGGTGAACGTCACCTTCGCGCAGATGATCGCGCCGATCAGCGCCGCTACGGTGTCGTCGTTGATGATGGGGTTCGCGTGGGGCGTTGGCGGGCTGACAGTGCCGCTCGTCGGAATGGCCGCTGATCGCTTCGGGATCGAAAAGACATTGACAGTGATGTCGTTCGCCCCTCTCATTGCAGCAGCGCTCGCGCTTCCGTTGCCTGCGTCGCGCACCGCGCACGTCACCGCCCGCGCGTCGGATGTCGCCACATCCGAGAGCACGGGTACAGATGTTGCTCCGTAGCCCCCGATTAGACGAGACTGGAATCCATGCGAGGCCGAGCCCCATCACCATCCGGTTTGTCGTACGCCTTCGGCCCGGGCGGAATCTCGCCTGCGGTCAAGTGGCTGATCATCGCGAACGTCGTGATGTTCGTGCTCTCGTTCTTTTACGGCGCAGTCCAGAACTGGTTTGGGATGCAGCCGTCCGCCGTGGTTGGCCAGGGTCAATTGTGGCGTCTCGCCACGTACATGTTCCTGCATAGTCGGGGCGGTGTCGGGCACATCCTGTTCAACATGTTGTCGCTGTGGATGTTCGGCGTCGAGCTGGAACGGATGTGGGGCACGCGCTACTTCCTGAAGTTCTACTTCTTCTGCGGTGTCTGCGCCGCGCTCACCACGGTCGTGCTTTCGTTCGTGCCGCTGGCCATCTTTTCATCGCTTTACCAGTCGCTGACGATCGGCGCATCGGGTGCGATCTTCGGTGTCCTCCTCGCCTATGCGTTGTATTTCCCGCACCGGCCGATTCTCGTCATGTTCGTGTTCCCGGTGCCGGCACGGTATTTCGTGATGATCATGGGCGGCATTTCGTTACTGGCGGCCGTGAGCGCCAGCAGCGGGGGCGTCGCGCACACCACGCACCTGGGCGGTCTGGCGGCTGGCTACCTGTTTCTGAAGAAACCTCGCCTCAACCTCAAGGCCGAGATCCAGTACCGCGTCGTGAAATGGCGTATCAATCGGATGCGCCGGAAGTTCGACGTGTATTCAGGCGGCCGCGCAGACGACATCAATCGCCGCGTGCATTAGAGTTAGCGGAGAAGACGGAGATAACGGTTTACAGGAGCAACGGAGCTTCGGAGACGCACGGAGGCCGTTCGATTGGTCGGCGTGCGAACGGCTGCTGACTTCGGCGCTTGTACTAAGTTCTCTCTGTTCGTCTCCGTGTCTCCGTGCTCCTGTGAAACCGTTGACTCCGTCGCCTCCGTACCCTCTTATGCCCGCTAGACTGCACCGCTGGGACGAAATCGCGCTCGACAAAGTCACCGAGATGGTGTCGCAGAAGATCGTGGCCGGTGAACGCGAGATGCTGGCGCAGATCTACCTGAAGCGCGGCGCCCTGATTCCGATGCACGCGCACGACAGCGAGCAGATGACCTATATCCTGCAGGGCGCGCTTCGCTTCCTTGTCGGTGGTGAAGAAATCATCGTGCGCGAAGGCGAGGTCCTGCACATCCCCTCACGAACCCCACACCAGGCCGAAGCGCTGGATGACACGTTCGAGCTCGACGTGTTCAGCCCGATCCGTCAGGACTGGCTCGTGGACGCGGAACCGTAGGCTCGCACCCAACTGTAGGGCACCCCGTCAGGCCAGTAGGGCACCCCTTCAGGGTGCCCGGCGTTAATGCCATAATCGGCGCCAGCGATGAAGGGGTCGACCCTGGCCAATGGCGCCGACGCGCGCGCCTCTGCGGCAAAAGCGCGTCGGGACCACGAGGGACTCACCAGAAACGACCTGCTCTCGGCCTATCGCCTGATGCTCCTGTCGCGCCGCGTCGACGACAAGGAGATTCAACTCAAGAACCAGTCCAAGGCGTATTTCCAGATCAGCGGCGCCGGCCACGAGGCCATCCTTGTTGCGGCCGGCAAGCACCTGAAACCCGGCTACGACTGGTTTTTTCCGTATTACCGCGACCGTGCCCTGTGCCTGACGCTCGGGATGACGCCGCGCGAGATGTTTCTCGCGTCCGTTGGATCCATCGAGGATCCGGCGAACAGCGGACGCCAGATGCCGTCGCATTGGGGACACCGCGCGCTGAACATCCCGTCGCAGAGCAGCTGCACGGGAACCCAGTGTCTGCACGCCGTCGGCTCCGCCGATGCCCGCCGCATCTACGAACGCGTCGAGCAGATCCCCGGTCGCGAGGAACGTTTTCACGCGGATGAAGTCACCTATCTGTCGATCGGCGACGGCGCCACCAGCGAGGGAGAGTTCTGGGAGTCGCTGAGCACCGCCTGCGCGCGGAAGCTGCCGGTCCTGTTTCTCGTCGAGGATAACGGCTACGCCATCTCCGTCCCGGTCGAAGTGCAGACCCCCGGCGGCGACATCTCACGCATCGTCGAGAGCTTCGTTGGCCTGCGGGTGTTCCGCTGCGACGGCACGGATTACATCGCCAGCTATCGCACGATGCGCGAGGCGGTGGCACACCTCCGGGCCGGCTATGGACCAGTGCTGGTGCACGCAACAGTCGTCAGGCCGTACTCACACTCACTCTCGGACGACGAGAAGCTGTACAAGACGGCGGCTGAGCGAGAGGCCGAGGCGCGCCGCGATCCGCTCGTGCGCATGCGCCATTTCCTCAAGCACGAGGGACTCGCGAAGGATGAGGACCTGGCGGAGATCGCCGCCTCGGTCGATCAGGAAGTGAACGAAGCCGCCGCATCCGCGCTCAACGCCGCGATGCCCGATCCGGCCACCGCGGCTGATTTCGTCTTTTCGCCCGACGTTGATCCGAAGTCGGATGCGTTCGCGACGCCTCCCGTCCCGGAAGGTGCGCCCGACACGATGGTCAGCGCGATCAACCGGACGCTCAAAGATGAAATGGGACGCGATCCACGCATCGTCGTCTTTGGCGAGGACGTGGCTGACGCCTCGCGCGAGGAAGCGCTTGCGCAGGTCGCCGGCAAAGGCGGCGTGTTCAAGGTCACGCACGGGCTGCAGCGCCTCTACGGCAGCGAACGCGTCTTCAACTCGCCGCTTGCCGAGGCCAACATCATCGGACGCGCCGTGGGGATGGCACTTCGCGGCCTGAAGCCGGTCGTCGAGATCCAGTTCTTCGACTACATCTGGCCCGGCTTCATGCAGATTCGCGATGAGCTGTCGATGATGCGCTACCGCTCCGGCAATCGCTGGTCGTGTCCGGTTGTCATCCGCGTACCCATCGGCGGCTATCTGCGCGGCGGTGCTCCGTATCACAGCCAATCGGGCGTCTCGATTTTTGCGCACACGCCGGGCATCCGGATTGTGTTTCCCTCGACTGCGCAGGACGCGGCCGGCCTCCTTCGTACCGCCATCCGCTGCGACGACCCGGTCCTGTTTTGCGAGCACAAACATCTCTACCGGCAGACCTACAACAAGTCGCCCTACCCCGGCAGCGAGTACATGATTCCGTTCGGCAAGGCCTCTGTCGCGCGGGACGGCCACGACATCGTCGTGTTCACCTGGGGAGCGCTCGTGCAGCGAACGCTGCTCGCCGCACAGCAAGCCGAACGTGATGGCATCAGCGTGGCGGTTGTTGATTTGCGATCGATCATTCCGTACGACTGGGAGACGATCGCCGTATTCACGCGGCGCACGAACCGCGTGATCATCGCGCACGAAGATCAGCTCACCTGCGGCTTCGGCGCGGAGATCGCGGCGCGCATTTCCGACGAGCTGTTCGAGCACCTCGACGCGCCGGTCAAACGCGTGGCAGCGCTCGACTGTCCTGTTGCGTACGCGCCGGCGCTCGAAGAAGTCATCCTGCCCGGGTCCGCCGACGTCCTGAGGGCCATCAAGACGCTCGCTGCCTACTAGGGCGCGCGTGCTGACTGCGTCCCATCTCACGCGACGATTCGACGACCGCGTCGCGGTCGAGGATCTGTCATTCGCGCTTGCGCCGGGCGAGATTTTTGCGCTGCTCGGCCCGAACGGCGCCGGCAAGACGACGACGCTGCGGATGATGGCGGGGCTGATTACTCCTTCATCGGGGACGGTTCACATCGACGGCGACCTGATGCAGGCGACGTCGTCGCGACTGCGCGGCCGGATCGGATTCCTGACCGAAGCGCCGGGCCTCTGGGACCGGCTGACCGTGTACGACAACCTGCTGGTCTACGCGCGGCTGCAGGGGGTCGGCGCCGACGCGATCCAACGCGTTCTCGATCTGTTTGGCATCGGCAATCGCGCCGGCGACCAGGCCGCACAGCTCTCGAAAGGGCTCAAGCAGCGTGTTGCCCTGGCGCGAACGCTGCTCCACGATCCGTCGATCGTACTGCTCGACGAGCCGACCGCGGGGCTCGATCCCGAGAGCGCGCACGAGACGCGCGCGTTGATTGTCCGGCTGAAGAATGAGCGTCGGACCGTCGTGATCTCCACGCATAACCTGGACGAGGTGGAACGCATCGCCGATCGCGTCGCCGTGTTGCGCTCGCGTCTGATCGCGCTCGATACGCCCGATGCGCTCAGGTCGCGCCTGTTCGGCAGGCGTGTCTCGATCACGGTGACCGAGCCCGCGGCCAACTACGACGCCATCGTTCGCGCGACGGGCGCGACAGACGTGAAGACGGAAAACCACACGCTGTCCGTCGCGGTAGACGGCGAGACGCCGGTCGCGCCGGCAATCGTCAAAGCCCTGGTCGATGCCGGTGCGAGAATCGTGTCCGTGATTCCCGAGGAGCGGACGCTGGAAGAGGTGTACCTCCGGCTGCTCAAGGAGGACCGGCGATGAGGCGCGTGGCTGCGCTGGTCGCCAAGGATTTCGCCGAACTGCGGCAGAGCCCCGGCATCTTCATTCCATCGCTGCTGACCGGACTGGCGGCGATCTTCTATCCCTTCGTCATTGCGGTCATCATCCCGGCCGTCACCGGCGAGCGGCTCTCGGACTCGAGCGATTTCGACATCGCGAAGCTGTTCTATCAGACGGAGCCATCAGCCCCGACACTCAACCCTGAGGCGGCAATCCAGGCGTTCATCTTTCAACAGACGCTGGCGTTGCTCGTCGGCCTGACGACGGTGACGGGTGGAATGTCGGTTGCCGCGCACAGCATCATCGGGGAGAAACAGGCGCGCACGCTCGAGCCGCTGCTGGCCACACCACTGAAGACGCGCGAGCTGCTCGCAGCGAAAGTGATCAGCGCAGCAATCCCCGGCGTGCTGCTGACCACGGCCTGTTTCGTCCTGTATGTGGTGTTGATTGGGTTGATCGCGGAGCCGGGCGTCTGGCGAGCGCTGCTCACACCGCGATCCCTCGGGCTGGTGTTCCTCATCGGTCCGCTCGCCTCGCTGTTCGGCCTCCAGCTCGCCGTCTGCGCGTCGTCGCGCGTGAACGATCCCCGAAGCGCGCAGCAGCTCGGCGCGCTGGTCCTCATCATTCCCGTCGGCATCCTCCAAGTGGCGCAATTCGTCGGCGGTGTCGTCCTGGATACCCACATCCTGCTGGCCATCGGCGCCGTGCTGACCGTGTGCAATCTGCTCGTCCTTCGAGCAGCGATCTCACTCTTCGATCGAGAATCGATCCTGATCAAATGGAAATGACGCCACTGCCGCCAGACGCTCGTGGGGCACCCCTTTCAGGGGTGCCAGCGCTATCCGAAGTCGGCCGGCTGATCAGCGTGGTCGTCAAGCACGCGCGCGACGCCTTCGTTGACGAACGGACGATTGCGTCGGAATGGCAGCCGCTCAACTTCACCGCTGCCCCGGACCTTGGCGCCGCCATTGACGAGTACGAGCGATTTCTCGAAATCCTCCGCTCGTCAGGGGCGGCCATCCACCAGCTGCCGCGGACTCCCGAAACCACATTGGACTCCGTCTACGCCCGCGATGCATCGATCGTCAGCCCGAAGGGACTGATCCTTTGTCGCATGGGAAAACGTGCGCGCCAGTCCGAACCGCACGCGCAGGAGCAGGCGTTTCGCGCGATGACGCCCCCGGTCCCGGTCGCCGGACACATCAACGCTCCAGGCCTGCTGGAGGGCGGCGATGTCGTCTGGCTCGACGATCGAACACTGGTCGTTGGCCTCGGCTACCGGACGAATGCCGAGGGAATCAATCAGCTGCGAGCGATCGTCGGTGAGTCGGTAGACGTCGTCGAAGTGCCGCTTCCCCACTGGCGCGGCGAGAGCGACGTCATGCATCTGATGTCGCTCATCAGTCCGGTCGATCGCGATCTCGCCGTCGTCTATTCGCGGCTGCTGCCTGTGCCGTTCAGGCAACTGCTGCTCGATCGGGGGTATCGACTGATAGACGTTCCGGACGAGGAATTCGACTCCATGGGATGCAACGTTCTTGCGCTCAGCCCCGGCCGTTGTGTGATGGTGGCCGGAAATCCCAAAACCCGCGCGGCACTCGAACAGACTGGCGTCGACGTCACGGAGTACGTCGGACACGAGATTAGCGCCAAGGGCGCCGGGGGGCCGACCTGCCTGACCCGGCCGATCGCCCGCGCTGCGCTCGAGTAGGTGCAAAGTCGTTAGACCAATCGCACCCGCCGTCGATAGACTGGAACTGTGATTCGCTCGGTCGCTGTCCTCGGCGCTGGCGTGATGGGCAGCCAGATTGCCGCCCACTTCGCAAACGCCGGCGTCCCGTCGTTGCTCCTCGACGTCACTCCTGAGGCAGCCGCGCAAGGGCTTCAGCGCGCACGGACGCTGAAACCGGATCCGTTCTTCACGCCGGATACCTGGAAGCTCATCACGACGAGCAGCTTCGACGCCGGACTTGGCCGCATCTCGGAGGCCGACTGGATCATCGAAGCCGTGGTCGAGCGATTGGACGTCAAGCGCGCGCTGCTCGAGAAGGTCGATGCCGCCCGACGGCCCGGTTCCATCGTCAGCTCCAACACCTCCGGGATTCCAATTGCCGCGCTCGCGGAGGGACGCAGCGACGATTTCCGCCGGCACTGGCTGGGCACGCACTTCTTCAACCCGCCACGATATCTGCGGTTGCTGGAAGTCATTCCGACGGCTGACACGCAGCCGGCCGTCATCGATATCGTCACGAGGTTTGCCGATCACCGGCTTGGCAAGGGCGTGGTGCTCGCGAAGGATTCGCCAAACTTCATCGGCAACCACATCGGGCTCTATGGAGTCACGCTGCTGCTGGCACAAGTTGCCGCCGGGGAATACACGATCGAGGAAATCGACGCCATCACCGGCCTCGCGATCGGCCGTCCGGCGAGCGCGACGTTCCGCACGCTCGATCTCGCCGGCGTCGACATCCTCGCTCACGTGATCGAGAACCTGCAGGAGCGTCTCGCCGATCCGGACGCCAGGTCAGTGTTCGTCCTGCCGCCGTTCGTGAAGCAGATGGTCGAGCGGGGCCTGACCGGCGAGAAGGCGGGCCAGGGCTTCTACAAGCGAATCAAAAACCAGGCGGGCGAATCGGAAATCCTCACGCTGGATCCGAAGACGCTCGACTACCGTCCGCGGCAGTCCCCGAAACTCGGTTCCATCGAAGCGGGCAGGTCGATTAACGACGTTGGCGAGCGGATTCGCACGCTGTTTCATGCCAAAGACAAGGCCGGCCAGCTGCTTCGAGAAACTCTCGCGCCTGCGCTGGTGTACACGGCTCGCGTGACACCGGCGATCGCCTATTCCGCGGACGACGTGGATCGGGTGATGCGGTGGGGTTTCGGCTGGGAGCTCGGGCCGTTCGAGGTCGCCGATGCCATTGGCATTCAGCAGGTGCTCGACGCCGCCGGGAAGGCCGCGCCTGAGTTGATGACGACGGACGTGGGTCCGCCTGAAGGCGGACACCACGACGATCGAGGCGGACACGACGTTCCGGAGCTGTGGCGTGAGGCCATCGCCAGCGGGCGGAATCGGTTACGCGACGGAGAAGTCTCGCCAGCCGCGCCAGACCTCCAGATTCTGCGGGCGGCGAAGGATCGCTCGGCCACGGTTCGGCAGAACACCGGCGCCCGCCTCGTCGATCTTGGCGACGGCGTGCTCGCCGTCGAGTTCCACTCGAAGATGAACGCGATCGGCGGCGACACGATTCAGATGCTGCACGAAGGCGTCCGCGAGGCCTCAACGAACTTCGCAGCGCTGGTCGTCGGCAACGAGGGCGTCCACTTCTCCGCCGGCGCGAACTTGATGCTGGTGCTGCTGGAGGCCCAGGAAGAAAACTGGGATGAGATTGACCTAATGGTCCGGGCGTTCCAGCAGTCAACGATGGCGCTGCGCTACGCAGATGTACCGGTCATCGTCGCACCCGCAGGACTGGCGCTCGGTGGCGGCTGTGAGATCGCGCTGCACGCCGATCGCATACAGGCGGCGGCTGAAACCTACATCGGACTTGTTGAAGTTGGCGTCGGCCTGATCCCCGCGGGCGGCGGCACCAAGGAGATGGTCGCCCGGGCCGCCGACGCGCGTATCGGGACGGACCTGCTGCCGACGATTCAACGTGCCTTCGAAAACATCGGCTTCGCGAAAACATCGACAAGCGCGGCCGATGCGCAACGGCTCGGATACCTGCAGGCGACCGACGCCTACACGATGAATCGCGAGCGCTTGCTATCGGATGCAAAGACCCGTGCCTTGCAGCGTGTCCACGAGGGATATCAGCCGCCCGTACCGCGACAGGCGATTCCTGTGGGCGGAGACACCGTCGCGGCGCCGTTGAAGCTTGGCGTGCATCTGGCGCACCGCGCCGGCCGCATCAGCGACCATGACGCTCTGATTGGCCGGAAGCTCGCAACGATCATGGCCGGCGGCTCACTGCCAAACGCGAGCGTCGTCACGGAGCAGCATCTGCTCGACCTCGAACGCGAAGCATTTCTGAGTCTCGTCGCAGAGCGGAAGACGCAGGAACGGATCGCCCACACGCTGAAGACCGGGAAGCCACTGCGGAACTAGTTGGTAGGTGGCTAGTTGGTAGTTGGATAGTTGGCTAGTTCGTAGTTAGTTTGGAAGTCGGTAGTTGGAAGTTGGGAGTTGGGACTTGAAGTTCGTCGACGTCGGCTCAGGCGCTCCGATCGTCATCATCCCTGGCATCCAGGGGCGATGGGAATGGATGAAGCCTGCCGTTGATGCGCTGGCGGCACGGTGTCGCGTGATCACCTTTTCGCTGGCCGACGAGCCAACGTGCGGCGGACGTTTCGATCCCGCGCACGGTTTCGATTCATATGTGGACCAGGTAGAAGAAGCGATGGATCGTGCCGGACTCGCATCCGCCGTCGTGGCCGGCGTCTCCTACGGCGGACTCGTGGCTACGGCGTTTGCGGCTCGACATCCGGAGCGGGTCGCGGGCCTGGTGCTGGTGTCAGCCATTCCTCCCGGATGGACGCCGAATGCCCGCATCCGTTTCTACACGCGGGCACCGCTGCTGCTCTCGCCGCTCTTCGTCATCGGGTCGCTACGCATGTACAAAGAGATCGCGGCGGCCAGTTCCGGCGTCCTACCGGGTATGGCGACTGCCATTCGTCACGGGCTGAACGTACTGATCCACATGTTGTCGCCGACGCGCATGGCGCGACGCGTTGGGCTGGTGGAGTCGCTGCAGCTCGACCATGAGTTGGCGGCACTCCACATCCCGACACTCGTCGTCACTGGCGACGCCGCTCTCGACAACGTCGTGCCGGTGCGTCTCACCGAGGAGTACACGCGTATGTGGCCGCACGCGGAGCGCGTGACGATTTCGCGAACCGGGCACATCGGGCTGGTCACGCGACCGGACGCCTTCGCTGCCGCGGTGGGACCATTTGTGCACCAGCATGGACAACGGCACGAAGGGGCTTCGCAACCGACTGCGCTGAAGCTACGGCCGTCAGGGGAGAAGAAAGTTGGCTGAGGTCGTTCGTGAGATCCCGGGGCCGGCAGGTCCGCTCGAAGTGCTGATCGATCTCCCCGCCTCCACTAAAGCGACGGCGGACAAGCCGCGCGCCGCGGTGGTGTTCGCACATCCGCTGCCGACGCAGGGCGGGACGATGCATACGAAGGTCGTCTTCCAGGGGGCCAAGGCCCTGACCCGGATCGGCTGCGCCGTCCTGCGATTCAATTTTCGCGGCGTCGGCCGCAGCGCCGGACAATGGGACGAAGGACTCGGCGAAAAGGACGACTTCCGCGCGGCACTGGACTACTTCGCGGGCCGCTATCCCGGCACCGAACTGTGGGCGGCGGGCTTCTCGTTCGGCTCGTACATCGCGATGACATGCGGGGCCGAAGACGATCGGGTGTGCACGTTGATCGGCATTGCGCCGCCGGTCGACAAATACGACTACGGGATCGTGAAGCGGTCGACCAAGCCCAAGTTCGTCATCCACGGCGAGGCCGACGAGCTGATTCCGCTTCGATCCGTTCGCGAGTTCTACGCGCAGCTCAGCGATCCGAAAGAGCTGATCGAAATCGACCGCGCCAATCATCTGTTCGAGGGTCAGGCGAGCGAAGTCGGAGACGCGCTCGAAGACCTGTTGGAAGACTTCACATGCAGGACGCAGTAATCGTATCGGCGACGCGAACGGCTGTTGGCAAGGCACCCGCCGGTTCACTGCGCACGGTGCGGCCGGACGATATGGCTGCCGCCGTGATTCAGGAATCGCTGCGCCGCGCGCCTGGCGTGGACGCAAAAGAGATCAGCGACGTGATCATCGGCTGCGCAATGCCTGAAGCGGAGCAGGGGCTCAACGTGGCGCGCATCGCGAGCCTGCGCGCGGGTATTCCGGTCGAGGCCTCCGCAGTCACCGTGAATCGCTTCTGCTCGTCCGGCCTGCAGGCGATCGCCTACGCCGCCGAGCGGATCATGTGCGGCTTCGCCGACGCGATCGTTGCCGGCGGCACCGAGTCGATGAGCATGGTGCCAATGGGCGGTAACAAGGTCTCGCCAAACCCGACGCTGGTGGATGGTTATCCGGACGTCTATCTGAGCACCGGGCTGGTGGCCGAGAACCACGCGCGCGAGTGCGCCATTTCGAGAGACGAGCAGGACGCGTTTGCGCTGCGCAGTCACCAGCGCGCGCTCGCCGCAATCGACGCGGGTCGATTCGCCGACGAGATCACGCCGCTGACCTTCACAGTCGCAACTCCTGAGATCCGCGACGTGACGTTCACCCAGGACGAGGGCCCGCGGCGCGATACGTCGGCGGCAGCGCTGGCAAAGCTTCGGCCCGCATTCCATGTGAACGGTACCGTCACGGCGGGCAACACATCCCAGACGAGTGACGGCGCCGCGGCGGTACTGGTGACGTCCGCGGAGTTCGCGAGGGCCCGTGGCCTCCAGCCGCTGGCCCGGTTCGTCTCGTTTGCCACCGCAGGTGTCGAACCGGAGCGGTTCGGCATCGGGCCGGTGCCCGCGATCCGCAAGGCGCTCAAATCCGCTGGGCTGACGCTGGGCGACATCGATCTCGTGGAGCTGAACGAAGCGTTCGCCGCGCAGGTACTCGCCTGTCTCCGTGAGCTGCCGATCGATCCCGATAAACTGAACGTCAATGGCGGCGCGATTGCGCTTGGCCATCCGCTCGGCTGTACCGGCGCGAAACTGACGGCAACGCTGCTCCACGAAATGCGCCGTCGTCAGACACGGTACGGACTCGTCTCAATGTGCGTTGGCGGCGGTATGGGCGCGGCAGGAATTTTCGAGCGACTGTAGGTCATGGCACCCGATGAAGGGATGCCCTACGAAAGTACGATGACGACATCCACGCAACTTCGCAAAGGCGGTTCGTTTCTTCTCGAAGACGTGCCTCCATCTGACGTCTTCACACCGGAAAAGCTCACCGACGAGCACCGATTGATGGCGCAGACCGCGCAGGAGTTCGTCGACAACGAGCTGCTGCCCGCCACCGATCAACTCGAGACCAAAGACTGGGAGCTCGCGCGCCGGATGATCCGGCGTGCGGCCGACCTCGGGCTGTTCGGCATCGCCGTCCCGGAGCAGTACGGCGGCCTCGATCTGGACAAGGCATCGTCCCTCGTGGTGGTCGAACGTCTTGCGCGCGCGGCCTCGTTCGCGACCACATTCGGCGGGCAGGCAAACCTCTGCATCCTGCCGCTGGTCATGTTCGGCACGAACGAGCAGAAGGAAAAGTACCTGCCCAGGCTCGTCGCCGGCGAGATCATCGGCGCGTACGCCTTGAGCGAGTCGGGGTCTGGATCCGACGCGCTGGCCGCAAAGACCCGTGCGGTCAGGCAGCCGGACGGAAGCTGGCTGCTCAACGGCGAGAAGATGTGGATCAGCAACGGCGGCTTCGCCGATCTCATCGTCGTCTTTGCGAAGGTTGACGGCGAGCAGTTCACCGCATTTCTCGTTGAGCGTGCGTTTCCCGGCGTCAGTTCCGGGAAGGAAGAGCACAAGATGGGCCTGCACGGCTCATCAACGACGCCGATCATCCTGCAGGACGCGCGCGTGCCTGCTGACAACGTGCTGGGCGAGATCGGAAAGGGTCACAAAGTCGCGTTGAATACGCTCAACTACGGTCGGTTCAGCCTCGGCGCCATGTGTGCAGGCGGCTGCCGCGGGCTGGGTCACCGACTCGGTCAAATACGCAAGCCAGCGACGCCAGTTCGGACAGCCGATCGCATCGTTCGGCGCGATCAAGCACAAGCTCGGCGAGATGATCGCGCGGACGTACGCGATCGAATCACTGTCCTATCGGACCGCGGGCCTGATCGATGAAGCGCTCGCGGATTCGCACGACGGCCCCGCGCTGGCGCGCGTGTTCGAGGAATACGCGATCGAATCTTCAATCGCCAAGGTCGTCGGGACGGAAGTGCTCGACTACGTGCTCGACGAAAACGTGCAGATCCACGGCGGCAACGGTTTCGTGAAGGACTACACCGCCGAGCGCTATTACCGCGATGCGCGGGTGAACCGGATCTTCGAAGGCACCAACGAAATCAATCGCCTGCTGATTCCCGGGATGCTCGTTCGCCGGGCGGTAAACGGCAACCTCGGACTGATCCCGGCCGCCAAGAAGCTTCAGGACGAACTGCTGACACCATCCGCACCGGCGGTGACCTTCGGCGACTCGGGTGCGCTGGATGCCGAGCGCAAGACGGTGGCGGCCTTCAAGAAGGTCGTTCTGATGGTCCTCGGCACGGCGATGCAGACATACGGCGAGAAGCTGTCGGACCAGCAGGAAGTTCTCAGCTATATCGCGGACATCATCGCGGAGACCTATGCGGCTGAAAGCTCGGTGCTGCGCGCGCTGGCGGCGAATGTCGGCGCCAACTCAAAGGATGCCGACCTGCACGAGACGGCCGCGCGCGTCTTCGTCAACGATTCAGGGCAACGCCTGGAGGCTGCCGCACGCAGCGCGCTCGCCGGAATGTCGGACGGCGACACCCTGCGTACGCTGCTCGCGGCCCTGCGTCGCGTCCTGAAATTGACGCCGGTCAACACGATCGCGCTGCGGCGGAAGCTGGCGGACGCTGCTATTCAAAAGGGAGGGTATATCCTGTAGTCAGTGGTCTCCAGAATGGGTCCGCCTGAAGGCGGACACTACGTTGTTGCCTTAGGAGTCCTCTTGCTTGCCGCGATCGTCATCGCCGGCTGCACGGAGAGCCCCGGTCCCCAGGACGATGCCGCGTACCTGCAGAAGGTCGTGGAATGGCGTGTCGAACGTGACAAGACCTGGAGCGAATCCGATGACCCGATTCCTGCCGCGCGTCACGCCGAATTCCTGCCGCTGAAATACTTTCCGCCCGATCCGAACTATGTGGTCCCCGCCGAGCTGAAGCTCTCGGACACGCGACCCATCGTGGAGCTGCCGACATCCACCGGTCCGCTTCGCAAGATGCAGGTGGTCGGCACGCTCGAGTTCACGATCAACGGCGAAAAGCACAGCCTGGGGGCACTCTCGCCCGCGGGCGAGCCGATCAGGGCGCTGTTCGTCCCGTTCGCCGATCTCACGACTGGAAACGAAACGTATTCGGCCGGCCGGTATCTGGATATCGAGCCGACGGCGACCGGCCTCTACACGATCGACTTCAACTACGCCTACAACCCGACCTGTGCCTACAACAAGTCGTACGAGTGCCCCTACCCTCCGCCGTCGAACCGTCTGAAGATTGCCGTGCGCGCGGGCGAAAAAGCGCCTCCCGCGGAAAAAGCGCACGGCTCATGAGCGGGCTGCAGGCGATCGTGTTCGACTTTGACGGCGTGATCGCGGACAGCGAGCCCCTGCACCTGCGGGCCTTCCAGCATACGCTGGCGGATATCGGCGTGACGCTGAGCGCCGAGGACTACTACGGCCGCTATCTGGGCTATGACGACGTCGGGGTGTTCGTGGCACTGGCGCGCGACCGTGGCGTCGGATTGACCGACCAACAGGTGTCGTCGCTCGTCGAAAAGAAGGGCACCCGCATTCAGGAACTGCTGCGCGCGGGCGAGGTACTGTTCCCAGGAGCCGCGGATTTCATCCGTCAGGCTGCGGCGGCCGTCCCGATTGCCATCGCCTCCGGCGCGCAGCGTCATGAAATAGAGGAGATCCTCGAAGCCACACAGTTGCGCAGCTGCTTCGCTGTGATCGTGGCCGCCGGTGACACTCCGCAGGGCAAGCCGTCTCCACAACCGTATGCGCGGGCGTTTGAGTTGCTGCAGCAGGCGTCCGACGGGCTGCAGACGACCCGTTGCGTCGCCATTGAAGACTCACGTTGGGGCCTCGAGTCGGCGCGTGGAGCCGGACTTCGCAGCGTGGCCGTGACCAACAGCTATCCGGCCGCAGAACTTCCCGGGGCCGAGTTGATTGTCGACGGTCTGAACACGCTGACGATCTCGATGCTCGACGAGCTGGTCGCGGGTCCGGCTGAAGCCGGACAGCACGGGAGCGAGGTCCGTGCATAAGCACAAGGACCTGATCGCGTCGTTAACGGCGGCCGCCAACGCGGTCGGGACCAGCCTTGCCCCGGCGGCGCTGCTGATCGCCCGCATCGAGTATCCGAAGCTCGACGTCGAGGCGTACCTCGGCAAGCTCGATGCGATGGGCGAGCTCGCGCGCCAGGCGGTGCAACGTCGCCTCGAGCGCACCGCCGACGCCTCGCAGCTGGCGTGCGTCAAGGCGGTCAACGAGTACCTGTTCGACGAGCTGCACTTCGTCGGCAATCGCGAGAAGTACGAAGACCCGCGCAACAGCTGCCTCAACGAAGTGCTCGACCGGCGGACCGGCATCCCGATCACGCTGTGTGTCGTGTACATGGAAGTCGCCCGCCGCGCCGGACTGCATATCGACGGCGTCAACTTCCCCGGTCATTTCCTCGTGCGCTGTCCCGAGGTGCGCAGCCGCGGCAGCAACGGACTCATCATCGATCCCTTCCATGGCGGTGCTCTGCTGTCTGAGCATGACTGCCGGCTGTTACTGCAACGGCAGGTGGGCAGCGAGGTCGCCTTCAGCCGGTCGCTGCTCGCACCGACCACGCGGCTGCAGATCCTGGTGCGGATGCTGATCAACCTGAAGCGCATTTACGTGCATATGCGCTCGTTTCCGCAGGCCCGTGACGTGACCGAGCTGCTGCTGGCGATGACGCCGTCAGCGCTCAGCGAGCTCCGCGATCGCGGCCTGCTTGCCTACCATTTGAACGACGTTACTGGCGCTCTTCGCGATCTGCAGACGTATTTGAAGCTTTCGAGTCTTGGTGAGCTCGATAAAGAGTCCCGCGAAGAGCAGCAACAAATCTGGGAACACGTCAAAACATTGCGACGGCGCGTTGCATCGCTGAACTGAACACGGGCTACTAACGGGGCGTTGCGACGGCCCACTCTTTGCTGCGTTAACAGGCCGAGGAGGAACGATGGTCCGAACACTGGTAATGGCTGCGGCGCTGCTCGCCGCGCTGGGAAGGGCCGGCGACGCCTCCGAACAGACAGCCGGTTCGCAGGCCGCGACACCGAAGCAGGGCGATCCTTCGGGAATCTACCTGTGCGAAGGGACGAATCCGGACGGCCATCACTACCGCGGCATCGTCCAGATCGCGGCCGTCGAAGATACGTTCCTCGTGCGCTGGACGCTTGCCGACGACGTGGAAGTCACGGGAGTTGGGATCCTGCAGAACAACATGCTGTCAGTGAGCTACTTCGGCGGCACGCCGGCAGTGGTGGTCTACAAGGTTGACGCGGACAAACTGGTCGGCGAGTGGACGATGGGCGGCGCTGAGGGGAGAACCTACGCCGAAACGCTGACGCGCATGCCCGAAGGAACCGTGCCGCAGATGCAGAAGCCTCGTAAGGCTCCGGCGCGCACGGAGCCGATCGCAGGCAGCACCTCGATTTAGTTCGTAGTTAGCTGGTTGGCTAGTTGGTAGTGAGTTCAACCAGCTAACTAGCTAACTAGCCAACTACCAACTAACTCTCAGCTAACTGTCGCAGCGATTTCCTGATACAGATACGCCGACGCGATGACGCCGTTGTGGAAGTTCCCCAGATCGAGCTTCTCGTCGGGCGCGTGCGCGTTTTCGTCAGGCAGACCGACGCCGAACAAAACGCTCGGAATCCCCAGCTCCTGCTGAAATGTCGCGACGACCGGGATTGAGCCGCCCTCGCGGTTGAACACCGGCGTCTTTCCGAATCCCTGCTCGATCGCCCGTCCCGCCGCACGCACGTACTTGTTGTCGAACTCTGCCATCCACGGCTTGCCGCCGTGCATGCGCGTGATCTTGAGTTCAACCGTCTTCGGACAGATCTTCCGCAGGTAGGCTTCGAACAGATCGCCGATCTTCTGCGGATCCTGATCCGGGACGAGCCGCATCGAGACCTTGGCCATCGCCGTCGCCGGCAGCACCGTTTTCGCGCCCTCGCCGATGAACCCGGAGTTCAGGCCGTTGACATCGAACGTCGGCCGCGCCCACACGCGCTCGAGCGTGCTGTAGCCGCTCTCGCCGAACAGCTTCGGCGCGCCCAGTTCCTTCCGGTACCGCGTCTCGTTGAACGGCAGCTTCTTCCACTCGGCACGCTCGTCGTCACCGAGCGCCCGCACGTCGTCATAGAAACCCGGAATCTTGATGCGCCCGCCGCGGTCCTTCATCTGCGCCAGGACCTGTGCGAGCACGATCGCCGGATTGGCCACGGCTCCGCCAAAGGCGCCGGAATGCAGATCGCTCTTCGTCCCGCGGACGTCGATCTGGAAATAGGCGAGGCCGCGCAGCCCGTACGTAATCGACGGCACACCGCGGTCGAACATCGGTGTATCGGAGATCACAACAACGTCAGCACGCAGGTCGTCTTTGTGATCGCGCACGAAGTCGTCGAGATGCACACTGCCGACTTCCTCTTCGCCCTCGATGAAGAACCTGATGTTGCACGGCAGGCTGCCCGCCTGTTTCAGATGGGCCTCGATCGCCTTGATGTGCATGAAGACCTGGCCCTTGTCGTCTACGGCGCCGCGCGCGTAGAGCTCGCCGTCGCGAACGGTCGCTTCGAAGGGCGGCGACGTCCAGAGGTTCAGCGGATCGACCGGCTGCACGTCGTAGTGGCCGTAGAAGAGAATCGTCGGCTTGCCGGGCGCATTCAGCCACTCGCCGTAGACGATTGGATTGCCAGGCGTGTCCATGAGCCTGACGTTTTCCATTCCTGCCGCGCGCAGCGCATCCGCGGTCCACTCCGCGGCACGGCGGACATCGCCGGCGTGTTCGGGCAGTGCACTGATGCTGGGAATGGCGAGGAACTGCTTCAGCTCGTCAACGTAGCGATCGCGGTGAACGTTGATGAAATCGACAATGTTGTTCATGCCAGCGTTCATGGGTCAATCATAGTCCACGCCTCCTGATCGATCCTGGCGCGGCCGTCCTGCTTCAGCTTCTGCAGATGCGCCGCCACGCTCTCCCGCGCCAGCGGCACCAGCGATTCCTTCATACCTCGATAGACACGGCCGACGATGGCCTCGGGCGTCCGGTCGCCGGCGCGCAGCGCGGCAATCACCTGTTCCTCTCTCTCGAGACGATGCTCGATGTAGCCGCGGAGCAGCGGTACGGGATCGTCGATGACAGGACCGTGGGCGGGCAGCATCCGTTCAGGATTGAGCGCCAGGATGCGAGCGAGCGACGCGAGATACGCCGCCAGATCTCCACCCAGATGCGCGGGGATCCACACCGACGTGCCCTTGATCGCCAGGTCACCGCAGAACACCGTTCGCGAGTCTTCGTGCCAGAAGCAGAGGTGGTCGGGCGCATGGCCGGGCGTGTGGATGGCGATCAGTTGCGTGTCGCCTGCGGTGATGACCTCGCCGTCATGAACCGGTGTCCACTCCACCTGCCATTTCGCGTCGCGCTCGGTCCAGGGCCGCTTGCAGAAGCGCGTGACACCGAAGCGCTGTTGCAGCGCAGGCGCGCCGGACGCGTGATCGATGTGCCCGTGTGTGACGAGCACCTGCTGCAGTTGGACGTGGTGTCCGCCTTCACGCGGACCAATCCGCGCCCCGGAAAGCGCTTGATGAACCGCATCGAGATGCGCGGCCTCGCCGGTGCCTGCGTCGATCAGCGTCGGCACCCGGCCAGGAATGAACCAGGTCCAATTTCCCTCGCCGGTGATCGGACCGGGGTTGAAGGCAAAGACCGGAACCGCGTTCAAAAGAACACCTTCAATCGAGCGTACGCGAAGTCCCGGCGTGTGAGACGGCCGATCACATCGAGCGACGTACCTGTAATCAGGCCGGCAGAGCCCTCGACCCAGACGTTGTCCCGAACGCTCACCGCCGCAATCACCCGCGTAAACGTCGTGGCGTCGGCAGGGTCGTAGACAGCAAACACGCGAACCGTCCGCGTCTCGCGCGCAAACGACCGATCTGCGGCGATCACCACCGAGACGTCGGTTCGCTCGACTTCCTCATCGCCGACGAACGTGCGCGCAACGGGATCAGAAGTGTTGACGCCGCTTCGCGACCAGAGCGCGTCCGCGGCGATGCGGTAGTCACCGGCTCTGCGATCGATGCCGACGCCCGCCGTCACTGAATGACCGGCCACGCCGCGCGCCGCCCGGGTCGACTGCAGTTCATCCTTAACAAAGGCAGCGGCTTCGCCTCTGACGCCCCATGGGCCGTGAACCGTCTCGAAGTCGCCGCCGATCATCGTGAAGCGTGGGAACGACTCACGAATGAACGGCAGCCCCGAGGGTGACTGCACGTAGAGTCCCTCGGATATGGTCGTCAACGTCGAAATCGGGAATGCCCTGATCCCGCGGTAGGCGGACACGCTCCAGTCGACGCGCGCGGTTGTAGACGTCAACCGAAGTCCGCCCTGCAGGCTTTCTGCCCCGGCGTCCGGCTCATCCCTCACACGCGGAATGGGCGAGCGGGTCAGCGTGAACGGCGACGTTGGCTCGTCGAGCTGATCGAAGCGGCCGCGCCGGAAGAGCGGCACCACTACAGCCTCTAACGTCGTTGACCGGGGAAAGAATATGCGGCCCCGGACGACACCCACGGGCAGCCGCGCCTCGCTGCGGCCTTCCATCAGGAACCTGGAAAGATCGAGGGGATTCACAACGTCGGTCGGTTGGAACTCGTCCAGACGTCCCCATACAAGCCGCGCAGCGCCGGCGCGAACGTCGAAATGTGACGTGACGAAATCGACGTAGAGGTCTGCCGGCCGCGTGATCGCGTCGGTCGTCGTTCCGCGGCCTGCCGCGAGTGGAGTCGAGGGGCTGCCGGTGCTTTCGCGATCAGCGACCAGCCCATCGACGTAGCCGCTCAGGTTGATGCGAAGGTGACTGCCAAACTCGTCGTGCCGCTCGGCAAAGACGCGCATCCGAAGCTCGCTGACCGATTGCGCACCCGGCGCGGCCTCGAGGTCCGGCAGCACATCGAGCATCACGGCTGCGTAGCCGTTCACCTGGGCGGCAACAGGCGTGGCGGCGAGAACGAAGATCGCCGCGGCGACCGCTTGACGCCGGATGGTCCGGCTGAAGCCGGACACTACGGTCACGCGGCGGATCCGAGACGCGCGACCGCTGGCGCACCGAAGATGCGCGGGAACAACGTGATCACCGCCGGCACCACGAATACTTCGGCGAGAAACGCCACAGCCATCGTCAGCGCGAGCAGTCCACCGAACCAGGCCGTCGGCTTGTAGCTGGAGACGATCATGATGCCGTAGCCCAGGCTGTTAATGATGGCCGTCGTCAGCGACGCCCGTCCCTCGTGCATCGTCGCCATCTCGATCGCCGCCTCTGTGCCCATGCCTGCTGCCGTGTCGCGGCGGAACCGCCCGATGAAATGAATCGTGTCGTCGTCCACGATGCCAAGAGCGACGCTCGCGACCATGATGGTGGCAACGTTGAGCGAAATACCAAGCCAGCCCATCAGACCGAGCACGGCGCATACCGGCAGCGCGTTCGCGATGATGGCCAACACGCCAAAACGCGCCGATCGGAACACAACGAAGATGACGCCGAACACGGTCAGAAAGGCCGTGAGAAAGCTGCTCAACTGCGAGACGACGATGTAGTGGTCGAGCGTGGCGAACAGACGGCCGGATCCAGTCACAGTGGGAGTGATGCCGCTGCCTGCAAACACGGCGGCGGCCTCCTCGTCGGCCCGGTTAATCTGCGCGAAGACGAGATCGGAGCTCATCGAGGCGAGCCGAACAGACATTTGCGCGCGCGAGTAGTCGCTGGCGACGACGCGATCGAGCTCGCGCCTGCCCTCGTCGGACAGACCGAACACGAACAGCTCCTGCGCGATGGCGTCGCCACTCGCCGGAATGGCGTCGGCATCTGCGGCGTCGTGTCCGCCCTCAGGCGGACCGCTGCCGTAGTGTCCGGCTTTAGCCGGACCACTCGTGAGCTCGCGGTTGACGCGCTTCACATAGTCCGCGACCGACACCACCTTCTTGACGAATGGCAGCTTCTGCAGCCGGACGCGCAGCTCCTCCATCCGGCGCATCGCGTCGGGCGACTTCATCGAGTCCGGCTGGCCTTCGAGCAGGATGTTGAAGCTGTAGATGCCTGACAGCTCCTGGTCGATGACCGTTGCCGATTGATGCAGCGGGTGGTCTTCGGCGAAGAAGTTGATGTGGTTCGTATCGACGTGTAGCCAGCGCAGCCCGATCAGGCCGACCACCATCAGCGCGCCAGTCACCACGACCACCTGCTTTGCGTTGCGCATCGAAAAGCGCGCCACCCACTGCATCGGAGCGACGAAGTACCGCTCCTGCGGCGCCACGACTGCCGATGGCTTGACCCACGTCAACATCGTCGGCACCAGGACCAGCGACATCATGAAGTCGACCATGACGCCAACGCCGGCGCCGATGCCGAATGACCTGACCGCGACGACGTGGCTGGTCGCCAGCGAGGCGAGCCCGAGTGCGGTGGTCGCGCTGGCGCCGAGCAGCGGCGCAAACAAATGCTGAACGGACGACTTGAACGCGTGTTCCTTGCTGCCGTTGGCCCGCAATTCCTCGGTGAAGTGCTGCACGATGTGGACGTCGTCTGCGATCGCCAGAATCATGATCAACGGCGGCATCATGCTGGCGAGGACGTTGTAGCTGAACCCCATCAGCACGTACAGCCCCATGGTCCAGACGAAGCTGACCACCACGGCCGCCATGACGACCAGCGTCAGACGCCATGAGCGGAACATCCAGAAGAGTGCGCCGATGGTCAGCAGCAGAATTGGCGGCGTGAGCATCAGCAGGTTCGACTTCGTCACCCGGTTGTAGGTCTCGCTGATCTCGATGCTGCCGTTGTAGAAGGCCTTCATCCCTTCCGGAAGACGGGGGTCCACGAGCCCGTGGATGCGGTCGATGACCTCGCCGCGGACGTCATCGATCCGGTTCTCGTCGAAGGTGACGACGAGTGCGGTGACGAGGCCGTCGGAGGAGACGACGTCGCCGCGAAGCAAGGGATCGGACAGCACACGGTTGCGGACGCGGGACGCCGCCTGCTCGTCGATGACCTTATCCAGCAGCGGCTGGACCTCGATGCCGCCCTCGTCGTCGCTGTCGCCGTTCGTAGGGCCCGGCTTTAGCCGGGCCGTGTCCGTAGGGCCCGGCTTTAGCCGGGCCGTGTCCGTAGTGTCCGGCTTCAGCCGGACCGGCAGACTGGTGACGATGTTCGCGGTGGACAGGCTGTAGACGCGCTCGACCGGATCAACGCGCTGAATGTCTTCGGTGATCTGGCGAACGAATGCCAGGCCTTCGGGTGTGAAGAGACGCTCGGACTTCAGCGCGATCATGAGCGTGCGCTGTCCCCCGAACTCCTCTCTGAACCGCTCGTAGGTGCGGTAGATCGGATCGTCCCTGGAGATCCACATGCTGATGTCGTTGTCGATCGAGGTGATGTTCGTCAGCGGCAGCAGCCCGAGGAACCCGATCGTGATGATCGCGCAGAGCGGCAGCCGGAAGCGGTAGATCAGATCGGCTAGACGGGCGCTCATCGAGGCGCTGCCTCGAGCTGGCGCCGAGAGAAATCCTCTTCCTTGAGTCCGACGTTGTAGTCGATCGACGTCGTTGTCAGCTCGGTCCGGGTGTTGTCGCGCTCGTTGGACATGACCAGATCGAGGACCGTCCAGATTCCTTCGACGCGCTCCAGCTTGCGAGCCTCGAAGTGCTTCACCCGTTCGTTGCGCCGGTTGAAGACGTCCGCGGCGGTGATGAGGAATTTCTCCTTGAGCACGAAGCTGACCGAGCGCGGGAACTCGGCGTTCTGATTCTTAGCCTTCGACTCGAGCAGCCATGCCGGATGGCGCGTGCCATCGGGGCCTGTCCATGACGTGTCGTCCGCGGTGAAGGCGTAGGTATAGTCGGAGATCTCGCGGCCGCCGATGTCCTCGTAGCTCAGGTCGCTGCCGACGAAGCTCTCGTCCTTTTCCTGACCCGCGATTCGACGCACGCGCCCCAGCGCCGGCAGGTACAGGAAGCGCTCGTCGTCAGCGCCCGGGTGCTCCCAGACGAGGAACGCGGTGTTGCGGATGTCGTTCGGGTAGGTGAACCGGATCAGTGCGCGGTCGCCTTTGCCCTTGTCTCCGCGCAGTCGAAGCATCGTCAGCGCGCGCTCGCGGACGCGGCCCTGCCGATCGGTCAGCCGCATTTTGAGTTCCGCCCGCGAATCGCGTCCGGTGTTACGGTCGCGCACCTGCCGGGCGACCCACTCTGCCGAGCCGTCCGCCGTCCTGGAAGTGGAGTCCTGCGCGGCGGGCACCGCCAGTGTAGCGGTCACGAGTGCAGCGACGACGAGGAAGCGAGCCACAGATCGATTCTGTGAACTCTTTCACAACCTAGTCAAGTTCAGGAGGGGGTAAGCGTACAGACAGGGGAAAAGTGCTACACCCCCTGCGCACGCGAATGTGAGCGAGACCGCTGCATGACGCCGAACGCGTGAACGCGGCCTGAGAACTTCTGCTAGGTCTGAGGCACGCGGGTTGTAGCTCGCCAGAAGGCGACTATTCATTACTAATGGTTGGGCCAAGGCCTACACTATCGCCCGTCATGGCGCGCAAGAAGGCGATTACCTTCGACACGGTCCGCGAGATCGGCCTGAAGCTTCCCGGCGTTGAGGAAGGACTAGCCTACGGCACTCCGGTCCTCCGCGTGAATGGTCACATCTTCACCGGCATTCCGATCAACAAAGAAGTGGAGCCGAATTCACTCGGCATCTGGCTGACGGACTTCGAACAGCGCGACGCGTTGATCGAAGAAGATCCGTCCACGTACTACGTCAAGCCGCACTATGAGTCGTATCCGATTGTGCTCGTGCGGCTGAGCCGCGTCACGCACGAAGCGCTTGAGGATCTCGTGATCGGCGCGCATCGCGCGAACGCGAGGCGTCCGCCCGCGAAGCGGCGTGCGACGAATCGCCGAACGAGGAAGACGAAGTAGCGCACGTTCTGGCCGACAATACAGAAGACGCTGATTTTGTCGAGGTGAATTGCGAGGATCTGGTGCGCCTCCCAACCCTGACTGACTCTCAAGACCACAGTCACGGAACATCACTAACGATAAACGCCGCAGTGTGAAGTTACGGCCGTCTGCCCGGTTGACTTTGTGACTCGGGTCGCAACGCTGCGATGACCCGGTGAAGCGTCGTGGGTCGCACCGGGAGACCCGCGAGGATCTTCTCGATGGTGTGCTGGCTCAGCCCGGTTGTGCGCATGAGCGGGCGCATCCCACACGCGCGCATCTGTGCCTTCAGCCGGGCGTTTGCCACGACCGTTGTTGGGCTGATGTCGGCCATCCTCGGATCGAGGATCGTCAGCGCCTCGCCATGCTCCGACATCCGATCCGTCTCTTTGAGAACCGGTCGGTGCTCTGCCGCCGTGATCGACGCGCGGCGCAGAAGGCCGCGCGTCTCCGCGCCACATGGTGTGCCGTCTGGAGCCAGCGATTTCGCCTCCGCAAGGTGCGGCACACCACACTGCAACGGCTCCTGACAGCGTTGTCTTAATGGATCCGGATCGGAATGT
>DASROF010000054.1:0-16232 GCA_035647075.1 Vicinamibacterales bacterium | reverse complement strand
CCGTTACCTGGTCATCGCCGTCGATTATCTGGAGGACGGAGAGGAGCAGAACCCCGACCTGCTGAAGGAGTGGGCCAGACTCGCAACCAGCATGACGCTGGCGGACGGAGAGAAACGGGTTCTCGATCTCAAGGTTGTGAGTACGAACTGACGAACGCCTGGCCGAAGCGCTTCATCTGATCGGGGGTAAAGCCGTCCACGCCCCTCTTGCCGGACGACAACGCAAGCGGATCGAAGCACGCCTGTGGACTCTTGTCCGCCGCCTCCGGTGGGTCCAGCGGATTCACGTGCACGCCGACCAGTTGCATGCGCTCGGTATTGAGATCGTACCGATGCCGCGCGGACCCATCGCACGCGAGATAGCCGCTGCGGAGCTCGGCGGTCACGCGGCAGGGAGGTCGCGCCGGTCGATGCCCCTACTTTTCCACTTCTTCCACTTCTTCCACTTTTCCACTTGTTCCACTTGTTCCACTTTCCTGACGTTCCCATTCATATCCCGGCTCCGTGGTGAGCCGATCGTCTTCGATGGGGACCCCCATCGAAAAGTGATAGAGGCTCTGCCACTCCATGCCCGACAGCCCGGCGGCCTCGTGCACGGGGTCATCGTAGAAGCAACCGATCCCGGTTGAACGTGCGCCGGCGGCCTCGGCCTCGAGATACAGCGTCTGGCCGATGATCCCGGACTCCCAGAACAGGCGCCGGTAGAACCACTCGCGGTCGCGGATCGACGATTCGAGCCTGGCGATCATCCCGAGGCTGAAAAACCCGTCGGCCGCGATGTCCTGATCGCACGACACCCGGTTCGCGACCCAGGTGACGTCGAACGGTAGCAGCAGATACAAGCCGTTCGGATCGTTCGACTCGTTCGAGTCATTGACAGGTTCCCAGAGGAATTCCGCACGCATCGCGTCACGCCACTCGTTCAGCACCGCCGGATCGCGGAGACAGGCGTACACGCCGGGCGTCAGCCCCTCGACACGGTGTACGAAGAGGAGCAGATGAACGTGCGGCGGCCAGTCGATGGCGTCCCAGGGCGGCGCAGCGGGCTGCGTTCGCGCGAGCATCGACAGAAAGGTGTCGCGCGGCAGCGTCGAGCGCGCATCAAAGGCAACGGCGCTGCGACGCTGCAGGATGATCTGGCGGGCGCCTGGAGGGTCCGGCTGAAGCCGGACACCACGAGGCGGCGGGTCCGGCTGAAGCCGGACACTACGAGGCGCGGCGTCGACCTGGCGACGATCAACCCGCCGGGTGGCCTGCGCAACGTCGTCGATAATCGGCCACTCGACCCGCGAGGGACTCAGCTTGTTTGCGTGCCCGCTCCATCGCGCTGCGCGAGCGGCGGAGACGATCGCGGCGGCGTCAGGTTCGATCCGCGATTCCAGAGCGCGCGGCGTCACTACGGCAATGCACTCCGGCTCCTCTCTCTCGGCACCGGCAAAGTCCTCATCGCGATCGAGGCCAAGCGCCGCCGCGATCTCGGCGTCCGACCACGGCAGCAACGAGACACGCCACCCCAGCATGGCAGCAGAAAAACGCAGCGCTGCAATCGCATGTCCGGCGTCGTGCTGACAGTAGCGGAATGCCCGCTCGCCATATTTCCAGGCTTCGCGCCAGTGAATGGAGGTCAGCGCAACCAGAAAGCCAGGTTGTCCGTCGCCGAACGCCGCCGGCGCCTCATCGGCGAACACGCATCGCTCTTCAAGCGCGTGCTCGCGCGGGGCGTAGTGACTCACGCGCCCGTTGCGAATGAGATAGGCCTCGGTCGGGTGCAGGTTGCCGCTGGAGGGGTTCACACGCAGCGCCCATCGGGACGTCCGGTGCTGTTTCCAGGCCGACAACCCGAGCGAACAGCGCAGAAATTCTGCAACGGTCGCATCAGTGATCGTCCGGACCGGCGCGGAGCCGTCGTACAGCGCGCGATAGGGCACGTCGACCGTCAACGCGTCTCGAGGGAGTGCGATCAACGGCGCACCACCGTAGCGGCGAAAGGGATCGGGCTGCGTCGCCCAGTCGAGGTGTCCAGCCGACCGGGCGAAGCGATGGAAATGGTGTTTGGTGGCCTCGTGGTACTCGAGGGCCGTCATGATGGCACCCGCGCGAAGGGTGCCCTACTTGGAGAGTTCCTTAATCCGTCGGTCGAGCTCTGCGATAGCCTGACCGAGTTGCTGCTTGCGGGCCTCATGTGTCGTCACGTCGAGCTGCCGTTGCATCTCGGTCCGTGCCAGCCGCAGCGACTCGAGCTGGCGCGCCCGCTCGGGATCGCCGCTCTTGGCCGTCTGTCGCGCCTTCCGCTTTTCCTGCTCGCGCTCTTCCATTCGCTCGGCGAGACGGGATTCCGCGTCGACGAGTCCTTCTCCGGCATCACCCATTCATGAATTCCCCAACGGATAAATGACAGTTCAGCGTTCCAGGTGCTCACGTCCGTGTTCGAACCCAGAACGTGAACACGAGCCCGGCAGCGAGAACGTGGAACTTGGAACGACATAATAGCTTACCGTGAAGTCGTTTCACGCGGCGGTCCGCGAATGGTTCGAGGCGTCCTTCCCGGCGCCGACGAAACCGCAGCAGCTCGGATGGCCGGTCATTGCCCGCGGCGAGTCGACGTTGATTCTCGCCCCGACCGGCAGCGGGAAGACACTGGCGGCGTTCCTCTGGTGCCTCAACCGCCTGATGTTCGAGCCACCGCCTCCCCGTAAGGAGCGCTGCCGCGTCCTCTATATCTCCCCGCTCAAGGCGCTGGCGGTGGACGTCGAGCGAAACCTCCGCGCCCCGCTGGCCGGCATCGCCAACGTCGCGCACCGCAACAACACGCCTGTGACCGTGCCGGAGATCGCCATCCGGACCGGCGATACGCCGCCGGCGCTGCGAGCCCGGTTTCTGCGCGATTCCGCAGACATCCTCATCACGACGCCGGAATCGCTGTTTCTTCTGCTGACCTCGAATGCGCGCCACCGGTTGACCACGGTGGACACGGTCATCATCGATGAAATCCACGCGCTCGTCCCCACGAAGCGCGGCGCACATCTGGCGCTGTCACTGGAGCGGCTGGAGGAGCTTCGTTCAGGTCCGGCCCTCCAGCGAATCGGCCTCTCTGCGACGCAGAGACCCCTCGAAGAAGTGGCGCGATTCCTCGGCGGCGCGATGCAGCGCCCGGTGCCGAAACCACGCCGCCAGTCACGTAGCAAGGCCAAAGGCGCAGCCGTCGAGGAAGTGGAACTCGAAATCCACGAGGAATTTGCCGCCGATCACAAATCGCACGCCTTCAGGCCTGTCACCGTCATTGACGCCGCGCACAAGAAGCATTTGAAGCTGCGGATCGAGGTGCCGATCGAGGACATGGCACGGGTGAACGCCACCGACGTTCCAAGCGGGCCAGCCACGGGAGGCGCCCCCTCGATCTGGACGTCCATTCATCCGCGGCTGCTGGACCTGATTCGCTCTCACCAGTCGACCCTGCTGTTCGTGAACAGCCGCCGACTCGCGGAGCGGCTGGCGGGCGCCCTCAACGAGCTCGCCGGCGAGCCGCTGGTGCGCTCGCATCACGGCTCACTCGCGCGCGAGGCGAGGAGCGAAGTGGAAGACCTGCTCAAGGCCGGCCGCATCCGCGCACTGGTCGCCACTTCGTCGCTCGAGCTCGGCATCGACATGGGCGCGATCGATCTGGTTGTCCAGATCGAATCGCCGCCATCGGTGGCAAGCGGCCTCCAGCGCGTCGGCCGCGCCGGACACCAGGCCGGCGCGATGAGTGAAGGAATCATCTTCCCGAAGTTCCGTGGCGATCTGGTCGCCTGCGCCGCCGTGGCGCGTGCGATGCACGACGGGCAGGTCGAGTCCACGAGGTATCCGCGCAACCCGCTTGATGTTCTGGCGCAGCAGATCGTCGCAATGGCAGGGCTGCAAACGTGGGCGGTCGACGAGCTCTTTGCCGTCGTCCGTCGCGCGGCACCGTTCGCTGATCTGAGCCGATCGATCTTCGACGGCGTGCTCGACATGTTGTCGGGACGGTACCCGTCCGACGAATTCGCCGAGCTGCGCCCTCGCGTCACGTGGGACCGCGTCGACGGGACCGTGACCGGCCGCGAAGGTGCCACGCGCGTCGCCATCGCCAACGCCGGCACCATCCCTGATCGCGGTTTATACGGCGTCTTTCTCGCCGGGGCCGATCGGCCCGTTCGCGTCGGCGAACTTGACGAAGAGATGGTCTTCGAGTCGCAGGTCGGCGAAACGTTCACCCTCGGCGCGTCGACGTGGCGCATCGAAGAGATCACCCATGATCGCGTGCTGGTCTCGCCTGCTCCTGGTGAACCGGGCAAGATGCCGTTCTGGCACGGCGATCAGGCAGGCCGGCCGGTGGAGCTGGGGTACACCATCGGCAAGCTCGTTCGCGAGTTGCGGACGGTCCCGCGCGCGGCAGCGCTCGATCGCCTGGTACGTCTACACGATCTGGATTCGACGGCTGCCGAAAATCTCCTGCGTTACCTGGATGACCAGCAGGCCGCCGGCGCTGTGCCCGACGACCGGACGATGGTCATCGAGCGATGCCTCGATGATCTGGGCGATTGGCGCGTCTGTCTGCTCTCACCGCTCGGCAGCCGGATTCACGCGCCATGGGCGATGGCGGTGACGGCGCACATCCGCTCACGGACCGGTATGGACGTCGAGGTGATGTGGGGCGACGAGGGCTTTGTGGTCCGCTTTCCGGACCTCGACACCGCACCCGACCCGACGCTGCTGCTGCCGGATGCTGACGATGTCGAGGGGCTGGTGCTGCGGCAGTTGGGCGGAACGTCATTGTTTGCGGCGCGCTTCCGGGAAACCGCCGCACGCGCGCTGCTCCTGCCCCGTCGTCGGCCCGGCCGCCGCACGCCGCTGTGGCAACAGCGCAAGCGCGCCGCGGACCTGCTCGCGGTCGCATCCCGTTTCGGCTCGTTCCCGGCGCTGCTCGAGACCTACCGCGAAATCCTGCGCGACCATTTCGACATGCCCGCGCTGGTCGACACGCTCCGCCGGCTGCAGACGCGCGGCATCAAGCTCGCGACGATTGACTCGACGGTACCGTCGCCGTTTGCTTCGTCGCTGCTGTTCAGCTACGTCGCCAACTACATTTACGACGGCGACGCTCCGCTGGCGGAACGGCGCGCGCAGGCGCTGTCGGTCGACCAGCGGCAGCTTCGGGAACTGCTCGGCGACGCGGAACTGCGCGACCTCCTCGATCCGGAGGCGCTCCATCAGGTCGAGCAACAGCTCCAGCACCTCGACGACAAGTACAAGGTGAAGAGCGCGGACGGCTTGCACGACCTGCTGCTTCGCATCGGCGACCTGTCATCGAGTGAAATCCAGGCACGTAGTGCGATGCCGGATGCCGCTGCGGAAACCGCTCGCCTCGAACGCGCGCGGCGTGTGGTGCAGATGCCTGTCGGCGGTGAGAAGCGCTACGTGGCGATCGAGGATGTCGCCCGGTATCGGGATGCCCTGGGAGTGCCGATGCCGCCGGGCATTCCGGAGGCACTCCTCGAGCCGGTTCGCGATCCCGCTGGTGATCTTGCCCGCCGGTATGCGCGGTCGCACGTGCCGTTCACCGCCGCCGAGTTCGCCACTCGCTACGGTCTGGGCGTGGCGGTCGCCGAAGCGCTGTTGCGCCGCCTGACGACAGAAGAACGGCTGATCGAGGGAGAGTTCCGGCCTGGCGGCACGGACCGCGAGTGGGTGGACACCGACGTGCTCCGCAGCATCAGGCGCCGATCGCTCGCGCGGCTGCGGCAGGAAGTCGAGCCTGTGGACACCGATGCGCTCGGCCGATTTGCGGTCGCGTGGCACGGCGTCGGTTCCAATCGTCACGGTCTCGAATCGCTGCTGGACGTCGTCGAACAGCTGCAGGGGGCGGCTCTTCCCGCGTCAATTCTCGAGACGGAAATCCTTCCTGCGCGCATCGCCGACTATCAGCCGGCCATGCTCGACACCCTGATGGCGGCGGGCGAAGTAGTGTGGACGGGCGTCGCGCCGCTCGGTGCCCGAGACGGGCGAATCGCCCTCTACCTCACGGATCATGCGGTGCGTCTGCGAGCGCCGGCCCCGGATCCACGAGTGCCGGTGGGCACCGAACCGACCGGTCGCGCCGCCGATGTGATCGCGTATCTCCGCGAGCACGGGGCATCTTTCTTCGCCGACATTCACCAGGGCACCGGCGGCGGCTTTCCGCAAGAGACGGTGGATGCGCTCTGGGACCTCGTCTGGGCAGCCTGCATCACGAACGACACGCTGCATCCGCTGCGCGCTTACGTACGGACGGAAGACAAACGAACGCAGCGACGAGCCCGGACACAACCGTTCCGTTCCCGCCGGTTGATGCCGCGGACGGCCGAAGGGCGCTGGTCGCTGCTCGAGACGAGGAAAGCCAGCCGCGCTGCCATCACCGAGTGGAGTGCCGCGCTGGCCCAGCAACTGCTGACGCGTCACGGTGTCGTGACCCGGGAGACAGTGGCGGCCGAAGCAATCGCCGGCGGTTTTTCGGCTGTGTACGACGTACTCAAGGCCATGGAAGAAGCGGGGCGCATACGGCGTGGCTACTTCGTTGGCGGACTTGGCGGAGCCCAGTTCGCCATGCCGGCGGCCGTCGATCTGCTCCGGTCGTTCCGCGACGTCCCGGAGGAGTCGCGGCGCGCCATCATCGCCGCAACTGATCCGGCCAATCCCTATGGCGCGATCGTGAAATGGCCCTTCGATGCAGCGCCCGAGGAGGATGGCCGTGGCGCGTCACGGTCGGTTGGCGCGCGTGTCATCCTCGTGGACGGCTTCGCCGCCGGCTATCTGCGCCGCGGCGAACGAGAGTTACTCCTGGCTGTTCCCGAGGCTGAGCCGCAACGGTCGCGCACGATCCGCGGCGTGGCGCGCGCCCTGCTCGAGGTCGCCACTGCGCGGGAACCGGGCCGTCAGGGAATGCTGATTGCCGAGATCAACGGAACGCCGGCGGCTGCACATCCTGACGCCCAGGTGTTCGTGCATGAAGGCTTTGCGACCACAGCCATGGGCCTGCAGGCGCGAATTGTTCCGCATTATGGTCGCGCTGAGGCCAGCGAGATCACGGCTGGCACCGGCATTGCGGGAAGACGACACGGAGGATTACTCATGGCTGATGCGCGCCGCAGATCCGATTCGACCGGAGACACCCTCGAAAGCGAACACGACGCGATCCGTTCGTCCAACGACCACGATCAGGAAGCAGAGCGCGAAGGGTTCCAGACCGAGCACAACCGCGGATACGACGACGCCGTGCGCGGCGGCTCGGACCTTGACGGGGACGATCTCGGCGACGTCGATCCGGATAGCGCGGAGTCCGACGTTGATCGGGACGATACCGTCGACGAGTAACCGCCGTTCACGCTTCCAGGTTTCACGCGTCCAAGGTCGATGCCTGAAGGCGATACCATCTACCGTGCGGCCCGCACGCTGCATCGTGCGCTGGCGGGCCGCATCGTCACACGCTTCGAATCGGTCTTCCCTGCCCTGACCCGCATCGACGTCGACACGCCGCTTCGCGGCCGTACCATCGAGCGGGTCGAAGCCCGCGGCAAACACCTGCTGATGTGGTTTTCCGGCGAACTGGTGCTGCGAACGCACATGCGCATGACGGGCTCGTGGCATATCTACCGTCCGCACGAGCGATGGCTCCGGCGCCGCGACGACATGCGCATCGTGGTCGAAACGGACGAGATCCACGCGGTTGCGTTCGGCGTGCCGGTGGCGGAAATCACCAGCGCCGATGGGCTCGAGCGCGTCCAACCGATTCGAGACCTCGGGCCCGATCCGCTCTCCGCCGACTTTCAGGCAGACGAGGCCGTGCGTCGAATCACATCGCGGAGCGAGATCGAAATCGCCGACGCGTTGCTCGATCAATCCGCGATTGCCGGAATCGGCAACGTGTACAAATCGGAGGTGCTGTTCGCAGGCCGGGTCAATCCGTTCGTCAGGGTCGGCGAGCTGGCAACGAGTGACGTCGAGCGCCTCGTTGCGATCGCAGTCAGGTTCATGCGCGCCAACGTGGCCGACGGCACTCCCGCGATGATCGAAACCTATCGCGGTTTGCGGCGAACCACAGGCCGTCACGATCCGGGCGCACGGCTGTGGGTGTACGGTCGTGCGGGCAAACCGTGTCGCCGCTGCGGCACGCCTGTCGCCCGCGCGAAGCAGGGGCCGAACGTCCGCAGCACGTACTGGTGCCCGCGCTGCCAGTCGGCGGAACGTGCTAGATCAACTTCCCCGCCGGTCCGAGGTCGAGATTGAGATCGTCGATCGGGATGCCGAATCGGCCGGCAAGATCGCGAACCGTTTCCTCGAGCTGCATCAGCGCGCGGCCGATGTCCTCGGTCTGCTCATCGGTGAGCGTGCCGCCTTCCATCCTCCGGATGGCCTGCCGTTCGAGCAGCCGGCGGATGAATTCGACGAGGGTCAGCACGAGCTGAGCGACCGATCGCTGCACGTCATCAGGATCGGCGTTCCACCGCGGCGGGCTTGCGCCCGCCACGCGCTCGAGTTCGCGGCGAAGTTCACCCAGCTCCGCAACCTCCGTCACGGTCACGCCCGCCTTCGCCACCGTCTTCGTGGCTCGCTTCGACCGTGTTCGTGTGGCCTTGGTCGGGCGCTTCTTTCTGGCCGTGGGTGTCCGAGCCATGTCGTCAGTCCGCGCTAAATGCGTACGGCGGCCACGGGCCGCTGACGACAAGGCGAACGCCAGCGGCATCGGCGGCCGTGTTCAGGGTGCGCCGGTAATTCTCAACAGATGAACGCGGAATCAGATGGTAGATGCTCGCCACACCCCCGCGACGGTCGACGCGCTCATCTCTAATCCATCGCGCCACCGCGCCGCGGATCGGCTCGAACACCGGCACGACCCTCGCCGCGGCAGCGGCACGGGCTTTCCCGGTCAGGTAGTCGCGTCCGCTGGAGGGACTGCCGAATGGATCGGTGGCGGGAGGCACTTCTGCGGCGGTTGTCATCACTCTGACCGTCATCTGCACCCGCCCCCGTACCGTCGCCAGCCCTCGTGCGAGCGACGCGCGACGCGAGGACAGGATGAAGAGCAGTTCGTCCTCCGGGACGGTAGTGCCGAATCTGGCCGGCAGGATCGCCGGAAACCGCGCGGCAAGCTCACGCATGGTGCGATCGTAGCGGCGCAGGGTCGCCGCAGATGGTGTCAAGGGCCGTGCGCGCTGCGTGACGACGGCTGCAACGCGTCCATTCCGGATGATGCGAAAGCGCTCCCCGCTGCGTGTGGTGAACACCTGCGACCTCGTCGCACCGGTCACGATCGCGTAGACGTTCGCGGGCCGACCTGAAGGTCGGCCCTTACCGGCGGGCACGGCGCCCGGCGACAGCTCGTGCGCGCCGCACCCGGCGATCGTGGTGGCGTGCGACGAGGTCGGCATTCTCATTCGGCAACACGCGATCCGCGGCGCACAGCAGCAGCGACAGCCGCGCATAGACCAGATCGACCTGTGCGAGCGCAATCGTCAGGTCGCCGCTGAGCACGACGCCCTTACTGAGCACGTTGTCAACGATGTCCAGCAGCGATGCGTCGTTGGCATCGAGGACCAGGTCAGCGTCGCTGGGACGAGACCTTCCTGCAGGCTGTACTCGCGGACGAGGAGCCACGTCGGTCACCGCTTTGTCTTCCGGACCGTGCGCCGTGCACCGCCGTCAACGAAGTTATACGGCGGCCAGGGTCCGGTCAGCGAAACGACGAGGCCGGATCCCGTCAGCTTGCGCGCATGCTGACGAAGCGTGTTGCGGAATGCGTTGGCCTTCGCCCTCGGCAGGAGAAACGCCGCATCCAGAAGCAGCCGCGAGCCGGGTGTCGCCTGCTCCGTCGCGGTGCGGCGGCGCGATTCGGTCGCCTCTCGGGACATCGCCCGGTACAAGCGATCGGCCGCACGTTTCGCCGCGGTCAGTTGCGCTCCGGTGACGTCCCGCAGATCGCGCTTGCGCGCCAGGTACGCCGCGCCGGATTCGGCAGGTACCGTGCGGCCGGGTCGCCGCGAGCCTTTCCGCGAAGGCGGCCGGTGCGCATCCTCGACCGCCTGGCGCGCGCCCTTCTCGTCGAATGACAGCCGAAGTCCCCATTCCTGCTGGCGATCGAGGCGCGCGAGGATTCGATCGACGCGTCGCCGCTCGCGCGCAATATGCTCCAGAGCCCGCTCATCTGTCGTGAACAGGGTAAAGAGCTGCATCGGGAGCACCGCCGGCGCCGTCAGAAAGTGTTCGACGATGACTTCGTGGGTCATGGCGCGGCGGCCGACCCAGTCGAGATTCGTGAGACCGGTCGCCAGCGCAGCCTCGTCGTACTGCGCTGCAGGCACCGTTGACACGATGAGCCACACATCACCTCCGGCATGGAGCGCACGTACGGGCTTCGCGCCGGGCATCGACACTGGCGCAGAGCTCACAGCCGGAGTTCTGGGACTGCGAACGAGGCAATAGACGTAGGTCAGGGTCACTTACGGGTGCGAGAGGTGCGAGGGGTGCGAGAACGCTTCGAACTTTTGATGACCGTTTTCTGCGCAGCCTCGGACGGATCGTGGAAGTCTCCTGACACCGATGCTTCAACCTGGAAGCGGCTGTCGCCGGTGGTCTCCAATGGCTGGGCACCCATGTCGATCGGGCCACTGCCGCCCTCGCGCCGTTCCTTGATCTCGCGGATGCGCGTCAGCAAATCGCTCTCGATGTCGTGGAACTCCTCGTCGCTGATTTCCCCCATCTCGCGGCGCATCTCGGCTTCGAGCAACTGTTCGCGCAGCACGGAATCGTCGTTCATCTCGGCCTCGGCGGCGGTCAACGCCGTCTCGAGCGCCCAGCGGATTCCCGAGATCATCAGCGAGTCGAGAATGAACATCAGGGGTAGAGGTCTTTTTGGGACTTGGGAGCCGGGACCTGGGATTTGGGATTGTCCTGATGCTGTCCTGCGCGCTCCAGCTTCAGCCGGATGTTGACGAAGTTGTACGGCGGCCATGGGCCGGTGTACTTGAATGTCAGCTTCTCGAAGTGGGACGCAATGTCCTTGATGCGGCGGTCGAACGCCTGTTCCTGATCGCGCTGCACGAGAAACGCGGCGTTCATGATCATCTTGTCGCCAATCGCGCGGTTCACGCGGGACGCCACCGACACATCGCGCAGCCGCTGCAGGAATTCCGTGACGTACCGCTCGGACCGCTGCTGCAGCGCCGCATCGATCAGCCGCCCGTACTGCATCCGCGCGAAATAGGTCGACCCCTTCTGCGAGGAGATTTCCGCTTTCAACCGATGGATATCCTCGTCCTCCTGCTCGATGACACGAACCATGTCCTCGCGGTCCCACAGCACCTTGAGACCGAACTCGAGCTTGTCCTGCATCTTGTTGAGGACGTCGGCGAAGGCCTCGTAGGCGGACCGCAGCAGCTCGAGAATGTCTTCGCGCGTCTTGAAGATCGTGCCGAACGACATCGGAATGACGGTGTGATCGCGCATGACGGTCTCGTTGACGCGCTCGTGCGCCAGGACGTTTTCCCGCGTCGAATCGAGCGGCGCGATGGGCACGTCGGAAATCACCGCGGCCATGTCCTTGTAGTTGATCGTGTACACGTCTGGCCAGGTTTCATCCATGCCGATGGCGCCGAACTTGAGCGGCTGGGTCGACCGGATGATGCAGTACACGTAGCGTCCGCGGCCGGCGCTGGCGCGATCGACGTCCGGCATGCTCGGCTTCGGCGCCCGCTCGACGAGACGCTCGACGCGTGTCTCGGTGCCGCGGACCTCGGTTTCGTGCGTCACGCGGGTCAGCGCGTCAGAGCCACCTCGTGCTTCGCGCGCCGACTTGCCGTTGCGCGGCGTCTGCACGGCTTTCCGCGTATCACCGGTGCCGCGGTTGTGCATGCTGCGCGGCATCGCCGCCTGCTGCGATCGTCCACGCGCCGACCCGCTCCGTGCTGACTTGCGGGCTGTCGCTTTTGCCTTCGCCTTCGCCATTGGACACTCCGGCACCCGGGTCTACGGGAACGCCTCAGCGGCATTCCTCGCCACGGTGCCTCAGATGCGTGCTACAGCCTACCCCTGTTTCACCGCGTCGAGCATTCGCCTTACTTCCACCACTAAATCGTCAGGCAGACACGGCTTCGTCACGAACGAATCGCACCCGGCCTTGCGTGCGCCTTCGGACGCTCCGGCGAGCGCGTGGCCTGTCAACGCGACAATCGGAATGTGCCTCGTCTCCTCGTCGGCTTTCAGCACGCGCGTCGCTTCCCACCCATCCATCCCCGGCAGCGACAAGTCCATCAGAATCAGATCGGGCTTCAGCGCGCGCGCCTGCGTCACGGCTTCGTTGCCGTTCTTCGCTTCCGCGACGCGAAAACCCGAGTACTGCAGGTATTCGGCATACATCTCGCGCGCATCCTGGTAGTCGTCGACGACGAGAATCAGCGGTCCGGGTTCACTGGTCATTGTGGCGCTTCCACGGGAATCGTCAGTGTGAATGTCGACCCTTCGCCGAGTCGGCTCTGCAGCGTAATGCGGCCGCCGAGCGCGTTGGCGAGGCGGCGGCAGATCGCCAGGCCGAGTCCGGTCCCACCGTATTGACGTGACGGCGAGTCATCGACCTGACGGAAATCCTCGAAGATCTTGTCGTGGTGCTCGGGGGCGATACCGATGCCGGTATCGGTCACCGCAATGGTCGCCAGGTTCACCGACGTGTCGAAATCGACGCCGATTTCGATGCCGCCCTGATGGGTGAACTTCAGCGCGTTGCTGAGCAGATTGACGATGACCTGCTTCACCTTCTGCCGATCACTGATCATGATCGGCGATTCGTCGGAGAGCTTCGACGTGACCGTCAGCTTGGACCGCGAGATGACGGGATCGAGCTCGGTCATCACTTCAGGGACCAGCTCGTTGAGATTGAACTCGCTGATCTGCATCGGCATCTTGCCCGCCTCGATGCGGGTGATGTCGAGAATCTCGTTGATGATCGTCAGCAGATGCCGGCCGTTGGAATCAATGCGCGTGAGCTGGCGGCGGATGTTGGCCGGCAGATCGCCCGCCACGCCCTGCAGCAGCATGTGCGTGTAGCCGAGGATCGCGTTGAGCGGCGTCCTGAACTCGTGTGACATGTTGGCGAGGAACTGCGACTTCAGGCGCGAGGCCTGCTCCAGCTCGATCGCCTGCCGCCGCAGCAGCTCGTTCTGGGTCGCCAGCTCCGCCGTCGCCGACTGCACGCGCATCTGCAACTCGTCAGACGCCGCGCGCAGCTGCTCGTACAGCCGCGTGCGCTCCAGCGCCTCGCGGCGATCGTGCAGGATGGTCACCACGGCGGTTAACTCGCCGGTTTCCGTCAGCACCTTACCGGCGATCGCTTCGACCGGAATCGGCTCGCCGGACAGCGGATTCATCAAGCCGATCTCCCCGCGCCGGATTTCACCGGGGCCGCTCTCACCGAGCAGCAGGCCCGAGATGAACGAGGAGAAGTGCGCATCGTTGGACTGCACGGTCCGCTGCGCGGTGGATGGAGAATCCGGGGCGACCGTGAACAGTTCTTCGGACGGCGCATTCATCAGCACCGTGGCGCCGCTCTGATCGGTGACGATGATCGGGTCCGCCACCGAATCAATGATCAGATTGAGACGGTCGCGTTCGGCGCGCACCGCGGCTTCGGCGATGCGCAGCTTCTGGTAGTTCTCCTCGATCTGCTCTGTCGCGCGCCGCAGGTCGGTGATGTTCCGCAGGACCGAGACGATGCCGGTGCCTTCGCGGGGGTCCTCGACCGTCGTGCTCAACACCTCGAAGAGCAGGTCGGAACCGTCGCTCGGGTCCACCAGCAGCAGTTCGCGGGCTTCCGACGGGGCCTCCACCGCCGTTCGTGACAGCGCGGCCGAGAACAGCATGTTGTTCAGCTCGACGGCGCGGCGGCGTCCCTCGCTCTCTTCCTCGGTGGCCGCAAACAGCTTCTCTGCGCGGGAGTTGGCGACGATCAGCCGGCCTTCCGTGTCGGTCAGCATGATCGGGTCGGTGACCGAGTTGATGATCGTGAAGAACAACGCGCGCTCACGCCGGAGCTTCCGCAGTTCCTCCGTCATGCTGCCGCGGCCTCGAATCTGATCGAGCTTCTGTCCCAGGACCGTCGCCAGCCAGTTGACCTCGCCGGTGACCGAGGTGCCGGCCTTCACCAGCAACAACCCGACAGCGTCGCCATCGTCCTGGCGATCGTCGCGAAGTGGCACGGCCAGCACCGGCGCGCTGCCGAATCCGGGGTGCCGGGCGTGTCCGTTCTCGCGGCCGCTGCGAAGGGCCATCGGCGCGGGGGCCGTCAGCGCACGCACGAGCGGATCGTGCAGGTGCAGAAGCGGGGAGGAATACTCCTCGAGATCGTCTGTCGACACGCCCACTCCGGCAACGCCGACGAGCACGCCGGCGTCAGCGTCGATGGAGAGGCAGACGGAACGCCGCACTCCGGCATGACGGGCCAGCCACTCGAGACTGGCCTGTGCGCAGCGCGGCAGGTCCTCGCGGTGCACGAGGAAATACTCGAGCAGCTCGAGCCGCGCGGCGGCGTTGGCGGCCGGCGCGGTGACACGGCTGGTGCGTCGCGCCGAAAGCGAGCTGAGAGAGTGCCTGGGCAATGGTTACCTTGGCGCCCCCTGAAGGGCGCCCTACGTGTCTTGGCGCCCCCGAAGGAGCCGCCCTACCTGACGTAGGGCGCCCTCACGGGGCGCCGAATCAGCGTATCCGGCGTCGGTTCCGGGGATTGGTCGCCCGCGGAGCCGTCGTCGTACTTGCTTCGAGCTGCGCACGCAACGCCACGTTCTCGGCGGCGATCTCTTCGTAGGGCCTCGCCGGCTCGAGGGCGGGACGCGCCGCGGCGGTCGCTGCGCCGACGGCTTCCGAGTACTTCAAGTACGTGTCAATCGACGCGACCACGACGCGTGCCTCGACGGTGATCAGATCGATCCCGACGAGTGAGACACGCACCCATGCGTCGATCACGATCCCCTTATCAAGGACCCGGTCGAGAACGTCGATCAGACTTGTCCCGCCCGCTGCTCGTTCGACGGCCATCGTGAGAGCTCCTTACTGGTTCCTGCGCGAACGTTTTCCGGAGGCCCTCGTCAGCAACGCGAGCCGCCTTTCCATCACCCTGAGCTGCTCGCGCAGCTCGAGGTTCTCCTGCATCACCTGTTCGCGCCCGGGCGAGAGGTGACGGTCGTACTTCCACCAGTCGAGTCCTATCTCTTCCGCCTTGTCGATCGAACAGATCATCAGACGGATCCGGATCGTCAGCAGCTCGACTTCCGCCAGCGAGACCTTGATGTCGCCCGCCACGACCAGACCTTTGTCCAGCACGCGGTCGAGCACGTCAACAAGCCCGGCGTTGCTTCGGCTTGGGCCTGGCGTCAAATCGTTTGGCATGCGGGTGAGGGTTGGGACGGGGCGGCGGCAGTCACGAAAGGTGGATGATCATAGATCGCACGCCCCCGATCCTCAACGGTCCCGCCGGCCCCTGTCCAGCGCAGCCGTAGCTACAGCCGGGCTAGGTCGCGGCCTCGCGCGAGTACACTGCCGCTGGAGATGGCTTCGCGCACCGCACTGCTGGCAACCGCCCTGCTATGCGCGTCCACGCTACCGGCGGCGGCGCAGGGAGATCTGAAGCGCCTCTCCATCGAAGAGCTGTTGCAGATCGACGTCACCTCGACGGCGCGCCGGCCGCAGCCGATCGGGACCACCGCCGCAGCCATCTCCGTCATCACCGGCGACGACATCCGCCGCGCCGGCGTCACGACGCTCGCGGATGCGCTGCTCCTTGCCGACGGCGTCCACGTCGCGCGCTTCAACAGCGGCACGTGGGCGATCTCGCCGCGCGGATTCAACTCCAACACCGCCAACAAGCTGCTGGTGATGATCGACGGGCGGACAGTCTACTCGCCCCTGTTCGCCGGCGTCTTCTGGAACATGGAGGACTACGTTCTCGGCGATATCGACCGGATCGAAGTGATTCGCGGACCTGGCGCGACCCTCTGGGGAGCCAACGCGGTCAATGGCGTGGTCAACATCATCACGCGGCATTCACGCGACACTCAGGGGGCGCTGGTCTCACTCGCCGCCGGAACGGAAGATCCGCTCATTGCCGAAGCGCGGTATGGCAGCGCCACCGCTTCGACCTCGTGGCGCGGCTACGCCAAGATCGCCTCGCGCGACGATCAGGTCTTCGCCAGCGGCCT
>DASROF010000053.1:0-4703 GCA_035647075.1 Vicinamibacterales bacterium | reverse complement strand
CGCTGTCGCGCAGCACGCTGCCGTCCGCGAGGACGACGTGATCGATGCGTCCGACGGGGTTCTTGGTCTTGGCTTGATGAACGTAGACCGTGATGACGTCACCCGGCGTGAGCGACGTTTTCGTCCACCCGATCAGGCTCAACGCGGAAGGGCTGCCGAGTTCGGCGGCCCAGTGTACGGGCTGTCCCTTGTCGTCCTTCACGTCGAACTCGACGATCGTGTGCGGATTGGCCCACGACATCCTGGTCACCGTCGCGTTCTTGAGTTCGACTGGCGCACCCTCGTACGCCGCGTTGCCGTGATGCGCCAGAACCGGGGAGCCAACCGCAAGGACACCCGCGAAAATCGACAGCGCTGTCAGCCTGGTGGTCATGAGGTTCCTTTCTCTCATTGCCTGCCGCGGCCCGTCTGCGCCGTGCCGTCCCGGCCGCTCCGCTCGTACTCTTGCTTCGTCTTCTGATCCAGGTTCTTGTAGACGTCCGGCTCCTCGTTCGCTGTGCAGATGTATTCCGTCCAGACGTCGTTCGGATCCTGCGCCAGCGTCCACGCATGCGGCGCGGAGGTGAACGGCTTCACCAGCACCTCGGGATCCTCGACCGTCAGGGTGTACATCAGATAGTTCTTCGAAGGGCGGCTGAAGCGCTCGATCACGTGCTCTTTTTCGCTGTGCAACCAGGCATTGGCGTCGCCGGTCCTGCCGACGGAGATGTTGCGCATCCTGGTGTCGATCGCGACCGTGTCGATGACCAGCGTGTCGCCCTCCCACCGGCCCACCGACTCTCCGTTGAAGCTCGGGTCCGGATCGGGCGAATGCTTGCGGCCGTCGGTCGGGACCATCCGGATTGTCTGCGGGAATTCGGTGAGCAACCACACTCTGCCTGGCACCTGAACGATCTCGAGCGGACCGTGCTCGGTGGCCTGCGTCGTAATCGAAGTGGGCGTGCCGCCAGGGGGACAGCTGCCATAAGGTGTTGGGTGCTGATACTTCTCGACCGCATCAGGCCTGAACACGGGGTTCTCTTGCGGTGTTTTGGCCGCGTCGTATTGACGCATGATCGGCTCGGGAATTCGGTACGCGCCCTGGAGCATCCGGCCCGCGTGGTTCGGATAGTAGCGACCGCTCAAATCGGGATGGCCGTCCGCAGTACGAGGCGTCGGAGGACCCGGCTCCAGCACCTTCACCTTATCGAAATCGCCGGCGATCTTGACGGGCGGCTTCGCGCCCTGCGTCGCGGCGGGAGTCGTTCCGCCTTGTTCGCCCTGCCCTCCGCCTCGTCGACCCTGCCCCGATCCCCGCTGTGCGTCCAGGAGCACCGGCGCAAGCGCGAAGCAGACAACCGCCGCAACCACTCCAGCTGTCCGTGTCATGTCGGCGCTCCTCAGAAATTCAGTTTCTCCGGCGTCATGCCGCGTTCAGGAATCTGTCCGACGATGCGCAGGATGCCGTCCGACAGCTTGATGTACTCCGCCGCGCCGCGTGAGTCGCCGTCGACCTTTGCAGGACACGCACGGGCATTCATTTCCTTCCCCATGTTCGCGGTGAAATCCTGCCTCGTGGTGCCGTTCCGCTTCAGCGCGTTCGGCGTAATCATCTCGAGGCGCCAGTTCACCGTGCTGCCAGCGGCATCTTTGACGTCCATCTGAAGATACGCGTGCGGGTTTTCCCAGATGACGCCCGTGAGCGTCCCCTTGAGATCCATGCACTTCGTACCGTCGAACTCGACGTTGAAGCCATGGTGCGCAGACGCGGTTCCTGCGAACCCGAGGAGACAACCCGCGGCCACCACCGCGCCGGCAAGCCTGATTTTCATCGCCCTCTTCCTTCCACTAAGCTTCGAGGCGGAACTTGTCAGGTCCGCCGCTCTGATTGGATTGCGGCCTGTATACGCGACCGCCTCGCATGCTGTCAACATTACCGCGCCGCGGCTTTCGCCTTCGGCGGAGCGGGTTTCGCGAATTGTACCGCCTCGACTCGCACGTTTGGCTGCACCTGAGCCAGTTCGATTGTCGATCGGCCGTCGGTCCAGGTGATGACCCGTTTGAACGGCACCTTCACGCCGGCGACGTCGCGGTAATCCGAATAGTCGATCTGTGTCGGGATGACGCCAACCGCCGTGTCGACGAAGCGAACTTGACGCACGAGCAGCCCTGACTCGCTGTCGAAATACAGCTTCGCGCCCGTCGCGCCCCGAGCGGCATTCTGGATCACTTCAACCGGGTGATCGTCGATGCTGACCGACGGAAAACCGGTGCGCCACTGGAAGTCCTGCTTGATACGCGCAGGGAACGAGAGCGACGCGTCCATCTTCACGCCTTCGAGATCCCCGCCGTCGAGCGGGAGCACCCGCATCAGCTTGTCCGCGGCCGCGATCCACCCAACCCGGCCATCGAACGTGGTCACGCTGTCGCCGTTCTGCGTATGGACGACCATCGCCATCTGATTGGGCGAGTTGGCAAAGATTTCCACTGGCACCTTGGCGGACAACGTGTCGTAACCCTCGTACGTTCCCCTGGCGACCAGACTGGTCAATCGCCCGGCCGCGCCGGCTCCGCCAATCGCCTGGAGGTACTTATCCAGAATCTGCTCGGCGGAGATTTTTTTCACCGACTGCACGGGTCCACCGGCAATCACCTCCACCCGGTTCGGATCGTCTTCGGGAATGCTGTATTGATCGAGCAGGCTGGGAACCGCCTCCGGGCGATCGTTGGCCCGATGGCACGTGTAGCACGTCACCAGGCGCCGGCCGCCGAACTGGGACTGGTTGATCTGGTTCACCATCAGGACCATCCGCCGCGCGGTCTGCTTCCTGGGGGTATCGATGGCGTAGCCGTCGAGGCTTTCGCTCTGTGGCGAATGACAGTCGATGCAGTTCAAATTGGTGGCCGCTGAAAAGAACCCCATCGTGTTCATGAATTCCTTCACGGGGATGCCTTTCAGCACCTGGATATTCTTGAAAACGTCCTCCGCCATCAGCGGCTTTTCCTGGCCGCGTGCGGACACGGCAACCAGCAGGCAGGCGGCAGCGAGGGCAAGTCCCTTGTTCATCGCTTCGTCGGGTCTCCATTGTTGACGCCGAACGCCGGATCGCTGATCACCTTCATGTAGTTGATCATTTCCGACGGAACGCACATCTGCTCTTCCGCTTCCTGATCCGGAATCCAGCGATAGTCGTTTTTCGACAGTACGAACGGCTTGGTAAACACCTTTGGATCGTCCACCGTCACGACCATCTGGAGGTGGTTGTGATCGACCCGCGTGTAGCGTTCCTCGATCTTCGCGTCCACGCTGTGCGGATGGCCGGCCTTGTCGAGCCAGGTCGAGTCGTTCACGCCCACGGTGTTGATGACGAGCGTGTTATCGCCCTCCCAGCGTCCGACGGAATAGCCGTAATACCGCGACGGCACGCCGCCGGGGCCGTCGAACTTGGTGGGGAGCTCGTGCTTGCCGTCCATCCAGACGTAGCGCCAGATCCGCTGGTACTGATGCAACACCACAATCCGGTCGGGTCCCATCGTACCGAATGCCAGGCCGCGCGTCTCGAACACGGTGTTTCTCGGCACTCCGAGCGGGTCACAGGTATTCATCGGATCGTTCGAGTGCCCCGTGCCGACTTCGGTTTCGGGCTTGTTCAAACTGAACAACTTCTGACCGAGCGGCGTCAAAGGAGGAATCTGGCCGCGATCGGGCGTCAGGTTGCCGGCCCACGAGCCGCTCACGTCGCGGACGGGCGCCGGGCCGCCAGGTGTCGGATCGGGCCTCAACCGGTTTCCGTTATACAGGCTGTCCTTGCTCGGAAGCTTGGTGCCTTGGGCGAAAACGGCGGACGTGACCGCCAGCAGGACGAGCAGGCCGATCATGGAGCGCATCGAAAGATCCCTCCTGGTCAATATGCAACGGCGGCGTGATTTGAACATGATTCTTCCGGGATGTATAGTCCCAGCGCATCAGGTTATACACGAGCGAAAGGAATGAAATGAGACTCAGTCGGGGGACGATGCTATGCGCCGCGGCGCTCGCGGTGCTGATTGGAGTGGGTGTACGTGGACAGGCGCGTCCGGCGGCGCAGGCGGCCGCAGCAACGCCGCCGCAGCTGTCCGAACAAGCCTTCAAGAACGTCACGGTCCTGCGCGGCATTTCCGTCCGCGAGTTCATGAACACGATGGGTTTCTTCGCCGCGTCGCTCGCGTTGAACTGCACCGACTGCCATGGCGGAGCAAGTGCGAGCGACTGGGCCAACTACGCGGTCGATACGCCTTTGAAAATCCGGGCACGCGCAATGGTCAAGATGGTCAACGCCATCAACGAGGCGAATTTCGGCGGACGCCCGTTCGTCACCTGCTACACCTGCCATCGCGGCAGCCAGAAGCCGAAGGTCATCCCGAGCCTTGCCGTGCAGTACGGCGAGCCGCCGCCCGACGATCCAGACGAAGTGGAAGCCGTCAATGGCGCGCGTGTCACCGCGACTGCCGACCAGATTCTGGACAAATACCTGCAGGCGATCGGCGGCGCGCAGGCCGTTGGCAGGCTGACAAGCTTCACGGCCAAGGGAACCTACGAGGGGTTCGATTCGGATTTCGCCAAGGTTCCAGTGGACATCTACGCGAAGGCGCCGAACCAGCGGGCGATTGTGGCCCATATGGCGAGCGGCGATTCGTCCACCGTGTACGACGGGCGCGAGGCGTGGATCGCCGGACCGAAGGAG
>DASROF010000052.1:0-11842 GCA_035647075.1 Vicinamibacterales bacterium | reverse complement strand
GGGCCAAGGCGCCCCAGTGTGGCATGCGCGTCCAGCTCACCCGGCGCCAGCAGCGTCATGAATCCGAAGCGGCGCGGATCGTTGAAGATGACCGACGCGCCGTTGGACATCTCGAAGACGACGTGGTCGTGAACGTCGAAGGGCGTGACGTGACGCGAGACACGGAATGAACCGGACATTCCCAGGTGCATGACGAGCACGTCGCCAGATCCAAGCTCAACCAGGAGATATTTTGCCCTCCTTAAAGCGGCCCGCACGGTCTGTCCTCTGAGACGACGTTTGAAATCATGCGGAAACGCGTAGCGCAGGTTCGCGCGCCGCAAAATGACGTCCGCTATTCGCGCACCCGCCATCGCGCGCTGCAACCGCCGCCGCTCGTACTCGACTTCCGGAAGCTCTGGCACAACCTATGATGTAACGACCAATCCGTGCGCGGACCCCTTTCCCTTCGAACGCATCTAATCCTGCTCGTGCTTGGCGCCGTCCTGCCCGGCGCCCTGCTCACCGGCCTCATCGTCAGGCGGACCCTCGAGCAAAACCGAACAGTCCTCGAGAACCGTCTCGCGGATACCGCGCGAGTGGACGCCGCTGCGCTCGATCGCGAGTTCAACGGGACCATCCGCGTGCTGCAGACACTGGCGGAGTCGCCCTCGCTCGACGCGGGCGATCTGAAGACCTTCTGGTCGGAAGCGCAGCGCGCCGCACGCACCCAGCCAGGTTGGTACGCGGTGGTCCTGCTGACGCCGGACAGCGAAGTGCAACTGCACAGTGAGGTGCCGTTCGGCGACCCGCTCACCGAGGCGCAGAATTTCGAGCGAACGCAACAGGTCGATGACGTGCGTAAGCCGGTTGTTGGACAACTCGCTTCCAGCCCCAGGGGCAAGCTGCAGTTTCCGATCAGCGTGCCGGTCGAGCGTCAGGGACAGTTGATGTACGTCCTCACCGCGCTGATGGAGCCGGAGTCTCTGGCCTCTGTGATCCGATCGCAGTTGCCAGAGACCGAGGAATGGACGCGCACCATCGTTGATCCCGGCCTTCTCATCGCTGCACGCTCGCGCGGCGGCGATCAGTTCGTCGGCCGCCCCGTCTCACCACAGGGCCGCGAGTTGGTTCTGAATCCGCCCGCGCGGCCAACCCAGGGCACGAGCCTCGAAGGCGAAGAGCTCTACTCGTCGTTGAGTCGCAGTGCGTTCGGATGGACCACCAGCGTGTCGGTGCCCAAAGCGGTGCTCGATGGACCCGTGCGCGCATCGATCATTGCCAGCGCGTCCGGCGCCGTGGTGCTGATTCTGGGTGGTCTGCTGAGCGTGCTCCTCGTGTCGCGGCGCCTGTCGCGCGAGTTCGAAGCCGCACGCGATGCGGCCGCGGCTCTGGCGACGGGGCGGACGCCGGTGCCCTCCAGGCCGAGAGTGGCTGAAGCAAAGCAGGTCGAAGACTCGTTGCAGCGCGCCGCACAGCTCCTGGCGGACCGCGCGCGCGAACGCGATGAGCAGCTGCAGCGCGCGGTCATGGCTCAGGCGCAGGCCGAAGAAGCCAGCCGGACCAAAGACCGGTTCCTGGCGGTACTCGGGCACGAGCTGCGCAACCCGCTGGCGCCGGCCTTGACGGCGCTGGAGTTGATGAAGCTGCGTGGCGGCGACGCGCTGCAGCGCGAGCGTGAAGTGCTCGAACGTCAGATCTCTCACATGATGAGACTGGTGGACGACCTGCTCGACATCTCCCGCCTGACACGCGGCAAGGTTGATCTGGTCAAGAGTCGCTTCGAGGCGCGGGCGGCGGTCGAGCGTGCGGTCGACATGGCCGCGCCGCTGATCGAGCAGCTTGGCAAGACCCTCCGTGTCGATGTCCCGTACTCAGGTCTTCCCATCGACGGCGATCAGGATCGCCTCGTTCAGGTGCTGGTGAATCTCCTCACCAATGCTGCGCGATACACGCCGGCTGGCGGCCACATCGCGCTCACGTCAGACGTCATCGACAACTTCCTCGAGATCGCATGCGAGGACGACGGGCCGGGCGTGCCAGCGGAGCTCGTGCCGTCGATTTTCGAGCCGTTCACGCAGGGACCGAGAACGATCTCCCGTCAGCAGGGCGGCCTGGGACTCGGCCTGGCACTCGCGCGCAGCCTCACCGAACTGCACGGCGGCCGGCTGCGTTACGAAGCAGTCGATCCACACGGCAGCCGCTTTGTCGTCAGCCTTCCGCTCATTGCGGCTTCTGTGTCTGACGCACCCCAACCAGAGGCGCCCGGAGAACCTCCGGTGACGCCGCGGCGCGTCCTGCTCGTCGAGGACAACGTCGACGGCCTCGAGATGATGCGGTTGGCGCTCGAAGCGAAGGGCCACCTCGTCCAATCGGCAACGGACGGCAAGAGCGCCGTGGGAGTCGCTGCTGCGTTCCGGCCGGATGTGGCAGTGCTCGATATCGGCCTGCCGGGCATCAATGGGTACGACCTGGCGCGGACGCTGCGAGGCGCGCAGCCGCAGCTTCGCCTGATTGCGCTGACCGGTTACGGCCAGGATGCGGATACCGAAGCCGCGCGGCGCGCCGGATTCAACGCACATTGCACAAAGCCGGTGACCATTGCCGTGTTGCTCGCACAGATTGCCGATCAGGCCGAGCCCCGTGGTGTCGGGCTTTAGCCAGACCTCCGGGGTCCGCCTACACGGACACTACTTAAACGGCGACGTGGCGTAGACGATCTTGCCGCCCACCATCGTCAGCAGCGACTCAATCGATCCGATCTGCTCCACCGGCACCGCCATGTAGTCCTTCGTCAGCACTGCCAGATCGGCCAGCTTCCCGACTTCCAGCGATCCGCGGCGATCGTCCGCGTGCGCGAACCAGGCGCTGCCAATCGTGTACATCCGCAGCGCGTCAGCGCGCGACGGACGCTCCTCGGCCGCCCGCATCGAGATTCCCTCGACGGTCTTCCCATCGAGCATCCACTGCAGGCAGGTGAACGGATTGTAGGACGCGACGCGATGTGCGTCCGTACCGGCGCCGATGACCACGCCGAGCTTGCGGGCGGTCTCGATGGGAGGAATGCGCCGTGCGACCGGCCCGCGCTGGCGGATGGTCGCATCGCCATTGAAGTACATCGCGTCCTGCATCGTCCAGCCGACACCCAGGGTCTTCATGCGCGTGAGCGTCTCGAACGACGCATCATTAAGGTGCGCGATCGACCAGCGCAGCGGCGCGATCGGTATCTGCGTGTTGACATGACTGAAGACGTCAAGCAGTTGACCCACCGATGCGTCGTTGCCCCAGTGCACGGTCAACGTCAGGGCATGCTGCGCCGCCCAGAGCGCGATCACCTCGAAGGCCTCTTTGTCTGCCGGCGTCGGCTTGTCGTTGTTGTACATGCCACCGGTAATGCGTTCGCCCACGCCATTGAAGCGGAGCATGTTGTCGCCGATGCCCATCGGCAGCTTGAGCACAGGCTCGGTGATCTCGTCGAACTCGCCGCCGTTGCCCTGTGAGCCGAACGAGAACGCCACGCGCACAGTGAGCTGATTCTCACGCCAAAGCTGAAACAGCGCCTCGTAGTCGGGCGGCGTGATGTTGTTGCCGCCGGGATCGATGACGCCGGTCAGGCCAAGGCGATTCAACTCGAGGAAGAATTTCTTCGTGCCCTCGAGCTTCTGCTCGAAGGTCGGCTTCGGCAGCCGATCGAAGAGCGCGACGATCGCCGGCTGCGGTCCGGCCACCGCGCCGGTGAGCGCGCCGGTGCCGTCGCGTTCGAGCTTTCCGCCCGCCGACAGGTCCTCGTCGCGCGTGATCTTCAGCGCATCGAGCGCCTTCGGCGTCATCAGCGCCCACTGATAGCCAAGCTGGATGTAGACCGGGTTGTCCGGAACCGCGGCGGCGACCTCCTTCTGGGTCGGTCGACGTTTCTCCGCAAACTGCCGTTCCGTCCAGCCGCCGGCGACGATGAGCCAGGCGCCGGGGGGCATGCGCGTCGAGGCATCGCGGAGACGGCTGATGGCGTCGGCGATCGTCGGCGCACCGATCCAGTGCACTTCGGTGGCGAAGCTGAGCCCGGCGCGGATGGCGTGCATGTGCGAATCGGTCAGCCCGGGGATGACCGTTCGCCCGCCGAGATCGATGATGCGCGTCTTCGCATCCGCGAGGGCGCGAATGTCGCTGGTCGCACCCGCCGCCAGGATGTGATCGCCTCGAATCGCCAGCGCTTCGTGGATCGTGAACTTCGCGTCGGCAGACAGAATCTTGCCGTTGACCAGAATCGTCTCCGGCCGCTCGATCGCAGCCGGCTTCTGCTGCGCCGCGAGGGCGGCGCCGGCGAGCAGGATCGCCGCCAGGGCGAAAGCGCGGTAGTTCATGTGGCGTGCCGGATTTTACACGGGCCGCGGAGACGCGAAGGCGCGGAGTTCGTAAAATCAGACCATGTGTAGAAATATCAAGACCCTCTTTAACTTTGATCCCCCAGCCACGCAGGAAGAGATCCGCGCCGCCTCGCTGCAGTTCGTCCGCAAGCTCTCGGGTTTCACCAAGCCATCCAGGGCGAATCAGGCGGTGTTCGATCAGGCGGTCGAGGAAGTGACCGACGTAGCCGAGCGGCTCATCGCGTCGCTGGTGACGGACGCGCCCCCGCGCGATCGCGAGGAGTGGGTGGCAAAGGCGAAAGCGCGCGCCGCAGAGCGCTACGGCCGCGCGTCCGCGTAGTTGGGAGTTGGTAGTTGTTAGTTGGTAGTTAGTAGTTGGTAGCTGATAGCTCTACCGATGCCGATTCCAGCCAATCCCGACCGACACGACGGCGGACGGCAGATAGCGGCTGTCAACCTCCCGCAGTGATGACAGGATGCTGCCGCGTGTGAACGTGTAGCTCTGCGATCTCGCCCGGAAGAACGGCACACCCAGATCGGCCTGCACGAACATGCGTACGGGGCTGCGCCGCGCGAACTCGTAGCCGACGCTCGCCTCACCCTGCAGTCCGCTGCCGGTCCAGCTTGACGCGTACTCCGTGGCCGTCGATGCGCGCCCCAGGCTGACGACACCCCAACTCAATCCGCCGCCGTAGTACATCGTCCGGTCGCTCTCTGGACTCGCAAAACGAAGGACGGCGAGCTTCAGGATCGAGCCGGCGCTCACCGCAGTGTCCGGCGCAAGGCCGGATCCCAGAGAGAGATTGAAGAAGGAGACGTCGAGTGCGAACGAATTGAGTTCGCCCCGATATCCAAAACCGATCGCCGGTGCGCCCCGCTCTCCGGCGACGGTGCCGTAGCCGAGACGTGCGTAGGCGACGGAGTGAAAATCGTCCGTCGTCTGCGCCTGGGCCGGCGCGGCGACTGCAATCACAACAGCAAGCAGCAATGAGGTTCGCGTCAGAGTCTTCATGCGTCCATGGTCTGCTCGACACCTCACAGATGTCCTGAAGGCGACCTGAAAAGTTCTGAAGCGGCTGCGTATCGCGCTATTGTTGGCAAAATTGTCAAAGTCCGCCTCGACTGCCTCCGCCGTGCGCCTGGCTCTGCGCGCACAGGCCGATCCAGCGCGTGTTGCCGGCGTCACCCGCTACTTCAAGTGCGGACCGGGCCAGTACGGCGAGGGAGACAGGTTCATCGGCGTCACGGTGCCGGCACAGCGGACTGTGGCGCGCCGCTTCCGCGACCTGCCGCTCGAGGAGACCGACACGCTCCTCACGTCTTCGATCCACGAGGAGCGCAATACCGCATTGTTCATCCTCGTCGATCAGTTCACTCGCGGCGACGAGCGGACGCGTGGACGGATCTTCAGGCTCTACATGCGGCGTCTGCGATTCATCAACAATTGGGATCTGGTAGACATGAGCGCGGCGCCGATCGTCGGCGGGTGGCTGGAAGACAAGCCGCGCGGCCTGCTCGACCGGCTGGCGCGATCGAAACAGATGTGGTCCAGGCGGGTCGCGATAATCGCCACGTTTCACTCCATCTATCGCGGCGACCACCGCGACGCGATTCGCATCGCGACGATTCTCGTGAACGACGGCCACGACCTGATTCACAAAGCGGTCGGCTGGATGTTGCGCGAGGTGGACAAGCGGGCCAGCCCGGCGGCGCTGACGACGTTCCTGACCCGCCACGCGGCCACGATGCCGCGAACGATGCTCCGCTATGCCATTGAACGATTGCCCGAGGCGGAACGTAAACGCTGGATGACCATGGCGCCACAGGGCGGACGGAGTAAAATCCACACCCCTTGATACACGTCTCCCACCTCACCAAGCGATACGGGCAACTCACCGCCGTCGACGACTTCTCGTTCGATGTGCGACCGGGCGAAATCGTCGGCCTCATCGGCCCCAATGGCGCCGGCAAGACGTCGACGCTCCGGTGCCTGGTCGGCATCCAGCGCCCGACCGAGGGCACAGTCGCGATCGGTGGCCACGACATCGTCTCGGATCCGGTGGAAGCCAAGCGGCTGCTCGCATTCATGGCCGACGAGCCGTTTCTGTTCGAGTATCTGACCGTCAGCGAACATCTGCAGCTCACCGCGCGCATCTACGGCGTGAAGGACGCGACGGCGAAAGCGGCGGCCCTGCTCGAGGAGCTGGAACTGACCGCCAAGGCGAACGTCCTGCCGGGAGAACTGTCGCGCGGCATGAAGCAGAAAGTGGCGATCGCCTGCGGCCTGCTGCACGATCCGGCGGCACTGCTCTTCGACGAACCGCTCACGGGTCTGGACCCGCTGGGCATCCGACGGATGCGCGAGACGATTGTCGCTCGCGGCCGCGCCGGCGGCGCCGTCATCGTCTCCTCGCACATGCTGAACCTGGTGCAGGAGATCTGCACCCGTGTGGTCATCATCGATCGAGGCAAGAAGGTCGCGGACGGAACAATCGAGGAACTGGCGGCGCAGGCGCAGATGGCGGGCGCCGGCTCGAATCTCGAACAGATCTTCCTGCAGGTGACGGCGCGCGACGGGAACACGGCGTCCGCCGGCACCGGCGAGCCGTGACCGCTCCCCCGCTGCTCTACCTGACGCTCTGCTCGATCCGGAATCAGGCACGCGTCCGCGTGCGACGGCTGCGTCAGCCTCGCTACCTGATCGCGTCGCTGCTCGGCCTCGCCTACTTCTGGTTCATTTTCGCCGGACGCATGTTTCGGGGCGGCCGCGGCCGCTCAGGCGCGATGCTCGCCCTGCCGCCGCAGGTACGCGTCGGCGTTCAGATCGCAGGCACACTGTTCATCTTCGTCATCGCCACACTCGCGTGGATCATGCCGTCCTCGCGACCCGCACTCGCGTTCACACGCTCTGACGTTCAGTACCTGTTTACCGCGCCCATTTCACGCCGTCGTCTCATCCGCTATCGTCTGCTCCGGTCACAGCTGGGCGGGCTGCTCGGCAGCCTGATCATCACGCTGGTGTCCCGGCCGGGAAGTCTCGCGGGTGGGTTCATCGTCTTCGCCGGCATTTCGATCATCATGGCGGCGCTCAACCTGTATTCGACCGGCGTCTCGCTGAGCCGGGCGAGTCATGGAATGCGCGCGTGGTTGCCCCGCGCGCTCGCGGGCGGAGCCCTGCTGATCGTTGTCGCGACGGTGGCTGTCCACTGGAACGATCTGGTGACGGCGTTCATGAACGGGGCGGTGGCTGATATCGAGCGCTTGAGCACATCGGGTGCGGCAGGAATCGTTCTCTGGCCGTTCCGCGCGTTTGCGCGCTTACCGCTGGCTGAATCGGCAGGGGCATTCCTCGCTGCGCTGCCTGTGGCGCTCGTGCTGCTGGCGCTGAACTACGTCTGGGTGCTGAGCACCGATGTCCCGTTCGAAGAGGCGTCGGCAGAGTTGTCGGAAAAGATCGAAAAGATCCGGAGTGAAGGTCTGCGCGCACTGGCGAAGCCGCGCCGTTCGGCAAAGACGCCGTTCACGCTGCCATCGATCGGACGTCCGGAAGTCGCCATCATCTGGAAGAACCTGATCAGCATGGGACGGCTGCTGTCGTGGACGGTACTGATCCGTTTTGTGCCGATGGTCCTGGCGTTTGCCGCGTTGACTTCGCAAGGTCGTCGCAACACCACCGGTGTGCTGACGGTCCTGTCGCTGGTTGTCGCTGGCCTGACCGTGATTCTCGGCCCGCAGGTGACACGGCGCGACTTGCGTCAGGACCTCAACGCGCTCGCCATCTTGAAGACGTGGCCAATCCGCGGCGCTGCCCTCGTGCGTGGAGAAATCCTGGCGCCCGCGATCGTGTTGACCGTCATCGCGTCTATCGCGCTGGTCGTGGCGGCGGTGATGTCCGTGAACGCACCCTACGCCGCCGACTTGCCGAACCGCTGGAGCCTGCTGATTGCCGCGCTGTCTGTGGCACCGGGGCTCGTCCTGGCGCAACTCGTCGCGCACAACGGGCTCGCGGTGACGTTCCCGTCGTGGGTCTCGCTCGATACACGCCGCGGCGGCATTGATGCCACGGGACAAGGACTGCTCGTCATGCTGGCGGTCATGCTCGCGCTCGTGGTCGCGGTAGTCCCCGCCGCGCTGGTGGCCGCCATCGTCGCTGGCCTGATTTACCTGCTGCTCGGCACCGTGCCGATCATTCTGCCGGCCGTCCTTGCGGGTGCCGCACTGCTCGTCGAGGCATTTGTCGGCAGCGAAGTGATCGGCGCGATTCTCGAACGCTCCGACATCTCGGCAGTGGACGCCCGCGAGTCGTAGCACAAGGATCACGACGGCTGAGGATCTTCGTGCTCTTCATGGCTGTATGATTGGCAACCATGACTGGACGTTCCCTCGCACTCATCGTGCTGGCTTCTGTCGTCACGCTCGCCGCGCAGTCCACTCCGTTTGGTGAAGACACCTGGCATCACGTCGTCTACGAGAGCCCGACGATGAGGCTGCTGAGCGTAAATGTCGCGCCGGGCACGATGACCGACATGCATGAGCATCAGTTCGACATCGTCACCGTGTCGATGAACGAGGGGACGCCGACGCGGGTGCAGACGTCGGGTGGGAAGCCGGCAGAACAGCGTGCCGCGCGTCCACTCGGCGACGCGGCGGCCACGGAGTACACGGGCAAAGCCGCGGCTCACCGCGTCGAGAACGTCGGGAAGCGCGCCTATCAACTGTTCGCGGTGGAGAACCGCAAGAAGGGCGGCTGGTCCACGAATGCGGCGGTGACGGGCATCGGAACGAAGGTCGTCCAGGAGTCGCGGGCGTTCCGGATCTACGACGTCAACCTGGCGCTCAACACCTCACAGAGCTCCCACACGCACACGTCGCCGACCGTGGCCATTCTGATTAGCGGCAAGGCGATGTCCGATGGCCCCGACGCGAAAGCGAAGGAGTTCGCCCCCGCGCCGGTGGGACTGCGACAGATGGATCAGCCCGGGCAGTGGATCGTCATTCCTCCAGGAGATCGTCACCACCTCGTACGCCTCGGCACCACAGACGCGCGCGTCGTCGAGGTCGAAGTTCGCTGAGCCACTCATGCGCGCTCCTCCGCCGGCGTCAACTGACGCACGGAACAGCTGTGGGACGACCTTCGGCGCGACATCCATCGTGTTCGGCGCCATCGACATCGATCGACTGATCCCTGAATCAGCCCTTGGGCCTTGGGCCTGATTCCTGAGGCCTGTTCTAGATCCCCATATACCAGGACCAGCCGTTCTGAATTGCCCCTTCGGGCCCGCCATCGTTGAACTCGTCGACGAGGGTGAGCGTGTGAAGGAATTTCAGGCTCTTGGCGCCGAGCTGCGTTTCGAGGCGCAGGCGCACGGGAGCGCCGTGCGGAACCGGAAGCTCGCGGCCGTTCATGCCATAGGCGAGGATCGTCTGCGGATGCAGCGCGTCGAGCAGATCGATGCTGTCGATCCAGTCGTCGTACGCGGTGTACACGAGGAAGCGTGCACGTGGCTGGATGCCAACAGCGTCCAGCACGTGTCGCAGCTGGACGCCGGTCCACTCGCCGATTGCGCTCCAGCCTTCCTCGCACGCGTGTCGCGTAATCTGCGTCTGCGACGGCAAGTCTTTCAGCTCGGCGAGTGAGAACGTCCGCGGGCTCTTCACGCTGCCTTCCACCGACAGCGTCCAGTCCTTGAACGCGCCCGCCTGCAGCCGGCGATACTCCTCACCGAGATCGGTCTTCCGCGCTCCCGGGTCTGTTGTTCCGATCGCCGGAAACGACGTGATGTCGGCGCGGCTGTATTCACGGGCACGCTTCTGTCGCGGCAGCAAGGCCCGCTGCGCCGCATAGGTGACGGCATCGCCCATGCGCAGGATGTGGCCGTAGGTCGGCGGGAGCTCGCGCGGGTACCGCGCAAACGCCACGGCACCGAGCGACGCGAGACCAGCGGTGATGGCCGCCCGCCGCGTGAGGAGTCCGCGGTTCTTCATGTCAGTTCCCTGTCCTGAGCGAGCCCGAAGGGCGGGCCGAAGGGCCGATCGTCATGGCGCGCATCTGCCGTCCAAATCCTGAAGCGATCACCATGACCACGTGCACCAGCGTAAACAGCAGCAGCGTCACGAACGTGGCGAAATGGATCGTGCGGGCCGACTGAAAGCCGCCGAAGAGCGTCAGCAGAAATGGAAACGCGGCACTCACCGTCGGCGACATCGTCAGCCCGGTCAACACCACCAGCGGCGCGGCAACAAAGACGACGAACGAGTACGCGAACTTCTGCAGGAGGCCATACTCCGGGTCGTCGGGCCGGCGACGAATCCGGAACCGCGCATGGTCTCGAACCTCGCGCCACACGAGCGGCGGCGCAAGCTCGAGCGATTGCGGCCAGATATGCGCACGGAAGTGGCCCCGGAACATGCCGGTGAGCAGGTACACGAGACCAGGGACGACGAGAAACCATGCGGCAAGGAAGTGCAGGCTGCGTCCCCAGCCGTTCTGATTGAAGATGTCGGTGGTTCGACTGGCGCTGACGGGACCCGCCGCGTCGTCCTGACGAATAGGGGCGCGACCTTCGAATTCGACGTGCCGGTAGTTGGGACCGATCGGCAGCTCGACGAGTGCCGGCATCAAATCGTTCCCCGCCTCGCCCCAGTAGAGCCGCGGGTGAGCCATCAGGATCACCACGCCGCTGACTGCGAGCGTCAGCACGCTGGCGGCAAGGATCCAGTGCGAGATCCGCACCCATCTCGGATGAGCGCGCATCCCTGGCGATTCGAGCACGCTGGGGGCTTCAGACATCCGCAGGATCGCGCCGGATGTTACAGGAAAACAGCGCCTGAAGCGACGCGCTCTGAAGCGTCCGTTACGCCGGGTCGCGGTGCACTGTGTCGGGCGAAAAGGCCGGCAAACAGACCGCGACGTACTCGGCGCCCTCTGCTTCGGGAGTGCTGTATCGAATCCACTCCCCTGGCGCGGTGACCACGGCCTGGCCCGCCCGGACGTCAACACTGCCGCCTTCGTGCTCGACCCGCACCATGCCGCTCAGCACGATCGTGATCTCCTCGAAGGCCGGCCGCTGGCCAGGCTCGAGCCAGCCCGACGGCGAGCGCATTCGCGCAACGCTCAGGGCGTGATGACCGCTGTTGACGCGGCCCACAAATTCTTCGATCCGCTTCGGCTTCGTGCCGGCGGCCTGGATGATCGATGGAGCTTCAATGAGACGTGGCATCGTAGGACTGATCCTATCCGCCCCAGGGATTCTGAAGAAGCGCGAGGCCGCGCGCCCTGCCTTCCTCCAGGCCTGCAGACAGCCGCGCCAGGTATCGCTCGCGGTTCCAGATTGTCGGAGACCAACAGCAATTCCTCGGCGAGATGATTAGAGGTCAGTTGAATTGGCGATCCGAATCCCGGCTCCGGTGGCCGGACCGCGCTGCGAGGGCCTCAGTGACCGCTGGCCGCCAGCTCCGTGAGCTGGCTGGCCGCCTGAGCCTTCTCGCGCGGTCAGTAC
>DASROF010000051.1:0-26114 GCA_035647075.1 Vicinamibacterales bacterium | reverse complement strand
GGCGACGAGTTCAGTGTCGGCCAGCGTCAGCAACTCCGTGTCGCCGACGCGTATCGACCCTGCATCCGCGCGATCGAGTCCGCCGAGCAGGTGCAGCAGCGTGCTCTTGCCGACGCCGGACGTGCCGACGATCGCCAGCATCTCGCCGCGCTGGACCTCGAGCTCGACATCTCTCAACACGTGCAGCCGTGCCGCGCCGGAATCGTAAAACTTGTTGAGGCCGGTGACGACGACGTAGCTCATCGCGTCACTCGAACCGCAAGGCCTGGACCGGATCGAGGTGAGCGGCCTGGCGCGACGGATAGATCGTCGCGAGAAAACAGATCACAATGGCCGACACAACCACCAGCAGGAAGTCCGCCGGCGTGACGATGAACGGGACATACGAGACCTGATACACGTCTTCCGGGATGTGCACGAGCTTGTACTCGGTCAGCACCCAGCACAGCGCCACTGCCGCGATGGCCCCGATGACCGTGCCGACAACGCCGATGATCGTCCCCTGCATCATGAAGATCACCGAAATACGCCGCGGCGACGTGCCCATCGTCTTCAGGATCCCGATGTCCCGGCTCTTCTCCATGACCAGCAGGATGAGCGACGCGACGATCTGCAGGGCGGCGACCATCATGATCAGGCCGATCGCGATCGACATCCCCAGCTTCTCGAGGCTGAGCGCGGAAAAGAACGAAGCGTTGAGATCGGTCCAGTCCTGCGCGCGGTAAGAGGAATTCGACGCCTCGATGTTCTGGGCAATCGCCGGCGCGGCATCGACGTCGTCAACCCGGAGCTGGATGAGCTCGACCTGATCGACGCCAACGAGGCGCTCGGCGAAGTCGAGTGAGACGAATCCCCATTCAGAGTCGAATTCGAGCAGACCCATCGAAAAAATGCCGCCGACACGCGCCTTCCGATTGCGTGGGAGCATCCCTCCTGGCGAGAGCGTTCCCTGGTCGGTGAGCAGGTTCACGACGTCGCCAACCTTTACCCCGAGCGTCTGCGCGAGTTGTTTGCCAATCAGAATCCCCGGCAGCTCGTCCTCGCCGCTCAGGACGGCATCGACGCTCCCCTGCTGCATCGTCTTGCCGAGATCGGTCACGTTCGGCTCGAGGGTCGGGTCGATTCCTTTCAGCGTGATGAAGTTCTTGCCCTGCGGGCTGCTGACGAGCGCCTTCCCCATGATCGCCGGGGCGGCCCCAACGACGTGCGCAGCTTTCCGAAGCTGCTGCACTTCAGCCTGGTAGTCCGTGATCCCGCCAGTCTTCCAGACGTACACATGCGCGGTTGATCCCAGGATCCGATCGCGAAGCTCGCCCTGGAGGCCGGTCATCAACGCCAGCGCGACGATCAGCGCGATGACACCGACACCGACACCAACGGTGGAAATGAGCGAGATGACGGAGATGAATGCTTGTTTGCGGCGGGCCAGCAGATAGCGGAGTGCGATGAACAGCTCAAAGCGCACGCGTCTACCGTGGCCGCATCAGCGGAAAGAGGATGACGTCGCGGATCGACGGGCTGTTCGTGAGCAGCATCACCAGGCGGTCGATTCCCACACCTTCGCCTGCCGCTGGAGGCATGCCGTACTCCAGAGCGCGAACGTAGTCTTCGTCCATTTCATGCGCTTCCTCATCGCCGCCGGCTCGGCTACGGAGCTGATCTTCGAACCGCCGACGCTGCTCTCCAGGGTCATTCAGCTCGCTGAACGCATTCGCGACCTCGAAGCCACCGATGTACAGCTCAAATCGTTCGACGGTCTCGGGGTCGTCCGGGTTCTGTTTGGCCAGCGGTGAGACCTCGGTCGGGAAGTCGTAGACGAAGGTCGGCTCGACCAGCTCGTCCTCACAGAGCTTCTCGAAGATCTCAGCCGTAATTTTGCCGGGGCCTGCGGCGGGATCGACCTCGAGGCCGAGACGGCCCGCCAGCGCCGCGGCGGATTCCTTCGAGCGCAGCGCGGATGACGGCACATCAGTCCCCAGACGCTTCTCAGCGGCGGCGCGGGCCGCCTCGCGCAGCGACAGCCGCTTGAAGGGAGACGCGAACGAGATCGTATGCTCGCCGTAGACCACCTGATCGCTGCCGGTGGCCTTCCGCGCGACCTCCTGGAACATGCGCTCGGTCAACAGCATCAGATCGTTGTAGTCGGCGTAGGCCCAGTAGAACTCGAGCATCGTGAACTCGGGGTTGTGCTGCGTCGAAATCCCTTCGTTGCGGAAGTTCCGGTTGATTTCGAACACCTTCTCGATGCCGCCCACGGTCAACCGCTTCAGATAGAGCTCCGGCGCAATGCGCATGTACAGCCGCATATCGAGCGCGTTGTGGTGCGTCACGAACGGCCGCGCCAGCGCTCCGCCAGCGATCGGCTGCATCATCGGCGTTTCCACTTCGAGGAACCCGCGGCTGATCAGGAATTCGCGAATGGCGGTGACCACGCGGCTGCGTACCTCAAACACGCGCCGCGACTCGGGGTTGACGATGAGGTCGAGGTATCGCTGCCGGTAGCGAATTTCCACATCCTGAAGTCCGTGCCATTTCTCGGGCAGCGGCAGCAGGCACTTCGCCAGGAACGCGAGCGACGAGGCGTGAATCGTGAACTCCTGTGTCCGGGTCCGGAACAGGCGGCCCGACACCCCGACCCAATCACCGAAATCGAGCAGCTTGAAGATCTGAAAGTCGCGTTCCGGAAGCGAATCCTGACGGAGGTACACCTGAATGCGCGCCGTCCCGTCCGACAACACCAGGAAGTTCGCTTTTCCAAAGCTGCGAATCGCCAGGATGCGGCCGGCGGTCCGCACTTCGAAGCGCGCCGTTTCAAGCTCTTCTCCGCTCCTGGCGCCGTGCTCGGCGACGATGGCGGCGACCGTCGCCTGAGTCTCGAAACGATGCGGGTACGGCTCGACGCCGAGCTTCCGCAGTTCCTCGAGATTCGCGCGCCGTTGCGCAACCTGATCGGATTCTTCGCCTGTGCTCATTCGCGTTCGAGTGTGCGTCGGATGCTGTCGAGAATGCCGTTGATGAACCGGACCGACTCGTCGCCGCTGAAGCTCCGCGCCAGCTCCAGCGCCTCGTTGATGATGACCTTGGCGTGCGTATCGGCCTGGTGCAGGAACTCGTAGACCGCGAGTCGAAGAATCAGCCGGTCCAGCACATTCATCCGCTCGATCCGCCAGTGTTCCGCGGCGCTCGCGATCATTGGATCGAGTGCGTCCACGGTGGAGACGACACCGTCGGCCAGCGACATTGCGAAGGCGCGCAGGTCGGACCCCAGTGGCTCGCCGCTCTCATCGTCATGCGCCCAGAAGGTCTGTCGTATCTCGACCATAGAGAGCCGACCTACCTCCCACTGATACAGCATCTGAACCGCTGCTTCGCGAGCCCGATGCCGCTGCTCCTTGGGCGCGCGCGGCGCCGACCGCTTTTCCGCAGGCGCCGTCATGCGGCGCCCCCGGTGTGGGCACGATGGCCACCAAGGCGCTTGAACAGCGTGGCCATTTCGATCGCGGCCAGCGCTGCTTCGCGTCCCTTGTTTCCCTCACCAGGCGCCGAACGAACGACGGCCTGCTCGTCCGTCATTGCCGTCAGCACGCCAAACGCAACAGGCACCCCGGTGGAGACGCTCACGTTCATGATGCCGTGTGCGGCAGCCTCGGCGATGTACTCAAAGTGCATCGTGTCGCCCTTGATGAGACAGCCGAGGCAGATCACGGCGTCAACGTGACCTTCTTGTGCCGCGTGAAGAGCAGCCACCGGTATCTCGAAGGCACCGGGCACATGAATGACGGTCACATCCTCGTCGCGGACGCCGGCATCGACCAGTGTCGAGCGGGCACCGCTCAACAGCCCGGCGGTGATGTCCTCGTTGAAGCGCGAGACGACGATCGCGAAGCGGCAGCCCGTCGCGACGACTGAGCCTCGTATGTCCATCGGCGGCAGGTGGCGCGGCGTTGTCAACGTCGGGATGTGGTGTCGGCGATGTGAGTCGCAGGAGTGGCGATTATATGCCACGCCCAGCAGGCCAGCAGCGCCAGCGACGCCCCGATCACGTCGGACCGCACGTCACGAATGTCGGCGGTGCGAAACGGCACGAACAGCTGATGCACTTCGTCGCTGATCGCGTAGATCGTCGCGATGGACATCGTGGCCAGCACCCGCGGACGGCTCACCCGCGCAGGCAGGCCGCCGGAGACCGCACGGAACACGAAGACAGCAAAGCCGAAGTATTCGACGCCGTGAAGAATCCAGTCAGGGATTCCGCCGGGCACCGGCGGACTGGACTGAGCGGACAGGTAAAAAATCATAGCCATGTACGCAACCACGGGGCCCCATAAGAGAGCCCGACGTACCGGCGCTGTCAAAGTGGAAGCGGGTACAGCAGCCAGCCGATCAGAATGCCGGCGCCGATGAATCCAGCGACCAACTTGCTTCCGAACCACAGCTGATCGCGCGGTTCGTCGCGCATCAATGTGGCGAACACGGTCGAGACAAACACCGCAAACAGGGCCATCAGTCCGAGATGCGAGGTCACTTCCGGCCCTCGGCGATGTCCCACGCGTCGAGAACGACGAGCATGTTCAGCAGGCCGGCCACGATCGCGAACGCATTGCCATATTCGTAGGTGATCGCCACGACGCGGCCGGCGCCCTGGCCCATGAACTTGGCAATGAAATACGGGATGCCGATCCCGAGATCGGCGACCGCTGCAAGCCCGACAAGCGGCTGCGAGAGATCGAAGGCAAGAGGAAAAATGCGTCCTTCGAGCCAGAGTCCGGTCGCAAACATGAGCGTGAGGACGATCAGAAACGTCACGCCCTTCTGGCGCCGTCGAAGCAGCAGATGCCCACCGCCGGGAACTGCCCACGCGAGGACGGCAACCAGGTATTTGTTGATCGCAGGCTCGACCTGATCGGCCGCGGCGGCTCGCATTATTCGTAGTGTACCGTAGCCGCCGAGATCACCACCACGAAAGCCACTGCCGCGCCGAATGGCAGGGCGGCGACCGCGCGCACCGTATTCGAGATGGGCCAGCCGAATCCCCATTCAAGGACAAAGGTTGCGATGGTCGGGACCGCGGCAATCGCCGTCCATTTCCAGCGAGCCACGCGTGTCAGGACGTGTCCGTCGCTCATGGACCAACGGCGAAACGCGGCAATGACGCTTCCGAATGCGCCGCCCCCGTAGAGACCGAGGCATCGGGCGCACACGGGAAGCTGAATTCCATCGAGGTGGAACGAGCGCTGCGGGATCTGATGGCAGATGAAGGAACCGGCCGCGTACATCACGCCGGCGGCGGGTACCCACAAAAACGGAGCGGCAACGATGAGGACCAGCCAGGAGCACGCCAGCACGGCGACACTCGGAGCGACCCAGCGCGGCACTCGGTGATAGTAGTCCGTTCAGCGCGACAAGATCGACGCGGTTGGCATAGCCGTCGAGGACAAAGGTGTTCCTGTAGACTCGGCAGACGATGACCGACTCGCGCGTGGCCGTAATGGGGGTGGATCGATCGATTCTGATCGGGATCGGTGCCGTATCCGCTGCGCTGCTGATGACGGAATTGGCGCTGACGCGCATCTTTTCCGTCACGATGTATTACCACTTCGCCTTTCTCGCCATCTCCATTGCCCTCTTTGGCCTGAGCGCGAGCGGCGTGCTCGTCTATGTTCTGCGCCGCCGCCTGGCTGCTGTGTCCACTGCGCGACTGCTGACACTCGGAGCGTTGCTTCACGCCGCGGCCACGCTCCTGGCGCTGGCGTGCCTGGTACGCATCCGTGTCGGCCTCAACTACTCGCTGCGCAATCTAGTCCTGATGCTCAGCATCTACCTGCTGGCGGCGCTGCCATTTCTGTCGGGAGGCGCAGTCATCTCCACCGCCTTCGCGCGGCTGACAACGCGGATCAACCTGCTCTATGCCGCCGATTTGATCGGTGCGGCGGCCGGCTGCCTCGCGTTGATTCCGCTGCTGAACACGTTCGGCGCCCCGGGTGTCGTTCTGGTCGCTGCGACGTTGTCGCTGGCGGCGGCGATGTCCTTCACAGGCGCGGGATCGAGGGCGCGGGTGGCGGCGATGAGCGTCGCCGTCCTGGCCATTCCGCTCGCCGCCCAGCTCGCCGGCGCGCGCCCCTTCGACGTGCGTGACACCAAGGGACACGAGGGCGATCGGGTTCTCTTCAGCAAATGGAACTCGTTCTCACGGATCGCGGTGTATGACCGCGCCCACGGCGACTGGTCGTTGAGCCCGAAGTTCACGGGCAGCCGCGGCGAATCGCGCTTCATGGACATCGACTCCGCGGCATCGACACCGATCCTCAAGGGGACCGGCCGACTGGCGGACGCGGACTACCTGCGTTATGAACTCACGGCCATTGCGTATCAGCTGGTTGAGCGGCCTGCGGGCTTCTCGGCGCTCGTCATCGGTCCAGGTGGTGGCCGTGATCTTCTGTCCGCCATGATCTTCGGTGCAACGCATGTCGATGGCGTCGAGATCAATCCGATCATCGTTCGCGATGTCATGCTTGGCCGCTTCCGCGACTACTCCGGAAGCCTGTATGCGGATCCGCGGGTGAACATCCACGTGGACGACGGTCGCAGCTTCGTCCGACGAAGCACCAGTCGCTACGACGTGATCCAGGCGTCGCTCGTCGACACGTGGGCAGCCACCGCGGCCGGCGCGTACACGCTCACGGAGAACTCCCTCTACACGACCGAGGCGTTCGGCGAGTATCTGGACCACCTGACGGACACCGGGGTTCTGACGATGACGCGGTGGGTCTTCGACGGCCTGCGGCTGGTAGCGCTGGCTCAGGAAGCCTGCGCGGCACGCGGCCTGGATCCGGCGCAACACATGGCCATCGTGCGATACGACCGGGTGGCCACGTTCCTCCTGAAGAAACAGCCGTTCACCCCGGACGAGGTGGCACGGCTCAAAGCACACGCCGACGCGATGGGATTCGTCGTGCTCTATGCGCCCGGCATCGACGCCGGCAGCGCCGGCACCGACCCGCCGGAGATGGTGCAGTCGCGAACGAGCGCGGGCGACTACGCTCGTCTCATACAGGCCGCGAATCGTCAGCAGTTCGTCGACGCGTACCCGCTCGACATCCGCGCGACCACCGATGACCGCCCCTTCTTCTTTCACACCACCCGACTGGCTGACCAGTTCGATGTCGCGTTCGGGCGATCGATGCTCTTCGGCAACGGCCTGAGCGCGCTGCTGACGCTCTTCGGCATCTCGGCGGGCCTGGTCGCGCTGTTCGTCATCGGCCCACTTCTGGTCGGCGGCGGCCGGCCCGGCCCGGGCTGGGCGCGATGGCTCGCCTACTTCGGCGCGCTGGGAGCAGGCTTCATGCTGCTCGAGGTCGCCATGCTGCAGCGATTCGTCCTGCTGCTCGGCCATCCTGTGTACTCGTTGACGGTGACGCTGTTCTCGCTGCTGCTGGGCACGGGGCTGGGCAGCTTCCTCAGTCGCGTTGTCGATGACGGGCGCATCCGGCGTGTCACCATGTCGGCGCTGATCGCCATCGTGCTGGTCGCCTTCGTCACGCGATTCGCCATCCCGTGGCTGGTGGATGTGGCGATCCCGTGGTCGCTTCCGATACGAATCGCCGTCGCCGTCATCATCCTCGTGCCCATCGGCATTCTGCTTGGTATGGCGCTGCCCGGCGGCATGCGCCTGCTGGCTGTACGCAGTCCGGACATCGCCGCATGGGGCTGGGGCATCAACGGCGCGTTCTCCGTCGTCGGAGCGACACTGGCCGTCTTCATTGCGATGAACTGGGGCTTCTCAACCACGTTTCTGGCAGCCGCCGCCGTGTATGCCACGGCTGCGGCGGTATTTCCCAAATGAGCCTGCTCGACCTTGTTCGTGGCTGCACATTCGACGATTTTCTCTTCACGCCGCAGTACAGCGTGATCGAACGACGCGATCCATCGGGCATCGACCTCTCCTCGCCGCTCTCGCGGAATCTGACGCTCAAGCGCCCGATCGTGTCGGCGAACATGGACACGATCACGCGCGCGGAAATGGCCATTGCCGTGGCAGAGGAAGGCGGCATCGGCATCATCGATCGCGGCTTCCGTACGGGCGACATCGAGCCACAGGTCCGCGAAGTGGAGCGGGTCAAGCGACGGCAGCACGGCATCATCGGCGACCCGTACACCGTCCGGCCGGATGCGTCGCTCACCGAGGCGTCGGAGATGATGAACCGAACCGGCGTCGGCACGCTGGTGGTCGTCGATGAGGCCCGACGCGTCGTCGGCCTGCTGACCACCCGCGACCTCCGGTTCAGCAGCAACGACGGCCGTGTCCGTGACCGCATGACGCCGCGCGAAGACCTGATCGTGCGCGAGGGCGTGATCGACAGCGGCGAGGCCGAAGCGGTCATGCGCGCCAGCAAGATCAAGAAGCTGCCGCTCATCGACGCCGGTGGACGCCTGCTCGGTCTCGTCACGGCCAAGGACCTGATCAAGCAGAAGCAGGCGCCTGCGGCGACGCGCGATGCTCACGGCCGGCTGCGTGTCGGCGCCGCAATCGGCGCGAAGGGGGACTATCTCGAACGCGCCGCCGAACTGCGACGCGCCGGTGCGGACGTCATCGTCATCGACATCGCGCACGGACATTCGGTCGTCATGGCGCGCGCCGTCGAGGCATTCCGCAGGCAGTTCGGCGACGCCGAGCTGATCGCGGGAAACGTCGCAACCGCCGAAGGCGTGACGTTCCTCGTCGATCGAGGTGTCGACGGCATCAAAGTCGGTATCGGCCCGGGCGGCGGGTGCACGACACGGCTCAATACGAACTTCGGCGTTCCGCAGGTTGCCGCGCTCGTCGACTGCCGAATGGCGGCGGCTGGACGCGTGCCGCTCATCGCCGATGGCGGTGTCAAACGCGATGGCTCGTTGATTCAGGCGCTGCTGTTCGGCGGCGACACGGTCATGCTCGGAAGCGCGCTGGCGGGAACGATCGAAACGCCTGGCGACACCGTACAGAAACCGGTGGTGATCCCGGAGTCGCACAAGACGGTCAAGGTGCCGTTCAAGGTCTTCCGCGGGATGGCGTCATTGCAGGCGATTGTCGATCGTCTCGACGTCGAAGACTCGTCGGTGGCAGACGTGGAAGCGCTCGGCGCCGAAGGGATGGAGATCAGCGTGCCGGCGCGAGGCTCGGTGCGGCCGGTGCTCCGCGACATGCTGAAGCACCTGTGTTCCGCGATCAGCTATGGGGGCGCGGGAAGCCTCGCAGAACTGCAGAAGAAGTTTCGTGACCATCCTGAGCGCTACGTGATCCGCCTGACAGAATCGAGCCGCCGCGAGTCGTTCGACAGGTAGGACCCGTAGCGCCCGCAGGGACACCCCTTCAGGGGTGCCACCAACCTACCGGCTCTTCTCTGCGTAGGCCTTCAGCCGCTGAGTCTGGCCCCTCAGCACCGAGTCGACGATGTCGGCCAGTTTGTCGAGACCGCCGGGCGCATAACCACCTGCGGCGTAGGTCATCGTCAGCGTCGAACCATTGCCTGGTGTCGCCGGGTCAATCGACCAGGTCAACGTGCCGGCGACGCCAAGCTGCTGCAGCGGGCCGAGCGCGGCAGCGATGCGAATCATTTTGTTCAGCGACACGCTGACAATGCGGCCGTGCTCAACCGCTCCACCTGCCCACTTTTCGCAGAAGCACCCGCCGGGCTGCGCCACCAGCGTCATGTTCTTCGCATCACCGCTGTAGGTGTGGTCTTTGTCCCACCAGGCTCCCGGATTCAACAAATCCTGGTAAATGCGTTGCGGTGAGGCGGCGACAGTCACACTGGTCCTGACCGTGAAGCCGGAGGCCGAACGATCGACAACGTCGGCGCCGGCGGGGACACTGCGCAACACGACGCACGCCAGCGCGACGATGGAAATGCGCGACGCTGCCGCCATCGTCTTCACCTCACAGAACCTTTGCGGCCAACGCCCTGATGTCCGACGCCTCCGCGCGCGGCCCGTACTGGCTGATCACCTGCGCCGCCATGGCTCCGCCGAGACGGCCGCAGGTCTTCAGGTCCAGCCCCTGGGTGTACGAATAGAGGAACCCGGCCGCATATGCGTCCCCGGCCCCTGTCGTATCGACGACCTTCACGCCTTTGACCGCGTCGATGACGTGCACCTCGCCGCCGTTGACGACAACCGACCCCTTCTCGCTGCGCGTCAGCGCCGCGATTTCGCAATGCTGTCGCACCTGCTGGAGCGCGTCGTCGAAGTCTTCGGTCTGATAGAGCGACAGAATCTCGCTTTCGTTCGCGAACAATATGTCGACGTATTTTTCCGCAAGATCGATGAACTCGTCGCGGAAACGGGCGACACAGAACGCATCCGAAAGCGTCAACGACACCTTGACGCCTGATTCCTTCGCCTTGATCGCCGCATCGAGCATCGCCCGCTTCGCTCGCGGCAGATCCCAGAGATAGCCTTCCATGTACACAACCTGGGACGAGGTGATGTGGCCCATGTTGATGTCTTCAGGACCGAGCTGCGTGCACGCGCCAAGGAACGTCTGCATGGTGCGCTGCGCGTCGGGCGTCACGAAGATCAGGCTCCGCGCTGTGGGCAGACCACCCTTCAACGTCGGCGTGTCATAGGTCACACCGGCGGCGCGGATATCGTGCGTGAAGATCTTGCCGAGCTGGTCGTCGGCCACCTTGCCGATGTACGCCGTCCTGCCGCCCAGCATGGCGATCCCGGCGATCGTGTTTCCCGCCGAACCACCGGACGCTTCCTTGCCGGGGCCCATGACGCCGTACAGCTTCTCCGCCATGTCGGCATCGATCAGGTTCATCGCGCCCTTCGGCAGGTTATGCGCCGCCAGCACCGCGTCGTCCGCTTGCGCAATCACATCGACAATGGCGTTCCCAATTGCAGTGACATCGAACTTCTTCGCGCTTGTCATCCAATCCCCACTCAGCAATCAACACTCAACAACGATTCACCAATCGTTATCCACGACTCAACCACGGTTCTTACGCGCGCTGTAGATATTTGCCGACCAGCGGTGCGAGCTCACGCGCCGTCGTTTCAGGAATCGCCTCGGGACGGGTGATCAAGGCGAACTTCAGTGCAGACGCACACTCACAGGTGCGCTCGAATGGCAGCCGGTCCACCGCGCCGGCGATGATCTGCTGCGCCGTTTTCGCGTTCTGCATCAGGTTGGCGACGATCATCTCCACTGTCACCGAATCGTGATCGGGGTGCCAGCAGTCGTAATCGGTCACCAGCGCGATCGTCGTGTAGCAGATCTCGGCCTCGCGTGCGAGCTTCGCTTCCTGGAGGTTGGTCATGCCGATGATGTCCGCGCCCCATGAGCGATACAACTTCGATTCAGCCAGCGTCGAGAACTGCGGCCCTTCCATGCAGACGTACGTGCCGCCCTTGTGAATCGTTGCTCCGGCGGTCTTCCCGCTCGTCAGTGCCACGTCGCTGAGGACGGTGCAGAACGGATGCGCGAAGGCGATGTGTGCCACCAGTCCGCGGCCGAAGAACGTGCTGATGCGGCCGCGGGTCCGGTCGATGAACTGGTCCGGGATGACGATGTCGAGCGGCTTATATTCCTGCTTGAGGCTGCCGACGGCGCTGGCGGAGAGGATGAACTCGACGCCGAGCGTCTTCATGCCAAAGATGTTCGCGCGAAAGTTCAGCTCCGACGGCGACAGCCGATGCCCGGCGCCGTGGCGCGAGAGAAAGGCGACGCGCTTTCCGCGGAGCGTGCCGATGACGTACGGCCCGGACGGATCGCCAAAGGGCGTCGGGACCGTGATTTCGCTGCGGTCGGTGACCTCGGCCATGTCGTACAGACCGCTGCCACCGATGATGCCTATCTGGACTTGTTCCATGAGTGTTTTACGACCGGAACCTAATACTACCAACTACGAACTACCGGCTACCAACTGTTAGAGGACCTGCTCCACATACCGGCGCCCGTCTTTCTCGCGGATATAGCCGGCGGTGATCAGCGGATCGTGTTCGAAGAAGATCAGGTATTCGCGCTCGATCGCCTCGCTGATGAACCGGCGCTTAAACGCCAGCGTGTCCATCGGGAACAGGTCGTAGCCCATGACCCAGGCATTCTCGAGATGCGCCACCGTCGGGATCATGTCGGCGACGAAGACGGCTGTGCGTCCGCCCGACTCCAGGAAGATGACTTGATGCTGCCCGGTGTGGCCGCCAGTGCGCACGACGCGGACGCCGGGGCGGATCTGCTGATCGCCGTCGAAGAACACGGTGACACCGGCCTTCTTGAGCGGGACGAAGTCGTCCTGCAGATAGCTCGCGCGGTTGCGTTCATGGGGGTGCGTCGCGTCCTCCCATTCCGCCGCGCGGATCACGTATCGCGCGTTCGGAAAGCGTGGTTGCAGCGCGCCGCCGACGCGCTCAGTCGCGCCACCAAAATGGTCCCAGTGCAGATGAGTCGCGAGCGCTATCTCGATTGACTCGCTCGACAGCCTCAGCGCCGCGAGTGCGTCATCGAGCGTACGGGACCGATCGAGCGCATAGATGTCGCGGTCCTTGGTGCTCATCTTCTCGCCGACGCCGCAGTCGATGAGCATCCGCCCCCAGGCGGCTTCAACGAGCAGCGGCCGCATCGCGAGCTGAATGCGATGTCGATCGTCCGGAGGAGCCTTCTTTCCCCACAGCGGGCGCGGAACTACGCCGAACATCGCGCCGCCGTCGAGCCGGAAAGGGCCGTCGTGAAGTGCCGTGAGCTGCAGGTCGCCGAACGCGATCGTCTGAACCTCGAGGCGCACCGCCGGCGCTGCCGCCTGCTTCAACTCGACAAGCACGCCATGCGCCGACGACGGATGGATGAACGCAACCAGCGCGCCTTCCGCGCCGGGGCGCGGCTGTTCGTCAACCAGGCGTACCTTACGCGCCTTCAGTTGATCGAGGGCGGCGTGGATGTCGTCAACTCGCAGTGTGAGGTGATGTAGTCCCGGGCCGCGCTTCTCGACGTACTGCGCGATGACCGAATCGTCGGCCGTCGGCTCCAGCAACTCGAGCGCCGCCTGCCCGGTCGGGATGAAGTGCGCCCGCACCCGCTGGCTCGCAACCTCCTCGGGCACCTCGACGTGCAGGCCGAGGGCATCCCGGTAGAACGCCAGCGCTTCGTCGACGTTCTTCACGGCGATGCCGACGTGGTCAAGGATGGCTTTCATGGTCCACCCTGTCGATGAGCTCGGCTACCGCCGCATACGGATCGATCTCGCGCTTCGCGACGCGCTCGGTGATCCGGTCGATGTCGCCTGCCGGCAGCGCCGACTCCAGGCGCTGCACCAGCTGACGCGCCAGCAGTTCGCGGAGCCGCACTCGCTGCCGCTCCCTGCGCCGGCTGGCCTGCTGTTCGGCCGAGTGCTCGCGGAACCGGGTGATCTGTCTCCACAACTCGTCAACGCCAACCGCACGGGTGGCTTCCGTCTTCACGATGGGTGGCTTCCATTCGCCCACGGCAGATGTCTGCAGCGACAGATTGGCAGCGATCGCCTGCACAGCCTGATCGGCGCCCTCGCGATCGGCTTTGTTGACGACGAAGATGTCGCCGATCTCCATGATCCCGGCTTTGATCGCCTGGACATCGTCGCCGGTGCCCGGCACGACGACGACAATCGACACGTCCGCGGTGCGGACAATGTCCACTTCGTCCTGACCGACGCCAACGGTCTCGATGATGATCACGTCCTTGCCCGCCGCATCGAGGACGAGTGCGACGTCGCCGGTGGCACGGGACAAACCACCAAGATGCCCACGCGTCGCCATGCTTCGGATGTAGACGCCGGCGTCAGCGGCATGTCCGGTCATGCGCACCCGGTCCCCCAGGATGGCGCCTCCCGTGAACGGGCTGGTGGGATCGACAGCGATGATCCCCACAGTCAGGCCCGATCGCCTGATGTCCACGGTCAGCGCATCGACCAGCGTGCTCTTCCCGGTCCCGGGCGCACCGGTGATGCCGATCAGATACGCACGCCCGGTGCGTGGGTAGATCTGACCAATCAACGCCGCGGCCTCAGGCGTCTCGTCCTCGACCAGCGAGATCGCACGGGCAACGGCGCGGCCATCGCCGGCAAGTACCGCGTCGATGAACGGCTGGCTAAGAGGCAAGCAGCTGCCGCGCGATGACGAGCCGCTGAATCTCGCTCGTACCTTCGCCGATCGTCGTGAGCTTCACGTCTCTGAAGTACTTCTCAGCCGGATAGTCCTTGATGAAGCCGTAGCCACCGTGGATCTGCACACCGTCTTCCGCGGCCCGTACGGCAATCTCGCTCGAGTACAGCTTCGCCATGGCCGCTTCGAGCGTCGTCCGCTCCCCCTCGTCCTTCATCGCCGCCGCCCGGTACGTCAGGAGCCGCGCGGCCTCGATACGCACCGCGTTGTCCACGAGCTTGGCCCGGATGCTCTGAAAAGTGCCGATCGGCTGGCCGAACTGGGTCCGAACGAACGCGTAGGATCGCGCCGCATCGTACGCGCCCTGGGCGAGTCCGACCGCCAGGGCAGCAATGCCGATGCGCCCGGCGTCGAGCACCTGCAGCGCGTTAATGAACCCCTGCCCTTCGGTCCCAAGCAGCTGACTGCCCGGGACGCGGCAGTGTTCGAAGATCACCTCGCTGGTCTCGCTGGCGCGCATCCCGAGCTTGTTTTCCTTCTTGCCCGCGCGAAAACCGGGCGTTCCCTTTTCGACAATGAACGCCGAAATCCCTCGATTGCTCTTGGCGCGGTTGGTCACGGCCATCACGACGATCACGTCACCCGTACGGCCGTGGGTGATGAACTGCTTCGACCCATTGATCACCCAGTCGTCGCCGTCGCGGACGGCGGTCGTCCGCATGGCCGCTGCGTCGCTGCCCGACGATGCCTCAGTGAGCCCCCACGCGGCGAGCTTCTCACCGGCGGCGAGCGGAACTAGGTACCGGCGCCGCTGTTCATCGGTCCCGAACATGAAGATATGCGACGCGCCCAGGCCGTTGTGGGCGGCGACCGACAGGCAGACCGAGGGGTCCACACGCGCGAGCTCCTCGATGCAGAGACAATAGTCGACCGAGGACATGCCGGCGCCGCCGTACTCCTCCGGAAACTGAATGCCCATCAGGCCGAGCGCGGCGCACTTGGCCAGAAGCGCACGCGGAAACTCCTGCGCTTCGTCCCATTCCATGACGTGGGGACGAAGCTCCGTCTCTGCGAACTCGCGGACGCTTTGTCGCAGGAGCTGTTGTTCGGAGGAAAGAGACAGATTCACGGAGCTATCGTACTATTCCCCATGCACCATATCCGTCCGCTGCTCCTGGCCTCGCTCCTGCTGTCCGCTGCCGCACCCGCCTACGCCGATTTCACGTTCATCGTCGGCGCGAATCAGACGCCCGACAGCCGCGCTGTGAAAGGTTTCGCCATCGGCGGCGGAAAGATGATTGCCACGGAATTCGAGTACGCCAGCAATGGCGAGAACCTCGAGAAGGTCACACCGGCGCTACGGACCTTCATGGGCAACCTGCTGGTGCAGACTCCGTTTGCCGTTGCCGGCTTCCAGCCGTACGCGACCGCGGGACTGGGGTACTACCGGGAGCGGATGGACACTCACCAGGAGTCGGCATTTGCCTTCAACTCAGGGGTTGGCGTGAAGACGAAAATTTTCGGTCCGCTGATGGTCCGCGTCGACTACCGGGTACTGAAGCTTCGGGGCGAGCCGCTATTCGGCACGGTGCACCGGGTGTACTCGGGCGTGCACCTGGCGTTCTAGCTATTGCGGCGGCCTGATCGGATTCGCGTCGAGCGGGACAGCGGGCGGATTCGCCGGCTTCTGCGTTGCCGAGGGTGTTGCCTGGGCCGAGGCAGGTGTCCCGAGAGGCACAAGGTTCAGCAGACTGCCGCCGTTGCCCGGTCTCACCGACGTCTTATACAGCGTCCAGACCTCCGTCAACTTTGCCTCGTCGGTAATCGAGGCGCTGAGAAGCGGCCCGAAGCCGTAGTCCACACACGTCACCGCGGGATCGATCACCACCGCGTATAACACGTCACTGTTCGGCCCTGGTTCGGCCACCCTGAAGAACTTCCAGCCCTTCGCCTGCGCGCGCAGCGTAGCGTCCGTCGTCTTCGCCAGCGCGTCGCGCACATAGCCGAGGAACTTCTCAAAGTCCCCGACCTTCGTAGGAATCACCTGAATCAGCATCATCCCCGCGGGCGCATTGAACAACCGCGAGGGCGCCGTCGCCGGTGGAACGGGCGGCGGACAGGTGACCGTTCCGGGAAGAGGCTGTGTTGCCGCCGGCCCCGGGGCCTGTGGCGAAGCCGGCTGAGCGCCCTGTTGTGATTGCTGCGCCACGACGGCCACGGTCAGCGTAACGACCGCCACCGCAGCGGGCCCTGCGCGCCGAAAATCGATCACGTCACGTTCTCCGGTGTCGTAGTGTCCGCCTTTGGACCTGAAAGAAAAAAGCCACGAGCGGCTGGAGGCCACTCGTGGCTGGAGATTGTACGTCGTCCGAATCGATACTGCGTTCTACTGCGCGCCAGTGCCGCCGCCGGGTGCCGCCGCGCCAGTGCCGATGTCTTTGGCCTGCACCAGCGAGAGAGCTCCCTTCAGCGCGCCCTTGTAGAGGTTATAGAAGGCGAGCTTTTCGTCGTCCGTCGACACACCGTAGACGATTTGGACGATGTTGTAGTCGGCGCCCTTCACCACGGGACTGATGATGTGGATGTAGGTCGGGCCATCATTGGTCAGCGGCTTCTCGCTCTTGAAGACTTTCCAGCCGGCCAGCTGCTGCTTCGCTTCAGGCGCGGTGGACTTGCCGAGCGCATCGCGCAGCTTGGCGATGACCTGCTCGTAATCGGCCTCTTTCCCAGGATTGATCGCGTACATCACGATCGCCACGTCGCCGGTGTAGGTCGTTGGCGCGGGCTTGGGCGCCGCCGCCGCGTCCTGCGCATGGCCGCTCACCGTAAACGCCGGCAGCATCAGCATCGTGCCAGCCAGAACAATTCCCGACAGTCGTCGCATGTGCGTTTCTCCTCGAAAAGCGCGGGTATCCTACCGTACGTGGGAACCCAGGAATACGGTCATTATTTCGTTGGCAAGAAGCATTCCTGCCCTGGTTAATTGCAGGCGGCGGTCATCATAGATCAAGAGTCCCGCTTCGACGAACGGCCGCAGATCCTCACCGTACTGCTGCCAGACATCAACGCCATACCGTGATCTTACCAAGTCGCAATCAATCCCTTCGGTCAACCGCAGCCTAGTAAAGAGCGCCTCCTCAAGGCCATCCTGTCCTGACAGGACCCGACGCTCCGCGATGAGCTGTCCGCCCGTCTGGACTGCCCCGATGTACTCGGAAGTAGCCGCGGTGTTCCGCCAGCGGACCCCGCCGCGCGTCGAGTGTGCACCTGGACCGAACCCGAGCCATTCACCATCGGTCCAGTATTTCAGATTGTGTCGGGATTTTCGTCCCGCCCGGGCGACGTTGGAGATCTCGTACTGGTCATAGCGGGCCGCATCCAGCCTCTCCATCGCCTGCAGATACATGTCCGCCGCATCATCGTCGGCGGCCACTGCCCACTTCGACTTCGCCATCGCGTCCCGAAGCGGAGAGTTCGGATAAATCTCCAGCAGGTAGAGCGACGCATGTTCAGGATTGAGGGCGATCAAACCATCAACCGACGTCAGCCATTCCTCGATTGACTGCTGCGGCAGCCACATCATCAGGTCAATCGAGATGTTGTCGAACCCGGCCTCCCGCGCCATGGCGAACGCCTCTCGGGCCCGGCTTGCCGAATGCAGCCGGCTGAGGCGCTGCAGTTCCGCATCGCTGAATGATTGGACACCGAAGCTGACTCGATTGATTCCCGCCGCGCGAAATCCGGCGAGCCGCTCAGGGGTCACGCTTTCGGGGTTGGCCTCGAGGGTGTTTTCCGAATCAGGCGCGAGCGCGAAGGCGCGTCGGCACGCGTCGACGATGGCGGCGATCTCGTCCGGCTCGAGCAGCGAGGGCGTTCCACCGCCGAAAAAGATCGTATCGGCGGCCGACCCATCGCCAGCGCGCTCGATTTCTTTCACAGCCGCGGCGACGTATTCGGTTTTGAGCGCGTGATCAAAGAGGCCGCGATTGAACGTGCAGTAATTGCAGATCGCGGAGCAGAACGGGACGTGGACGTAGAGACCTAAGGACATGCCTTACTGCGATCCGGCTCGTCCCCCACTCCACTTCAAATCCGCCTTCCCATCCCCTCGTTCACCGGCTCTGAGCTGGGCGCGAGCCTGGCCGCCGGTGCGCGCCGGGAGTGACGGCTTGCGGGACGCCTTGTTTCGCGTTTTCCAAAGCGCCACCAGGTCGTCGACTCCTCCGTTCGGTGGCAACTCGCGATAGTCGCCGCCATCGAGGTAGAGGAACTCGCACATCTCGTGCAGCCGCGACCGCATGCGGAATCCGATGCGGAACAAGAGTGAATCCGGGTCGGTATTGTCGGGATTGTCGTCGTAATTCGACGTAAAGACCGTGGTCCGCCGCTCGCTGTATCTCGAATTCACGATGAGATTCAGCGTCTCCTCGACCCATTCCGACGTCTTCTCCGCGCCGAGATCGTCGAGCACCAGCAGATCGCACTCGATGACCGGCCGCAGCACATCCATCTCCTGCGTGCGGTTCACCGGATCGTAGGTGCTGCGAATCACCCGGAGCAGATCACGCGTGTCATAAAACAGGCCGCGCGCACCCCGCGTGGCAATGACCTGCCGCAACACGGCCACCGCCAGATGCGTCTTGCCGACGCCTGGCGGCCCCTGAAAGAACAGTCCCTTTTCGGTGACCGGAAACGACTCTGCGAGACGCATGGCGAGTTGCAGCGCCTTGGTCAGCTGTTCGTTGTACGCCGTGTAGTTCTCGAAGTCGCAGTGCTGGTATCGCCGCGGAATGCGCGCGTCACCCAGCAGCCGCGCAGAGGCCGATGCGCGGACGCAATCGCAGCGCGTGACACGCAAGACGCCATCGACCGTAATCGTTCGCCAGGTGGTGTCGTCGCACAACGCGCAAGGCACGGAGCGATCCTATCAGCTTTGTGTTTTGCGTTTTGCGTTTTGTTGTTCGGCCACTTGCCCTTCCGGCGGTGGACGGCGGACGAGATCGGTCGGCGACGACTTGACGAGCGCCGTTGACAGGCGCGTCTCCCAGTCATCGATGCCGCGTGCGAGCTCGCGCTTGACGTAGTCCATGAACTCGTTGACCTCGCCCTGCATCTGCTCGATCTTCCGCCGCATGTTCAGGATGATTTCCACGCCGGCAAGATTGACGCCGAGATCGCGGGTCAGCGTCAGGATTGTCTCGAGCTGTTCCAGATCCTCTTCGGAGTAGAGGCGGGTATTGCCTTCGGTTCGCGACGGCTTCAGCAGTCCCTCGCGCTCGTAGAGCCGAAGCGTCTGCGGGTGAATGTTGTACTTCTGCGAGACGGCGCTGATCATGTAGTACGCCTTCCCGCGGTCTGCACGCTTGGCCATTACTTCCGCCCCACGTCGCCGTGAATCCGGCCGAATTCGCGCAGCAACTCCTTCGATCGCTCGTCGAGGACGGCGGGGAGCATCAGCCGGACTTCGACGACGAGATCTCCACGTCGTCCGTCGCGGCGGGAGAGCGCTCCGCGTTCGCGCAGTCGGAACCGCTGCCCCGACTGGGTGCCCGGCGGGATCCGCAGGCGCGCCGGCCCTTGCGGGGTCTGGATCTCCACCCGTCCTCCGAGTGCGGCGTCATGAATGGCAATCGGCACGACAGTGTGAAAGTCGTCACCGTCGCGGTGGAATGACGGATGTGGCGCCACGTGGACACACACATACAAGTCTCCTGGCGGTCCACCGCGGATGCCGGCATTGCCTTTTCCCTGTACCCGGATCCGCTCTCCATCCGCGACACCCTCGGGGACGCGAACACCCACGGTCTCCGAACGATTCTCCTGCCCGACGCCTGCGCACCGCTCACAGGATCGCGGCCGTTGTTCGCCCGTGCCGCCACACGCTGTGCAGCTCCGCGTGAAGACCATGTGGCCGCGCACCGAGCGGACGGCACCATTCCCCTGACAGACCTGACAGGGCCCGGTACTCACCCGCGTCTGACCGGTGCCCGCACAGGCGCGACAGGTCTCCCGCCGGGTCACTGTGACCGTTCGATCCACACCGCTGAAGGCCTCCTCGAACGAGAGCTGAAGTTCCTGGTGCAGGTCGGCGCCGCGTTCGTGCGCCATACCCTGCCCTCCGCGCTCGCTCAACACTTCCGCGAAGAGATCACCGAACGTCGCCGAGTAGTCGGTGCCGCGGGCGGAAAAATCGAACCCTTCAAACCCGCTCTTCGCCCGTGTCTCGCGTGGCTCGAACCCCTGACCCGAGTCGTAGCGCGATCGACGCTGCGGATCGATCAGCGTCTCGTAGGCGTCCAGGATCTGCCGGAACCGCGCCTCCGCGACGCGATCGCCCGGATTGATGTCCGGGTGAAACCGGCGCGCAAGACGACGGTAGGCGCGCTTGATGTCGGCCTCCGTCGCGCCATGCGCCAATCCCAGGACGATGTACAAATCCATTCCTACTTCTTCTCGTCTTCAACCACCTCGGCGTCGATCACGTCACCTTGCGCTGCACCGCCCGGTGCGGATCCTGCACCGGCATCGCCTGGCTCCGGGCCTGCCGACGGCGTCGAACCCGTCTGCTTGTAGAGCGCCTCCGCCGCCTTGTGCTGTGCCTGCGTCAGCTGCTCCATCGCCCGGTTCATCGCAGCGGTATCGTTGGAACTCACCGCGTTCTTCAACTCCGTGATCGCACTCTCGACCGCCGCCTTGTCGGACGCCGGCAGCTTGTCCCCCATGTCCTGAACCATCTTTTCCGCGGCGTACACCGCCTGGTCGGCGCGGTTCCGGGTCTCGATCTCTTCGCGCCGCTTGCGGTCGTCTTCTGCGTGCGACTCGGCGTCCTTCATCATCCGTTCGACCTCATCCTTGCTGAGGCCGCTCGACGCCGTAATCGTGATCTTCTGTTCCTTGCCGGTGCCAAGATCCTTGGCCGAGACGTTGACCATGCCGTTGGCGTCGATGTCGAAGGTGACTTCGATCTGCGGCACGCCCCGCGGCGCCGGCGGAATGCCCACCAGCTGGAAGCGGCCAAGCGTGCGGTTGTCGCGCGCCAGAGGACGTTCGCCCTGCAGCACATGCACCTCGACACTCGTCTGGCTGTCCGCAGCGGTCGAGAAGGTCTCGCTTTTTCGAGTCGGAATGGTCGTGTTCCGCGGAATCAGCGTGGTCATCACGCCGCCGAGCGTTTCGATACCCAGCGACAGCGGCGTCACGTCGAGGAGCAGCAGATCCTTGACCTCGCCTGCCAGCACGCCCGCCTGAATCGCCGCGCCGATGGCGACGACTTCATCAGGATTGACGCCCTTGTGCGGGTCCTTGCCGAACAGGTCCTTGACGATCTGCTGAACGCGCGGAATGCGCGTGGAGCCGCCGACGAGGACAACCTCGTCGATCTGCCGTGGTTCCACACCCGCATCCGACAGCGCCTGGCGCGTGGGGCCGACCGTCTTCTGCAGCAGATCGTCGACGAGCTGCTCGAACTTCGAGCGCGGCAGCCGCATCTGCAGATGCTTCGGCCCGGACTGGTCCGCGGTGATGAACGGCAGGTTGATGTCGGTCTCCATCACCGTGGAGAGCTCCATCTTGGCCTTCTCCGCCGCCTCTTTCAGCCGCTGGAGCGCCATCCGGTCCTTGCTCAGATCGATGCCGTCGGATTTCCTGAACTCCGCGATGATCCACTCGATGATGCGCTGATCGAGGTTGTCGCCACCGAGATGCGTATCACCGTTCGTGGCCTTGACCTCGACGACCCCTTCGCCCACCTCGAGAATCGAAATGTCGAATGTACCGCCGCCGAAGTCGTAGACGGCGATGGTCTCGTCCTTCTTCTTGTCCAGCCCGTACGCCAGCGCAGCAGCCGTTGGCTCGTTGACGATGCGCATCACCTCGAGTCCCGCGATCTTGCCGGCCTCCTTGGTCGCCTGCCGCTGCGCATCGTTGAAGTAGGCTGGAACGGTGATGACCGCCTTCGTCACCGACGTGCCGAGATACTCCTCCGCGGCGTTCTTCAGCTTCTGCAGGATCATCGCGGAGATTTCTGGCGGCGCGTACTGCTTGTCGAGCGCCTTCACCCGCACGTCGTTGCCGGCCGCGGTAACGGTGTAGGGAACCATCTTCATCTCTTCGCTGACTTCGTCGAAGCGGCGGCCCATGAACCGCTTGATCGAGAAGATGGTGTTTTCGGGGTTCGTCACCGCCTGGCGCTTGGCGACCTGACCGACCAGACGTTCGCCACTCTTCGTAAAGGCAACGACCGACGGCGTCAGCCGGCTGCCCTCGGGATTCGTAATGACGACCGGCTCCCCGCCCTCCATCACGGCGACGACGGAGTTGGTGGTGCCCAGGTCGATGCCGATAATTTTGCTCATACCTAATTATCAAATCTGAGTATCGGCCAGTCAAAGTTGACGAAGGGAACAGACTCAACTATTCGGTTCGGCCTATTAGAGCCAAGCAGCTGAAATGCAAGGCCTTACTCGTATACTCGTGAGAGATCGCTCGTGGACCTGCCGCTGAATCCTGATACGCCTGAGCAGAAAACGCCCGCAAGTACGCCTCAGCGGCCGAAAGGCACACGGCTGGTGCTCAAAGTCGGGCTGCAGGCGTTCCTCGTTCTGCTCTTTCTCGTCGCCGCCGCCCTCGGGACGCTCAGCGGGATTCTCTTCGCGTATGCGGGTGACCTTCCCGAAATCAGCGCGCTCGACAACTACCGGCCCCACACGATCACGCGCCTGATCGCCCGCGACGGCCAGGAGATCGGCGAGTTCTCCATCGAACGACGGGTGGTCATCGGCTACGACGACATGGCACCCGTGCTTCGCCAGGCGATCATCGCCACCGAAGATGCTGGATTCGAGCGGCACTTCGGCATCAGCGTCTCGCGGATGGTGATGACCGCCATCCGGGACGTGCTGACGGGCCAGCGGTACGGCGCCAGCACGATCACCCAGCAGCTCTCGCGCACGCTCTTCCTCACTGAGTACATGCAGGACGGCGTCTTTCAGCGCACCGGCTTCAAAGGCCTCGAGCGCAAGGTGAAGGAGATCCTCGTCGCCGTCCAGATCGAGAAGCGCTACACGAAGCGCGAGATCCTCACGATGTACGCCAACCAGATCCCGCTGGGTCTGGGCGTCTACGGCGTGGAGTCGGCGGCGCGAGCCTACTTCGATAAGCCGGCCAAGGAGCTGACCCTCGAGGAAGCGGCGGCAATCGCCGCCTCCATCCAGACACCTTCGCGCGTGAACCCGTTCGTCAACCCCGACGCGACGCTCGCCCGACGCAATACCACGGTGCTGCCGCGCATGGTCGAGAACGGGTACATCACGGACGCGCGCGCGCGTGAAGCCGCGACAAGCCCGCTGGTCGTGGTTGGCCATCCAGCCGCCGAGCGGTCGATCGCGCCGTACTTTGCCGAAGAGGTCCGCAAGAAGCTGGAAGACAAATACGGCGCGGACGCGCTGTACCAGGCTGGCTTGCGCGTACAGACAACGCTCGATGCCGAGTTGCAGGAAGCAGCCAACGCGGCAGTCGATCGAGGCCTGCGGCGAGTCGACAAGCGGCGTGGCATCTTTCGCAAGCCGTCCCGGAATGTGATCGCCGAGGGTCAGCAGATCGACAGCTTCATCGTCGAGCGCTGGAGCCAGCCGATCCTTGCCGGCGACATCGTCCCCGCAGTCGTCACGTTCGTCGGCGAAGGCGCCCGCGTCAAAATCGGCGCAACTGAGGTCGAGCTGCCAAAAGCGGCATTCGCCTGGACACGCAAGACATCCGCGGCCGCTCTCTTCAAAGTCGGCGATTTGATCGACGTAGAGGTCAAAGCGCTCCAGGGCACCCAACCGTCCGAGGTGTCGCTCGAGCAGACGCCGGTGATCGAAGGGGCGCTTCTGGCAATCGACAACAAGACGGGCCAGATTCGAGCGATGGTCGGCGGCTACAGCTTCACGCGCAGCAAGTTCAACCGCGCCATCCAGGCGAAGCGCCAGGTGGGATCGCTCTTCAAGCCGATCGTCTACACGACGGCCATCGATCGCGGCTTCACGCCGGTCTCGGTCTTCATCGACGAGCCGGTCTCCTACACCGCGGGCCCGAACCAGCCGCCATATCAGCCGCTGAACTACGACCGCAAGTACGAAGGGCCGGTCACGCTTCGGCGCGCGCTCGAGCAGTCGCGGAACATTCCAGCGGTGAAGGCAATGCAGGAGGTGGGACCGCGTCAGGTCGTGATGTACGCGACGCGATTCGGTCTCGACGAGGCGCCACCATATCTTTCCCTGGCGCTTGGTTCCTCAGAACAGACGCTGCTGCAGATGACGAGTGCCTACTCGGCCTTCGCCAACCGCGGCGTCCGCATGGCGCCGTACGGCATCGTCTCCATCACGGACCGTGAAGGGAACCTGCTCGAGGAGAACAGGCCCGAGCCGCATGAGGCGATTCGCGCGGACACCGCGTTCGTGATGACGAACCTGCTGCGCGGCGTCGTCCAGCGCGGCACCGCCCAGGCAGCCGCGTCGCTGGACTGGCCGCTCGGCGGCAAGACCGGCACGATGGACGAATATACCGATGCCTGGTTCATCGGCTTCGATCCGAACATTACGATTGGCGTGTGGATTGGTTACGACGAGAAAAAATCGCTGGGCCAGGGCGAGACCGGTGCGTCGGCAGCGCTGCCGATCTGGATCGAGGTGATGCGCGCCTACATTGACAAGCACGGAGATCGCAAAGCTCCGCCCGAGTTCGAAGCACCGGGAAACATCGTGTTTGTCACGTTGGATTCCGGCGTCACCGAGGCATTCATCAACGGTACGCAGCCACAGCCAGGCGAGGCCGCCGTATCCGTTCCAGCTCCGGCCCCCGCTCCTAATCCGTGATCCCTACCGAGGAGTGAGGCCTCAGTGAGGCAGGTGATGCCGCCTCCACACAACGACGCCTTCGTAGATGAGGAAGGTCGTCAGCAGCATGGCGCCGGCCGCCACCAGCGCCTCGACCGGATAGAAGAAAGCGGCCATGATGAGCGGAATCAACAGCAGGCCATCCATCCACAGAAGTGATAGCCCACCGTCGTAGCTGACCCGTTCCGTCCAGAGGTTGCGCAGCCAAGAGAGCACGTGGACCTCCTTGGTCTCGTACGCGGAGTATACGCCTGCCCTTTAGGACGTCAATCTGGACGGCAGGGTTGGTGACCCCAGCCGTTTCCCTTTCAGCTACTCGTCCTCCGCCGCGGCCGCCGTGTCGAGCGTGCCACTCGCCTTCTTCATCAGGTAGGTCTTGATGAAGGGATCGAGGTCTCCGTCGAGGACGCGTTGCGGGTCGCCGACCTGGAGCTTGGTCCGGTGGTCCTTCACCATCTGGTATGGCTGGAGGACGTAGCTCCTGATCTGACTGCCGAACGCGATGTCGCGCTTCTCGCCGCCAATCTGGTCGAGCTTCGCCTGTTGCTCTTTCATTTTCAGGTCGTAGAGGCGCGCCCTCAGGACCTTCATCGCGCTTGCGCGGTTCTTGTGCTGCGAGCGTTCGTTCTGACAGGCCACGACAATGCCGGTCGGAACGTGCGTGATCCGAACCGCGCTATCGGTCGTGTTGACGTGCTGGCCACCGGCGCCTGACGCGCGATAGGTGTCGATGCGCAGCTCGGACTCGTTGATCTCGATATCGATGTCGTCGTCGACTTCCGGATAAACCCAGACCGACGCGAAACTGGTGTGGCGGCGCGCCGAGCTATCGTAAGGGCTATCCGGACCAGGCGGTGGACACCGCCCTCGACCTTCAAATTGCCGTAAGCATTCTCGCCCTTGATCAGCAGTGTCGCCGACTTGATTCCGGCCTGCTCGCCCGCATGGAAATCGACCAGTTCGACCTTCATACGGTGGCGCTCAGCCCAGCGGCTGTACATCCGCTGTAGCATCCCGGCCCAGTCGTTGCTTTCCGTGCCGCCCGCGCCGGCGTTGATTTCGATATAGCTGTTGTTGGAGTCCGCTTCGCCGGCGAGCAGCGCCGCGACCTTGTCCCGCTCGGCT
>DASROF010000050.1:0-3370 GCA_035647075.1 Vicinamibacterales bacterium | reverse complement strand
GATCATGGCGAGGATCCGAGGCTGCCGCCGGTCAGTTTTGGAGATGACGCGGCGCAGCACACCGCTCCGGCAGCTCCTGCGCCGTCACCCGGAAGCGGCGGCGACGCCGGCAATTTCGGCGGCCTGAGTTACGCGCTCGGTGGTGGTGGATGGCCGCCGGATACCAACGGTGACGTCGGACCTGTCTACGACCTGCAAACAGTCAACACCTCGCTGGGCATTTTCAGAAAGAGCGACGGCGCGCTGCTGGCGAGGTTCACGTTCGACGCGCTCATGAGTCAGGGCAACCAGGGCAACCTGTGTGACACCGACAACTTCGGCGATCCGGTCGTGGTGTGGGACTCGGCGGCGGATCGGTGGATCGTGTAGTCCGAAGGGGACAGCGTGCACCAACGGATCCGGCGTCGCCACGATTTCGGGCGTCAGTCTGTCGGGCATCGGCGCGGGCACCTATTCGACTGGTGTTGCCGCGAGCTTTGCCGGCGACGGCAGTTACGTCAGCAGCAGCGGAACGAATGCGCTCACCGTCAACAAAGCGAGCCAGACGATCACATTCGGACCGCTAGCGAACAATACCACCAGCGATCCGCCGTTTACGGTAAACGCGACCGCAACGTCTGGCCTGGTCGTCAGTTTCGCCGCTTCGGGCCAGTGCACGCTTTCGGGCAACACGGTGACGATCACCGCGGCGGGCAGCTGCACGATCACGGCGTCTCAGGCGGGCGATAGTAACTACACCGCGGCTGCGAGTGTTCCGCAGACCTTCACGATCACGTCGAGCGGCGGCGGTGGCGCCTCGCCCGATGGAACGATGCTTCCGCCGGCTTCGCAGATCGTGGACAACGCGGGCGCCGTGTGGACGGTTGGCTCGGCCCAGGCGATCCTTCGCAACGGCGCACAGGCGGCAGGTGGACTCGGATCGAAAATTCTGTGGCAGAGCGCTGTCATCTACGTCCTGGGCGTCGACAACAACTGGTGGCAGTGGACGGGATCCGGCTGGATCGTCTACGGACCGACGCAACCCGGTTCAACGTTCCAGCCTTCACCGGACGGCACCACCGTTCCGCCAGCGACACAAATAACCGACAACACGGGCGCGATCTGGACGATCGGCTCCGGTGAGGCCATCCTGCGCAACGGTGTTCAGGCTGCCTACGGATTGGGGAGCCAGATTCTCTGGAAGAGCAACGTGATTTATGTGTTCGGTGTCGACAGCAACTGGTGGCAGTGGACAGGATCGGGTTGGGCCAACGTCGCCCCGCGCATCCCTAGAACGGACGGACGCTTTTTTTGAGTTTTGCTTTCCAGTTGAGTTAACCTCCCGCCCGACTGACAAAAGGAGGTTGCGCCTCATGAGACTTGCTCGAATCGTCATCGCATCTGCAGTGGCCGCACTCGGCGTCGCCTCCGCGTACGCGCAAGGCGCACCCGATTTCAGCAAAGTGGAGATCAAAGCCAACCGCGTGAGCGACAAGTTCTACACCCTCGACGGGCAGGGAGGAACGATCGGCGTCCTGTTCGGCCCCGACGGTGTGTTCATGGTCGATACCCAGTTCGCGCCGCTCAGCGACAAGATCGTCGCCGCGATCAAGCGGCTCACACCTCAGCCGATCAAGTTCGTCGTCAACACACACGTCCACGGCGATCACACCGGCGGTGACGAGAATTTCGGAAAACTGGGCGCCACGATCATCTCGCGCGAGGAACTGCGTTACCGGCTGGCGCATCCCGCTCCCCAGGCCAACGGCACGCCCGGGGTGCCGACGCCGGCCGTCGGCCTTCCGAAGCAAACGTATCGCGGCATGATGACGCTGCACATGAACGGCGAAGACATCCAGCTCATCGCGATCCCGCGCGCGCACACCGACGGAGACACGATGGTGTACTTCCCCGGCCTCGACGTCATCATGACCGGTGACTTCTACCGGTCCGTTCAGTATCCGAACGTTGACCGCGCGAATGGCGGCTCGCTGCAGGGCCTTCTCGACGGCCTCGGCGCTGTAATCGGGCACGCCGGCCCGAACACGAAAATCATTCCTGGACACGGCCCGACCGTGGATCGCACGGCAGTCGTCGCCCATCGTGACATTGCGCTGATGGTTCGTGACCGGGTGGCGCGTCAGCTGGCTCAGGGCAAGAGTGAGGATGAGGTCGTCGCCGCGAAGGTCACCGCGGACCTGGACCCGAAAATCCAGGAAGTCGGGATGACCGGCGACCGGTTCGTCCGCCAGGTATACGCCGAATTGAAAACGGCGCCGTAGAACGCCAACCTATCGCGAGGAGTTCACCGGATTACCGATGAGCTCCTCGCCTCCATCTGGCCCAACCGAGCGCTACCCTCCGACCCGTGGCGTATCTCAGGGCGGAACGGATGAAGGATGGAACGAAACTCGCTTTAAGCCCGCATTGAATGCCTCCCCCGGCATCGATGCGTCTACGCATTACGAAGCAGCTTCACGAGAGCATTGACGGAATACAGTTGTCGGCATTCCGTCCCGGCTACGTTTACGACGTCGGGACGACCGTCGGCAATTACCTGCTAGCGGTCCGTGCGGCTGAGCCGGTGGCCGATGACCACCCGTTTCTGATCCTGCCGCCTGAAAGACATCTGTTCTATCCGCAGCCGCCGCGAGTCATTCCGCCGTTGCAAAAGCAGGCTCGCCGGTCGGTCATGGCCGGCAGGGCCGAAGCCGCGGATCGGGAGAGTCGCAGTCGAAGCGAGCGCAGGGACAGGCTGAGCGCTCGTCACGATGAGCGCTCAGCGTCACGGCTGATGGCGCGCGTCGCCGCTCTTTCGAACAAGGTCGGGCGGATCCGAAAGCAGCTCGAACGACTGCGCGCGTGAGTTGCCGGATCTTCGGAGTGGGTTACTGCGCCCCTCCGCGTCCGGCCGGCTGAATGCTCTGTGACCACCCCTCGACGTCGTAGCGGATCAGCCAGGCTCGAAATCCCTTCATGTCGGTGAAGTGGTGCGGCACGCCCGGAGGCACGTACAGGAGATCTCCAGTGTGCACCGTTCGCATCATGCCGTTGCGAATCGTCTTCGTTCCGTTCGCGTCGACGATTTCCCCGTCAGTGCGTGCGACGGCTTCGCCGGCGGTGACGAGCCACAGGTCCGCGGTCCCATCATGCGTTTGCGGCACGTCGCCAGGGAGCACGATCCGCACATTCGCGCTGATGTTGGCTGGGCCGTCGAAGATGCGCGAGTTGATGCGCTTCTTCTCTTCGTCGTCCTTCCAGCGCGCGTTGATGTCGGCCGCGGTCCAGAACATCGTCTTGTCGGTGGAGAGCTTCGGCACGGGGGGACCGGCCGCCTGTCCCGCTCCTCCTTCGCGACCAGCCGGCGCTGCCTGCCCGCCGCCGCCAGCTC
>DASROF010000049.1:0-2377 GCA_035647075.1 Vicinamibacterales bacterium | reverse complement strand
AGTTCCGTGCGCATGAGCCGTCGCGGGGGCATCTACGCGCCTGCCGCCCAACATGCGTTGCAGCTGCCAAAGGAGCTATTGATTGTGCGCGCTTCGCGCGCACTCTTATTGGAATCCTTTGCAGCTGAACTCGGGCGTTAGCCAGGCCATCCAGCGCCACAGTCCGGAACACGAATGGACCTCGCCCGATTGAAACAGCCCCGAGACCAGAAAGCTGTGCGATTCCGAAGGGCAGTTCACGTTGCGGGGCTGGGCATGTGGCTAGTCGCTGGCTGTGCCGACCACGTCGCTCCCGCTCCAGCAGCACCATGGTCCCCGACACCTTCGCCCGGCGATCTGACGATCGCATCCGCGCATTCGGAAGGTCTCGATGGCGACGCGCTCATCGGCCTCGCGCGCTGGATACGTGACACGCGCGACCTGCCCGTGTTCTCGATCCTAATTTCTCGGCACGGCAAGGTCGTATTCGAGCTGTATACCGGGGGCATCGATCGTCCTGAGGCCCATTACGTAATGTCCGTCTCGAAGAGCGTCCTCTCAGCGCTTGTTGGGAAGGCTATCGATATCGGAGCCATCAAGTCGACCGATGCCCCGCTGTCGGAGCTCATACCGCGCTCATTGTTCGCATCCGATGCGGACGTCAGCCGGTTCGGCGGCGTCGGCTTACGGCAGGCCATGGGCATGTCTGCGCTCAACGTTATCGACTATCCTCGCGACACATCTCGCGCGGCGCGTCAGCGGCTCGCCGATTTTTCGAGCGCCCCGAATCGGGTCGCGTTCGTGCTTCGGGATCCCGTCGTTCCGAAACCGGACGCGGACTTTGTCTACAATGACGACACGCCCATGTTGGTCGCCGGGTCCGTGCAGTACACGACCGGCAAAAGGCTGTTCGACTTCGGCCGCACCGTCCTCTTCGACTCCCTCGAGTTCCTGAACGAGGAATGGATGCATCAGGACGCCGCCGGAATCGACATGGGAGGATACGGCTTCCGTATGCGGCCCATGGACATGCAGAAGTTTGGCATACTGTATCTCCAAGGCGGCGTTTGGCGCGGCCGACGACTCTTATCGGCGGACTGGGTGGAGCAAGCGTGGATGCCGTACATCAAGAGTGCTCCCACTCGGCTGTCGGCCAACTATGGCTGGTTCTGGTGGACGTACGATTACGGGCTCGGCTGGCGGTTCTTAGTCGCCGACGGCTGGAGAGGGCAGCGAATCGCCATCAACCGAGAGCATGATCTGGTCGTCACGATGACTGGATACATCGAGCAACAGGACGAGTACCAGATTTTCGATCGATTGATGACGCAGTACGTCATCCCAGCGGTCAGCGTCGGATCACGCGGCGATCGCCAATCGGAGCTCGACGCGGTGCTTTACGAGTTACACGCTGAGCCATCCCGGGTGAAGGCGGGAGCGGAGCCACGTATGATTCCATCCGTCGCGCCCAAGGAACAGCCGATCCCGTTTCGAGTGCCAGACGAGTGAGCCTATTCCCGCTGAGTCGATGGCCGCGCCGAGCGCCACGCCAGGGTCGATCCGCGAGCGCACTGTCGAGGATGCGGGCGGCAATCGCCGGCAGGCTAACATGCGTTGCAGCTGACAAAGGAGTTGTTGATTGTGCGCGCTCCGCGCGCACTCTTATTGGAATCCTTTGCAGCTGAACTCAGGCGTTAGATGGCCACGAGCATCGTCGGAGGGCAATCGTGCCGATCATTCTGGTCCTTCTCGCCGCGCTTACTGCCTTCGTCGCGCCGCCGCTCCGGGTCAACTTGCGATTTCATTTACACGACTCGGCTGCAAGCCCTGGCGATTTACAGCGCGTCAGCGCCGCGTTTCGCCGCGGCTTTTACTCGGACTCGAATGTTGTACCTCCCGCTGAAACGCTTGCTGCGCGCCCGGTGACTTCGCTACCGCTTGATTCCGCGACGCGTGCTCGCATTGGTATGACGGTCGTCGTGGACGGCTCTGTGCGAAGTACCGATAACGGCATTGAACTCTGTCTGCAGCTGCTGAACATTCTGGCGCAACCCATCACGGAGCCCGATACCCTCCGAGTCGATCGGACTGCGCTCGATAGCGCGCTTGCCCTAGCAGGTCATAGGCACGCAGAAGCCCTTGTCCATCGGTCTGGCAGGCGCGGGCCATCTAACGGGCGTTGCAGCTGACGGGCGCGAGGTCTAAGGAAGTCATTGCGGTTGAGCGCCTGTTCTGATCTTCTGATCGCAACCGTCAATGCGCATATTGGGCTGACCGCCCGCAGCTGAACTGGGGCGTTAGCCGGCACCCGGGCGTCTACGTTTGAATCGGCTGAAGATGCGCCTTGAACCACTTCGCCAGAGCCGCTTCGGTCACCTTACTCGCGGCGACGCCTTCC
>DASROF010000048.1:0-8369 GCA_035647075.1 Vicinamibacterales bacterium | reverse complement strand
GTGAATGACATCGTGCCGGCCCCGCCGTGTACGGCAGGCGACGGGCGGTACGTCGCTGGATTTGTGTGCACAATCCGCTGCGGCAGGCCTGTTGCCGCGGCCGGACTCTGCGCCTGCACACGGAGCAGCGTGAGTGCCATGAAGGCGACGAGCAGGAACATGTGTCTCATTGAATGGTCCTCAGTTCATGCCGGACGGATGACGAAATCCGCGAACCCGTGTCTGGATCGACCACACCGATGATTCCCCGACCATGTAGAGCACGTCGTTGTTCGGCCCCCCGAAAGTGATGCTGACTGGATACTGCGGCACCCAGATCGTGCCGGCAGCCGTACCATCCGGGAGGAAAATCTGAACACCCGTCCTCGTGGCGACGTAATAACGGCCCTCGCTGTCGACTGCCGTGCCGTCGGCGCCCGAGTCAAAGCGATCAGCCGGCTTCGGCGCCTCGAGCACCTCCGGCTTGAGACTCACCATCGCGAACTGCCGCTTGTTCGAGAGCGACCCGTCCGCCGGCACATCGTACGCCCACACGAAGTTTTCGCCTGGCTGCAGCCAGGTGTTGTTCACATACAGAGTCTTGCCATCCGGTGACAGCTCGACACCGTTCGGCATGGCGTATTCACCGGGACCGATGACGACACGCGCCGTTCCGTCGGCGCCAAGATGATAGACCTGCTTGCCCGGCTGACTCTTGTTCGCCTCTGGCGTGAACTGCGGGTCGGTGATGTACAGGCCGCCGTTGGCGTCCATGACCAGATCGTTGGGCCCATCGATTGGCTTGCCGTTGATTTTGTCGAGCAGCACTCTCAGTACGCGGCCCGTCGCCGGATCGACTTCCACGACCCGGTGGCCGAACATGTCGCACACAACCAGGTTCCCCGTGCGCGTGGCGATGGTGCCGTTCGACTGCATGCCGCTCTCAAGCACACGGAACTTGCCGTCTGGTTCCATGGCGATCAGCCGGCTTCGCGCCGGACTGCCAGTCCAATCGCCAGCAGCTGCGTTCTTGAACCACATGTCCGAGAAGTACAGCTTCCCCTTCAACCAGGTCGGCCCCTCGGTGAACGTAAAGCCATCCGCCAGCTTCTTTGGCGTTTCTCCCGGCGCGATGATCTGTTCAAAGAGCGTCTGTTGCTTCCGGGCGCGCTCCACATAATCAGGCCGCACCGGCCAGAAGACATCGAGCTGATCCACGCCCACGTCGCCAGCTTTCCCCGAATGGACCATCCCGCCAGGCAGGAACAGAATGTGCCCCGCGGTGCCCGATTCCGGGTACGTGCGATCCATCACACCCTGTTCGATGGTGCCGCGGACCGTCGTCGTCAGTTGATCTTCCGGATGGATGTGCAACGCGATCTCCGACTGCGGATCGATGCGCACCAGGCTGATTTGTGCGTTCCGTCCCCACAGCAGCCGTGAATGCGTGGTGCTGCGGCGATAACTCCGGCCGGAAACGGGATCGGTCAACGGCGTCCACTGGACCTCGTTCAGATTGACGACCACGCCCGGCTGGAGCGACGGCGTGACGCCCTGATCCGGAAAGGTGGCGCTGACGCCGGCGGTGTTCTGTCCGGCCATGGCCAGGTGATCCAGGCGCACCGGCGAGTAGACCTCAAATGCCCGCAGACCGTTTGCGCCGGCTTTCATCGACCGAACAGCGCCGGGCTGCAGGTAAAGCGCCTGGTCCTTCGCCAGCGCCGCCGTCTTGCCGCCGACGTCGATGGTGGCGGATCCGTCCTGCACGATGATGAAGAGCTCTTCGTTCAGCGTCTGCACGGGGTAGGTCGCATTCGCCTGCATCTCGACGCGTTCGACAAGGGCGCCGCGTCCCCACCCGAGCGCCGCCGTCACCCCTGGCGCGATGGTGATGACGGGCAGCCGTGCGCGTTCGACCGGCTCGCCGTCGGTGAGGACCGTCGGTATCGACATGGGGGGCAGATCACGCGTGCGGCCGGTGATCTCGTGCTCGTCGATGACTTGCTTGTTGCGAGCCGCCCATGAGGGCCCGTCATCCGCGCAACCGGAGAGAATCAGGGGCAGCAGCAGGAACAGGACGCAACGACAGGACACGCGACGGGCACGCCTCATGCGGTGCGATCCTAACCGCAACGCGCGGCGTCAACGTCAAAAATCTGCAAAGACTGTTGCGCATTGCGCAACAGCCTCGCGCGTGGCGATATGATACGGCGCCATGTCACCGAGCCGATCGCACCGCTGGCGGTCCCTGCTGCCGTTGGCCGCTCTGGCCGCGTGCTCCGCCTTCGCCGTAACCACAGCGCAATCGCCGACCGACCGGTGGTGGACCGGCTACGGCAGCGGCCCCGACAACTCGCGCTACTTCCCATCGACGCAGATCACCCGCAATAACGTCACGGGTCTGCAAGTGGCCTGGACCTACCCGTTCGGCGATGCGGGCAGCAGTCCCATTGTGGTGCGCGGTGTGATCTACGGACGCGGACGCAACGGCTCGCTGGTTGCCCTGGAGGCGGCGACCGGAAAAGAGCGCTGGGTGCGCGAGCGTATGACGGGGATGACCAGCCGTGGGATGAGCTACTGGGAGAGCGCGGACGGACGCGATCAGCGGTTGATCTTCGCGATGGATAGCCTGCTGCAGGAGATCGACGCGCGCACGGGCAAGTCGATCATGTCGTTCGGCACCAACGGTGTCGTCGACCTGCGCGTTGGGCTCGACGGCCGCGATCCGGCGAGCATCGGTAACATCCAGTCGAGCATCCCCGGCGAGGTATTCGGGAACCTCGTGATCGTCGGTACGGCAACGGGCGAGGGTTACATGTCGCCGCCCGGAGACATCCGCGCCTACGACGTTGCCACGGGCAAGCTGGCGTGGACGTTCCACACCGTGCCACGCCCCGGCGAGTTCGGGTACGACACGTGGCCGAAGGACGCGTGGAAGTACATCGGCGGCGTCAACAACTGGGGCGAGATGACCGTCGACACGCGGAGCGGCATTGTCTACATTCCGCTCGGATCGCCGACATACGACTTCTATGGCGTCGATCGCATCGGCAGCAATCTGTTCGGCACGTCAATCGTTGCGCTTGACGCGCGAACCGGAAAACGCCGGTGGCATTTCCAGTTCGCGCATCACGACCTGTGGGATCTCGATCCGAGCGCCGCGCCCCAACTGACGACGATCCGTCACAACGGCCGCACTCGAGACGTGGTCGTCGTCGGCGCCAAGACGACGTGGCTGTATGTGTTCGACCGCGTCAGCGGCGAGCCGATCTGGCCGATAGAAGAGCGGCCGGTCGCGAAATCGGACATGCCGGGCGAGCAGAGCTGGCCGACGCAGCCCTATCCGACCAACCCGCCACCGCATGGACGTCAGTCGTTTGGGCCCGACGACATCAGTCCGTATCTCTCGACGGACGAAGCCGCGCGGTTCAGAACGCGGCTGCTCGCAGCGAAGAACCTTGGCCTGTTCACGCCGATCAACTACTCCGACACGGTGCACATTCCCACCAGCAACGGCGGAGTGCTGTTCGGCGGAATGGCATCCGAACCTGCGACCGGCGCCGTCTACGTCGTCTCGCACGACAACCCAGGCATCCTGCGACTGGTCCGGCCGGGCGAGACTACCGGACGTGGCGCGCCGCCACCGGCACCCGGCCAGGTTGCGTATCAGCAGAACTGTCAGAGCTGCCATGGTGCCGATCGCCTCGGATCGGACAGCGTCCCGGCGCTCGTCTATACAGCCGCGGACCCGGCGAACAACATCGCCGCCGGGGCGCCACGCTTCGACGCGTCCACGATTCGAACCGTGATCGCCGCAGGCAAAGGGCGCATGCCGTCGTTTGCACATCTGACTCCGGCGGACGTCGATGCGCTGGTGACGCTGTTGACGACGGCCCCGGGAGCGCGCGGACAGGGAGCAGGCGGACGCGGGCGTGGTGGTGGGCCGGCCGGATCGGGAGCCCCTGCGGAACTGATCGTCGGATCCGGATCTGCGTTCACCCGTCCCGACGTGCCCGGCGGGCGTGGACGAGGCGCCTTGCCACCGTACCCGGAAGGCGTCCCGCAGTACGAGCGTCCCGTGATCAACGAATACAACACGGTCGGCAATCGGATCGCGCCGCCATTTACATCGATCGTGAAGTACGACCTGAACGTACCAGCGATCAAGTGGCGCGTCGGTTTCGGTGACGACCCGGAGTTGGCGGCGCGCGGCATTACCGGCACCGGCGCACCTGGACTGGTCAACGGCGTCATTGTCACGGCGTCCGGGCTGCTGTTCGGCGCCGGCCGCGACAACCAGATTCGAGCGTGGGATACCGAGACCGGCCGTCAGCTGTGGTCGTCGCGGTTCGGCGGAGACTTCGTCGGCTCGCCGGTGATGTACCAGATGGAAGATCGCCAGTACCTGCTGGTGCCTGCCGCGAGCGCGCCGCCTCGGGGCGCCGGCCCAGGGCCGACGGCGCCGCTCGGCTGGATCGCGTACGCGCTGCCGCGCAACTGATCAGGCGAGCTGCACGGCTGTCGCGACCTGCCGACCGGCCGTGTCACCCAACCGCTCACGCAACTGCGCAAGATACAGACTGCGCGGCGTCACGTGGCGGTCGAGCGATTCGAGGTGGCCGTTCTCCTTGTTCGGATCCTGCAACGGAATGTTGAACACCACGGCGTTGACACCCAGATGTCCGAATGAGTAGTTCTGCGCCGTCGGCGGCTTCTGCACGAGGAAGCTCCCCTCGCAGTTCCAGAACACGGTGTTGGCGCCTGCCCACCCGATGTTGATGTCCTTCCAGAAGCGCGCGGTCAGCGGCGCCTGCACGTTGTCGTAGAGATTCCCGCTCGCCCACTGTTCGTGCGGCTCGCTCGACGAGTAGGGACTGGTGGCCTTGCAGTCCAGGAACACGTTCCCACTTCCTGTTGGCTGGCCGGTCATGAACGAGTGGCGCCCCTTGTCGGACTGACATCGCTGCACGAGCGCCAGCTGCCCGCGCAGCGCGAACGTGAACCGGCGCGCCCCCATCCGGCGCGAGATCGGCTCCCGCGAGACGCAATCCTGCACCGTGATCCACTTTGTCGCGCGCTGCGTGCCGACCATGCTGTTCACGAAGTGCAGCGCCGTCGCATTGCGTACCCAGCCGTTCTTCGCGTTGGTGAAGACGACCAGGTCGCGATAGTGATCCTCGTCCGCGTAGTACTCCTCGGCAACGTAGTTCGGCCGGTCCATGTTGCCGTATTCGGTCGTCCGCTTTGTCGGATCAAACTCGGACATCCCGCGGAGATTCTCTACGCCGACTTCCGAGATGCGTCCCGAATCGTCGGCCTTCACCACCTCGCCGCCGCCCCACCGCTGCTCGATAGCGCAGGTGATTGGCGCATCGATCGTGATCGTGTTGCCCTGTACCTCGGTGACAACCCGATCCCATTCGACGTTAAACGGACGCCACCGGCTCGCCGGCGTGCTGCCATTCATGCCCACCGCATCGATCCACGTCTGGTTGCCGATGCGGCGGACGATGACCGTATCGCCTGGCCTGAAGGCGCGCGCGGACATCACGCGCAGTGTGCGCGACCCGACCGGGACGTACTCGTCCGTGATGACCTGCTTCGTCTCTTCGTTCGGCGTTACCCCGGACGCGCCGCCGATCACGACGAGCGCGCCCTGCGGCGCAGCGCCGGGGCCACCCCCACCGGGAGTGGCTGCGGAGCGTCCGGTGCCAGTGCCAATGAGGATGGTGCCGGTGTCCCCCATACCTTCGCCGCGCAGCACAACGCCGCTCGCCTGAATCTTCAGCGGACCGGCCGCACGGTAGTAGCCGGCCTTCAGGAGCACGGCGCCACGGAATCCGGCGGCGTCCAGCGGACGAGACGACACCTTGTCGATCGCTGCCTGGATGTGGGCCGTGTTATCACCAGCGGCGGGCCAGATGGTTTCGCGCACGGGCACAGTGGGAATCGCGACGCCCCCGCCGCGATAGCCAGCATGCGAGGCGTCGTGAATGGTGTTCCCCTGCTCGTCCGGCACGTAGACGAGGCGTCCGGCCGGTCCCGGATACACCCTGGAGACTGTCGGATCGAGGTCCTGGGCGGTTGCACGCCTCTGGGCAAGTACTGCGGGCGCCATCGCGAGTTGCAGGATCGTGCGTCGGGATACGGACATCATTCAGTCTCCTGACGAACCACCAACTACCAACTACCAACTACCAACTACCAACTACCAACTACCAACTACCAACTAATTAGACGACCGTGACGGGGTTCTCCAGGGTGCCAATACCAGAGATCGTGATGCGGACGCGATCGCCAGCGGCCAGCGTGAAGGCGTCCGGCGGCACGATTCCGGCGCCGGTCAGCAGCATCGCGCCGCGCGGAAAGGTCTGCGACCGGAACAGGTACTCGATCAGCTCACCAAATCTCCTCTTGATCTGATCCACACGCGTCTCGCCTGCGAACACGACGGCGTCCCCACGGTGGATCTCGAGGCGGATTGTCCACTGCCGCGCATCATCTTCGACGGCGCCGACGACGACCCACGGGCCGATGGCGCAGGAGCCCGTGTATATCTTGGCCTGCGGCAGGTAGAGCAGATTCTCACCCTCGATGTCGCGCGAGCTCATGTCGTTGCCGATCGTGAAGCCGACGAGTGCGCCGGACGAGTTGATGACGAGCGTCAGCTCCGGCTCCGGCACATTCCATCGCGCGTCGCGGCGAATCCCGACCGCCGCTCCGGACGACACGACTTTCTCGGGCACCGCTTTGAAGAAGATTTCCGGGCGGGCTGCCTCGTAGACGTGGTCGTAGGCGCGGGCGCTGAAGTCCGACTCCTCCATGCGTGCCTGCTTGCTGCGGAGATAGGTCACGCCGGCGGCCCAGATCTCCTGCGACTCCACCGGCGTCAGCAGGCGCACCTGATCGAGCGGCCGCTCGACAGGTGCGCACTGCCTGAGGCGTGTGAGCTGCTCGGCAAGATCTGCGCGTTCGAGCAGGTCGTCGAGTCGACGCACGCCCGCGACCGTCAGATCGCGGACGGAACCATCCTCGATCAGTCCAACGCGGACATCCGGGTGCGATGCCGCCGTGAAGCGGCACAACCTGACTGGCTGCATCGTCATTTCGTGTAATTCACTGGCGCGTGCGCATTATGCAACGGTTCATGAATATAATTTTGCTCGCTTGACGAGGACACACATCACGCTCGCGGCCGCACTGCTGCTCGTCGTTCGCCTGTGGGCACTCGACGGCGACGTTGGCCTTCACGACCCCTCGACAATCGTGCGCGATGGTTCGCGCTTCTACGCCTACGCCACCGGTGGCGGTCTGCCGATGTCGGTGTCCGACGACGGCTGGACGTGGCGGCGGGCGGGCGGCGTCATGCAGTCGATGCCAGATGGACGCCCGGGCGCGGACGTGATCGCGCGCGGCGGCAATAACACCTGGGCGCCCGATGTGATCAAAGTCGGCGACAAGTATTTCCTGTACTACGCCGCACCCGGGACGCAGCCCAAGGCGGCGATTGGGCTGCTGGTGGGCAAGACGCTGGATCCGACATCGCCCGACTACAAATGGACGGACGCAGGCCCGGTGGTCTGGTCCGACGGCGTCGAGGACAGCAACGCGATCGATCCCGGCGTTTTTCGCGACCCGGCCAACGGCTCGCTCTGGCTCACCTACGGCTCGTACTTCGGCTACATCCGTCTCGTCGAGCTCGACCCGAAGACCGGCACGCGCCTGTATCCGCAGCGCGCACCAGTCAATGTCGCCATCAACTCGGAGGCGTCAATCATCGTCTCCCACGATGGCTGGTACTACCTGCTGGTCACGCATGGATCGTGCTGCCAGGGAGCCGCGTCCAGCTACAGCATCCGAATGGGCCGCGCACGCAAGGTCACCGGCCCGTACCTCGATCGCTCCGGAGTCGACATGCTCCAGGGTGGCGGTTCGCTCTTTCTCGGTTCGTCCGGCCGCATGGTTGGCCCCGGCCACTTTGGCCTGCTCGATCTTGGCGATGGTGTCCAGAAGTTCTCGTGTCACTTCGAAGCCGACCTGGATCGCGGCGGCATCAGCGTACTCGACATCCGGCCGCTGCTCTGGCGTGACGGGTGGCCCGTCGGCGGCGATAACGTTCCTGCCGGTACCTACCGAATCGAATCCGCGCGGACGGGCACGGCACTCGAACTCGCCGTCGAAGGCGTGCCGGTGGGCGGGCGGCGCGGTCGTGGTGGCCCGCCGCGTGGAGGCGGTGCGGGTGGCCGCGGCGGCGCGGGCGAGGCCCCGCCACCAACGCCCATCGCCGCGCAGGAAGCCGCGCAGGTCTCCGCGAATTGGCCGGCCGGCGCGCTCGACGCGCGCCTCTCCCCGTACCTGCTGCAGGCGCAGCAGAAGTGGGCGGTCACGCC
>DASROF010000047.1:0-47899 GCA_035647075.1 Vicinamibacterales bacterium | reverse complement strand
CTCCGCACCCACCTCGGCCTCAAGGAAGCCAAGGATCTCGTCGAAAGTGCGCCCAAGCCGATCAAGGAAGGCGTCAACAAGGACGAGTCCGAAGCAATCAAGAAGAAGTTCGAGGAAGTCGGCGCCAAGGTATCGATTTCGTAATCACGCCGGCACTGGTTCCGGGGCTCGGGGCTCGAAGAGTTCCGGGCCGGAACCGGGTGATCTGGCGTCTTACTAGTAGCTGTTTTGCCTTTTTTCGAGTCTCGAGGCCACGATCGAGCTCCGGTCCGAGTCCCGGATCCCGAGTCCCGGATCCCGAGTCCCGAGTCCCGAGGGTTCTAGCCGATGTACAGCCTTCCCAAGAACGTCTACCGCGAGCGCAAGGACTTCTCCAAGATAAAGACCACCGTTCCCATCCCGAACCTGATTGAAATCCAGCGGAAATCATACGAGCGCTTCCTTCAGATGAACCGGCTGCCCTCGGAGCGCGAGGATGCCGGCCTGCAGTCGGTCTTCAAGTCGGTCTTTCCGATCAGCGACTTCCGGGAGAACTCGTCGCTCGAGTTCATCGAGTATTCGATCGGCAACTGGGAGTGCAAGTGCGGCAAGCTCTCGGGCCTGCACCACCTGCGCAAGCCCTGCAAGAACTGCGGGGCGACGCTCATTGCCGATCCGCTGGGCGACCACCACGTGCTCTGCGCACGCTGCGGCGTCGAGAACCAGGCGCGCGGCGACGTCTGCGACATCTGCGGCCACACGGTCGGGATGAAGCTGAAGTACGACGTCGACGAATGCCAGGAGCGCGGCATGACCTACGCGGTGCCGCTCAAGGTGACGATCCGCCTCGTCGTCTGGAACAAGGATCCGGAGACGGGCGTCAAGACCATCCGCGACATCAAGGAGCAGGAGGTCTACTTCGGCGACATCCCGCTGATGACGGACAACGGCACGTTCATCATCAACGGCACGGAGCGCGTCATCGTGTCGCAGCTCCACCGCTCGCCGGGCGCGTTCTTCCACTCCGAGGACAAGACCCTCTACATCGCGCAGATCATTCCGTATCGCGGGTCGTGGGTGGAGTTCGAGTACGACCAGAAGAATCTGCTCTACGTGCGCATCGACCGCAAGCGGAAGTTCCTCGCGTCGGTGTTCCTGCGCGCCCTCGGCCTGCGCGGCGCCGACGAGATCATCCGGACGTTCTACTCGGTTGACCGCATTTTCCTGAACAAGAGCCAGTCGCTGATGTGGTCGGTGAGCGACAGCCTGGTCGGGCTGCGGGCGGCGGCCGACGTCAAGGCCGGCGACTTCTCCGTGCAGTCGGGCAAGAAGATCAGCTCGAACGCGCTGGCGGCGCTGCGCAAGGCCAACATCGAGACGGTCGCCATCGCGGACGAGGCGCTCGAAGGCGCGTTTGCCGCGGCCGACATCGTCGATCCGGAAACGGGCGAGGTGATCCTCGAGGCCAACGAAGAGCTGACGCCGCGTGTTATCTCGATGGCGCAGGAGAAGAAGGCCGAGCACATCGATGTGTTCTTCCCGGAACGCGACGATGTGGGCACGATCATCGGCCAGACGCTGAAGAAGGATCCGATCCGCACTCACGAAGAGGCGTTGATCGAGATCTATCGTCGTCTGCGTCCAGGCGACCCGCCGACGCTCGACAGCTCACGGTCGCTGTTCGAGAACATGTTCTTCAACCCGCAGAAATACGATTTCTCGCGTGTCGGCCGTTTGAAGCTGAACACCAAGCTCGGTCTGAAGACCCCGCTCGACGAGAAGATCCTGCACCCGCAGGACTTCTACGAGGTCCTCAAGTACCAGCTCAAGCTGCGGAAGAACCCGCAGAACGTCGACGACATCGATCACCTGGGCAACCGCCGCGTCCGCTCGGTGGGCGAGCTCCTGGAGAACCAGTTCCGCATCGGCCTGGTCCGCATGGAGCGCGCGATCAAGGAAAAGATGTCGGTCTACCAGGAAATGGCGACGGCGATGCCGCACGACCTGATCAACGCCAAGCCGGTGATGGCCGCAATTCGCGAGTTCTTCGGGTCGTCGCAGCTCTCGCAGTTCATGGACCAGACCAACCCGCTCTCCGAGATCACGCACAAGCGGCGTCTCTCGGCGCTCGGGCCTGGCGGTCTGTCACGCGAGCGCGCCGGCTTCGAGGTGCGCGACGTGCACCCGACGCACTACGGCCGCATCTGCCCGATTGAGACGCCGGAAGGTCCGAACATCGGCCTGATCTCGTCGCTCTCGTGCTACGCGCGGATCAACGAATTCGGCTTCATCGAGTCGCCGTACCGCAAGGTCAAGGACGGCCGCGTCATCGACTACGTCGTCGTCACCAACACGGGCGGCAACGCCAAGTACAAGGTGGGCGACGTGGTGGAAGCCGACGAACTGGTCGGCAGCGACGGCCGCTCGAAGAAGAAGGGCGTGGAGTTCGAGCCGCATTCGTACTACCTGTCGGCGTGGGAAGAGGATCAGTACATCGTCGCGCAGGCCAACGCGCCGCTGAGCGAAGACGGACGCTTCGTGCAGGACCGCGTGAACGCCCGCCGCGCCGGCGACTTCATCCTGGCACCCCGCACCGAGGTGCAGTTCATCGACGTTTCGCCGAAGCAGCTCGTCTCGGTGGCGGCCTCGCTGGTGCCGTTCCTCGAGAACGACGACGCGAACCGCGCGCTGATGGGATCGAACATGCAGCGCCAGGCCGTGCCGTTGCTGCGGGCCCGTAGCCCGTATGTCGGCACCGGCATGGAGTACATCACCGCGCGCGACTCGGGCGCCGTGGTGGTCACGCGCCGCTCCGGCACGGTCGACTACGTCGACAGCCAGCGCATCGTCGTGCGCGTCGAGGGCAAAGAGGGCGAGGACGATGTCAGCAAGGAAATGGGCGCTGATATCTATCCGATGACCAAGTTCAAGCGGTCCAACCAGAACACCTGTATCAACCAGAAGCCGATCGTTCGCGTCGGCCAGAAGGTGGCCAAGGGGCAGGTGCTGGCGGATGGACCGTGCACGGAGCTCGGCGAGCTCGCGCTCGGGCGCAATGTGCTCGTGGCGTTCATGCCGTGGCGCGGCTACAACTTCGAAGACGCGATCCTGGTCTCCGAAAAGATGGTGAAGGAGGACTACTACACCTCCATCCACATCGAGGAGTTCGAGATCGAGGCGCGCGACACGAAGCTGGGACCGGAAGAGATCACGCGCGACATTCCGAACGTCTCGGAAACGTATCTGCGCGATCTCGACGACAGCGGCATCATCCGCATCGGCGCCTACGTGAAGCCGGGCGACATCCTCGTCGGCAAGGTGACGCCGAAGGGCGAGACGCAGCTCACGCCCGAAGAGAAGCTGCTCCGCGCCATCTTCGGCGAGAAGGCCGGCGACGTGCGCGACGCCTCGCTGATCTGCCCGCCGGGCATCGAGGGCATCATCGTCGGCGTCAAGATCTTCTCCCGCAAGGGCATCGAGAAGGATGACCGTGCGAAGGCGATCGAGCAGGAAGAGCTCGACATGATGGAGAAGAACCTGCAGGACGAGATTCGCATTCTTCACGACGAAGTGAAGAAGCGCGTCATGCAGATGCTCAGCAACCAGACGCTGCGCGCCGACGCGTTCGACGAGTACGGCCGCGAGCGGCTGCTGAAGAAGGGCACCGTCCTCACGCAGGACGTCCTCCAGGAACTGCCGTACCAGCAGATGGTGCGGTTGAAGATCCAGAGCGAGGATCCGCGTCTCGAAGGGGACCTCCGGCTGCTCGAGGAGCGGACGGAACGGCAAGTCGAAGTGATTCGCCAGCTCTTCGAGGAGAAGAAGGAGAAGATCCGTCGCGGCGACGAGCTGCCTCCGGGCGTCATCAAGCTCGTGAAGGCCTACGTGGCGATGAAGCGCAAGCTGTCGGTCGGCGACAAGATGGCCGGCCGCCACGGCAACAAGGGCGTCATCGCGCGCATCCTGCCGGAAGAGGACATGCCATATCTGCCGGATGGAACGCCGGTGGAAATCGTCCTCAACCCGCTCGGCGTGCCGTCGCGAATGAACGTCGGCCAGATTCTCGAGACGCACCTCGGGTGGGCCGCGCATGCGCTCGGTCTCTACTTCGCGACGCCGGTCTTCGACGGCGCGACGGAAACGGAGATCAAGCACTGGCTCGACGAGGCCGGGCTGCCGAAGAGCGGCAAGACGCTGCTCTACGACGGCATGACGGGTCAGAGCTTCGAGCAGGACGTGACGGTCGGCTACATCTACATGCTGAAGCTGTCGCACCTGGTCGACGACAAGATCCACGCGCGCTCGATCGGGCCGTACTCGCTGATCACGCAGCAGCCGCTCGGTGGCAAGGCGCAGTTCGGCGGCCAGCGTTTCGGCGAAATGGAAGTCTGGGCGCTCGAGGCCTACGGCTCGGCGCACATCCTTCAGGAGCTGCTCACGGCGAAGTCGGACGACGTCACTGGACGCGCCAAGATTTACGAGGCGATCGTCAAGGGCGACGCGTCGTTCACGCCGGGGCTGCCCGAATCGTTCAACGTCCTCATTCGCGAGCTGCAGTCGCTGTGCCTCGACGTCGAGCTGATCTCGACGAAGAAGCGGCCGGTGGAAGCGCTACCCGTGACTGACGGCGAACCGGTACTGGAGCAGGTATAACCATGCGGCCAAGCTTTCACGACAGCAAGACCACGCTTCGCGCCGACTTCGACGCGATCCGCATCTCGCTCGCCTCGCCCGAAAAGATCATGTCCTGGTCCTTCGGCGAGGTGACGAAGCCCGAGACGATCAACTACCGCACGTTCAAGCCGGAACGCGACGGCCTGTTCTGCGCGAAGATCTTCGGCCCGATCACCGACTGGGAGTGCCTCTGCGGCAAGTACAAGCGCATGAAGCACCGCGGCGTGATCTGCGACAAGTGCGGCGTTGAAGTGACGCAGGCCAAGGTCCGCCGCGAGCGCCTCGGCCATATCACGCTGGCCACGCCGGTGAGCCACGTGTGGTTCTTCAAGGGGCTGCCGAGCCGCATCGGCCACCTCCTCGACATCTCGCTGCGCGATCTCGAGCGCATCCTCTACTTCGAGGGCTACGTCGTCGTCGATCCGGGCGAGACGGACCTGAAGCAGAACCAGCTGCTCAACGAGGAGCAGTATCGGAAGGCGCGCGAGGACTTCGGCCACAAGTTCAAGGCGCAGATGGGCGCGGAAGCGATCAAGGAGCTGCTGCGCCGCGTCAACATCGAGAAGCTCGCGGAAGAACTGCGCGTGAAGATGCGGACCGAGAACTCGGTCCAGAAAAAGCTGAAGTTCGCCAAGCGGCTGAAGGTCGTCGACAGCTTCCGCAAGTCGAACAACCAGCCGAACTGGATGATTCTCGACGTCATCCCGGTGATTCCGCCCGAGCTGCGTCCGCTGGTGCCGCTCGATGGTGGCCGCTTCGCGACGTCGGACCTCAACGACCTCTACCGCCGCGTCATCAACCGCAACAACCGGTTGAAGAAGCTGATGGAGCTGAAGGCGCCGGACGTCATCATTCGCAACGAAAAGCGGATGCTGCAGGAAGCGGTCGATGCGCTCTTCGACAACGGTCGCCGCGGCCGTGTGCTGCGCGGAGCGAACATCCGTCCGCTGAAGTCACTGTCCGACACGCTGAAGGGCAAGCAGGGACGCTTCCGTCAGAACCTGCTCGGCAAGCGCGTGGACTACTCGGGCCGTTCGGTCATCGTCGTCGGGCCGGAGCTGAAGCTCCACCAGTGCGGCCTGCCGAAGAAGATGGCGCTCGAGCTGTTCAAGCCGTTCATCTACAACAAGCTCGAAGAGCGCCAGCTCGTCGCCACGATCAAGCAGGCGAAGGAGATGGTGGAGCAGCAGCGCCCAGAGGTGTGGGACATCCTCGAAGAGGTGATCCGCGAGCACCCGGTGCTGCTGAACCGCGCGCCGACGCTGCATCGGCTGGGCATCCAGGCGTTCGAACCGGTGCTCGTCGAAGGCAAGGCGATTCGCATTCATCCGCTCGTCTGCACGGCGTTCAACGCCGACTTCGACGGCGACCAGATGGCGGTGCACATTCCGCTCTCACCCGAGGCGCAGATCGAAGCCTCGGTGCTGATGATGTCGTCGAACAACGTCCTGTCGCCGGCCAACGGCGCGCCGATCGCGGTGCCGTCGCAGGACATCGTCCTCGGCTGCTACTACCTGACGAAGGCCAAGGCCGGAGCCAAGGGTGAGGGCCGCGCCTTCGGCAACGCCGAGGACGTGATGCTGGCGCTCGAGGCCGGCGAACTCGAGACGCTGTCGCCGATCCGTCTGCGCTTCACCGGGTCGCTGATGGATCTGACGACGGCGCGCGACGATCAGGACGTGCTGCACACGGAAGTGCAGGACGTCAAAGGGAAGATCATCAACACGACGGTCGGCCGCGTGCTCCTCAACGAGCAGCTGGCCAAGGGCTTCCCCTACGTCAATGGTCTGCTGAAGAAGAAGGGGCTGCAGCAGCTGGTGCAGAAGTGCTATCTGGACTTCGGTCTGGAGCGCACCGTCGAGATGCTCGACGCACTCAAGAACCTCGGCTTCACCTACGCGACGCGGTCAGGCCTGTCGATCGGCATCGACGATCTGATCATCCCGGCCAACAAGGGACAGCTGGTCGAGAACGCACGCAACGAGGTCATCAAGGTCGAACAGCAGTACCTCGAAGGCGCGATCACCAACGGCGAGCGCTACAACAAGATCATCGCCGTCTGGTCGGAGGTCACCGAGAAGATCGCCGACGAGATGTTCACCGAAATGGGCGAGATGGACAAGGCAGGCCGGAACTTCAATCCGGTCTACATCATGGCCGACTCGGGCGCCCGCGGCTCGAAGCAGCAGATCCGGCAGCTTGCCGGCATGCGCGGCCTGATGGCGAAGCCGTCGGGCGAAATCATCGAGACGCCGATCACGTCGAACTTCCGTGAAGGCCTCACCGTGCTGCAGTACTTCATCTCGACGCACGGCGCACGTAAGGGTCTCGCGGACACGGCGCTCAAGACCGCCGATTCAGGCTACCTGACGCGTCGTCTGGTGGACGTCGCGCAGGACGTGATCATCTCCGAACCTGACTGCGGCACCCTCGACGGCATCGAAGCGCGCGCCATCGTCGAGTCGGGTGAAATCATCGAGCCGCTCCGCGACCGCATCGTCGGCCGCGTCACGCTCGAGAAGATCGTCGATCCGTTCGGCGCCGGCACCATCGTCGAGTTCAACGAGGAGATCGACGAAGACAAGGCGTCGGCAGTGCAGGAAGCCGGCATCGAGAAGGTCAAGATCCGCTCGGTGTTGACGTGCGCCTCACGGCGCGGCGTCTGCGTCCGCTGCTACGGCCGCGACCTGGCCACCGGACGGCTGGTCGAGCTCGGCCAGGCGGTCGGCGTCATCGCCGCACAGTCGATCGGCGAGCCCGGCACGCAGCTGACGATGCGGACGTTCCACATCGGCGGCACGGCGTCGCGCGTGTCCGAGCAGAACACGCTCGATGCGCGCCACAAGGGGACGGTCCACTACGAGAGCCTGACCGTCGTCGAGACGCATAAGGAAGGCGGCCAGCTGATCGTCATGAACCGCAACGGCTCGCTCGTCATCAAAGACGAGAAGGGGCGCGATCGCGAGCGCTACCCGATCGTCTACGGCGCGCGGCTGAAGGTGAAGGACGGCCAGAAGGTCGAGCAGGGGCAGGTCATCGTCGAGTGGGATCCGTACACGTTCTCGATCCTCACCGAGGAGCTGGGCACCGTGCGGTTCAAGGACATCATCGAGGGCATGACGGTCCACGAGGAAGTCGACGAAGTGACCGGTCTCTCACGCTTCATCATTGTCGACTCGCCGGACGAGAAGAAGCAGCCGACGATCGAGATCAAGGACAAGACCGGCAAGGTCGCCCGCAAGTACCACATGCCGTCGCACGCGCACTTGATGGTGCAGGACGGCGAGAACGTGGAAGCGGGCGACGTGCTGGCGAAGATCCCGCGCGAAACAACGAAGACCAAGGACATCACCGGCGGTCTGCCGCGCGTCGTCGAGCTGTTCGAAGCGCGCAAGCCGAAGGATCCCGCGGTCATCTCGGAAATCGACGGCATGGTCAAGGACGGCGGTGTCGTCAAGGGTCAGCGCAAGCTGATCATCGTGCCGGACGATGCGGCGGAGCCGCGCGAGTACTCGATGCCGCGCGGCGTGCACATCAACGTGCACGAGGGCGAGCGGGTGCGCGCCGGTGAGCAGCTGATGGACGGCCCGAGCAATCCGCACGACATCCTGCGGGTGCTGGGCGAGAAGGAGCTGCAGAAGTACCTGGTCAACGAAATCCAGGAGGTCTACCGGCTGCAGGGCGTCAACATCAACGACAAGCACATCGAGGTCATCGCGCGGCAGATGATGCGGTGGGTGAAGATCGAGGACGTGGGCGACACCGAGTTCCTGATCGAGGAGCAGGTGGACAAGTTCCGGTTCCTCGAAGAGAACGAGCGGGTGATCAACCAGGGCGGGCGTCCGGCGACGGCGCAGCCGCTGCTGCTCGGGATCACGAAGGCGTCGCTCTCGACCGACTCGTTCATTTCGGCGGCGAGCTTCCAGGAAACGACGCGCGTCCTCACGGAAGCGTCGATCTCCGGGAAGATCGATCACCTGCGCGGGCTGAAGGAGAACGTGACGATGGGCCGGCTGATTCCCGCCGGCACCGGCTTCGAGTGGTATCGGAACGTGCGGATCCCGGCGGACGAGCCGCCACCGCCGCCGGCGCCGCCGCAGCCGACGGAGGAGGATCTCGATCTGGATCGCGAGATCGAGTACGCCTTCGACGTGGAAGAGCCGATGGCTGGACGGGCTCCTACCGGCGACGTCGAGTAATCGTAGGGGGCACCCCTTCAGGGGTGCCGCTGGTCGTGGCTTCCGCCTTCAGGCGGAAGATGAGGACACACGGAGGCACCGAGATTCCGAATCTTGGTGCCTCTCGTTGGTTAGCCAACCGACCGCGACGCTCGTGGTCTCCAGCGGAGCACGGCGCGGCCACTGGTTCGGGGACCCGCCATCCTGCAAGAGAAACGCCCGCCAGCCTCGCATCCGCACATCAGGCCCAGGAACCATAGTCAGCGATCGGCAATGACGTTGGCATGACGTGCATAGAGACGCCACGTGTCTCCTTCTCTTTTCCAGACATTGGTGAAGCGGCGTCGCGTCGGCTGGCCAGCTACAAGTCCCACGCCCGGTGCATCCGTGGCTGCCACGATCGTCTCAAGCCCCATGATGAAAGCAAAGTCACCATCGACTCGAAGGAACTCTATCTGTCGGACGTACGACGAGCGCGGCACAAGTGCATCCATAAGTGCCCGTTTGTCAGCAACCACTTTGTTATTCGGCTGGTTTCCCACAAACCGATCTGACCATAGGCGCTCGAGTGCTTTGGTGTCCTTCTTCAACGCGGCGATACGCTCTTGGTCGTCCAAAGAGCGAACCATAGCTTCATCGCGGCTCTGACCTTGTGCGAGGCCGACACCGTACAGACCCATCAACAAGGGCAGTATGAGCAGCGGTATTGTCTTCACATGAACCTCCTGGACCTCAGAGCCGACGTGCGCGAAGCGGTAGGTTCTTACTTCGTGTCTTCCTCATTCAACGTTGTCGGGTCGAATAACGGAACGCCGAATGTGGAAATCGATGCCTATCTGAGCGGCGGTGCCGGCAATTTGTTCAGTGACAACAAATTCACGACTACAGATGGGATCTGAATGGCCCGGTCGAGCGGTCTCTGTGCCTCTTACTGAAACGATCGACGAAACAGATCGTCGATGGCCTTCTTGCCGTTCTCGCGCAGCGTCCTCGTGCCCGTGCCGGTGAAGTGCATGTGGGTGATGACCGGCATCGCACTCCCGTCCAGGGTCTGCCAGTCGTCGCCGGTCCAGCGCGACCATGCGTCACGGTCCTGATCGAAGACGAACACCGGCTTGTTACACAGCTTCGCGAACTCAGCGCCCCAGCCGGTTCCGCCGCGAACCGTGCCGTCGTCCTGAATCGAACCGATGACGTAGATCTCCTGGCCGTTGTTGACCTGATACCAGAGCGTCTGCAGGATTTTTCGTAACGTCTGGCCCTCGGTGTACCGACGATGCATCAACCGCGAGACGTACTGCAGGCTGACGTCGCCGGCAAGCAACTCTTCGTGATTGAGCACTCGCACACCGCGTGACCGTTCGATTTTGTGCCCTTCGAACGTGAAGTGCACTTCCTCGACGCCGTGCTGCTCGGCCGCGGCACCAAATGCCGCTTCCGCTCCCGCAGCGCCGCCACTGAACAAGATACAGTCGGCCGGTGTCATCGTGGAATGATAACAGGCGAGGGTGACGCCCTGACAGCCGTAGTGGCTTCAGCCGGACCTACTGATCGCCGCACACCGAGGCACCGAGACACCGAGTCTTAGTGCCTCTTCCTACGTACGCTCGACGTGTTCCCGAACGAGTGCTACCGACCTCATCGACGTGGGCCGTTATATTCGAGATACCTCTTCGCGATTTTCGGATCGCAGGCCTCTGAGGATGGAGAGAGCTTCAGGTCTGGCCGGTGATCCCACAGCATCGTGAAGCTGGAGGGCTCCTTGAGATATACCGGGTCTTCGACGGTCGACTCGTAGCGTAGCCGCAGGTGATCGTCGGTGAGCGTGAGCCGCTCGACGGTGTGCTTGCTCGCGCTCGACGGCACGTTCACAAAGAGGCCGGAGGGGTTCGGCTCGAAGGCGACCGTGTCGATGACGAGGGTCTGGCCTTCCCACTTGCCCGTGGCATGTCCGAAGCGCGAGGGTTTCGCGTTGGCCGGATGCTGCGCATTGAGATGCACGGTGCGCACGGCGTCGTCGCCCGAGTTATTGAAGTGAATCACGACCGCGTCCTTGCGGACATCGATGGTGCGCAGCTCGTCGAGCGTCGCGAGGAACGGCGTCGGTTCGACATAGCAGAGACCGTCGGCCTTCTCTTGTGCCTGAAGGGCGCGGCCTGCGGGCGTGACCGGCCACCGCGCGATCACGCCCCATGCGGCGTTCATCGATTGCCGTGAGGGCGCCCAGCTGCCCTTGATGGAATCCGCCGGCGTGAGCGTGCGAGTACGGGAACTGGCGGCGTAGAACGGGTGACTCTCGCCGTCGGGTGTCGTCACGTCGAGGACGCGCACGGTCTTCCCCGGGCCCCCCCGATTGGGGTTGGCACGCACGACGACCGCCGTGCCGGGCTTGAGATCCTCCCGGTGCAGGCCGTCGACGAGCGCCTGCGTAATGGCGACGCCTTCGCCTTCGATCAGCTGCGGCTTGCCGTCCTCGCCGACAGTCTCGACGATCAGGTAGATGTGCGGGTTCTTCCAGTCGAGGCGTGCGACCTTCCCCTTGATCACAATCTCCTTGGACGCGTCGAATGCCGCCTGGCTGTGGTGGGCGGAGGCGGGCGAAGCAGAGAGGAGAGTTGCGGCGAGCGCCGCGCTTACGGCCGGCAGACATCTCATGACAGAACTCCGTGTGATAACGCGGGGGAATGATATCGCGGCACCCGTTGCGACGGTGCGAATGATTTGTCAGTTTGGAGACGTGACCATCATCGGCAGCCCGGCCTGAGTCCGAAGCTTCGTCATGCGGGGATCGCCGCGCAGGATGGCGTATTCCGGAAACCCAAGCGCCCATCCGATGCGACCAGGTCCGGCGATGGCCGGACGTTGCAGCGCCTCGAAGCATCGGTCCTTGTCTCCGAGGCCGGCGAAGATGAGCGCCGAACTGAACGGATTGATGGTCGGCATGCGCGCGGCCAACACGTCGACATCAGAGAGCCGGCCGGCCTTCGCGTACGCATAAGCGAGGTACCCCTGGACCTCTGAACCCGCGGCGACGCCCTGGCGGTATCTCGTTTCAAGGACCTGAATCGCCTCGTCTGTCTTCCCCTGGCCAAGGAGGACGCGGCTCACACATTCCGGCGTGGCCCAGAAGTCCGCGGGCAACTTCTTGCACTCGAGAGCGGCGTCGCTGAAACGAGAAGCGGTCGTCATCTTCGAGCCGCAGGTCTGAGCAGTTTCGCTTCCGGCGGTTCTCACCACAAGGCTGGCGCGAGCAGGACAGCGCCAGCCGCGAGCAGCACCCAGCACACAACATAGACGCCGGTCGTCCATCGTGGCAGCAGGGTTCCTTCCTCGAGCCGCCGCACTTCCCACATGCCGGCCGTGTGGAGGATCGCGCCGAGCACAATCACCACCCCCGCAGCCGATCGTCCGAACAGCGGAAGGTAGCTGCCGATCCCGATGCCCGCGACCAGCGCTCCCACACCTGACATCAGCTCGGCGACCTTGGCGCGCGACGCCGTGACCGCAAATGCCATGTCGACCTCCAGCGTGTACGTTACGCACAAGGCCTGCCGTCCCGCTGGCCGGCTGGCGCCGCGACCAATTGGGTTGCCGATACGGCCGCAGACGGAAATTTCCTGCCCTTCCGCGAAAAGTTCTGGCGAGAGCACCCGTCGCTCCCGAGTGGCTGAGTCCAGAGATCGAGGCTCAACGGACCCAACATGGCACTCGGACACCCGCGGAGGTTCGACTCGGCGTGGTACCATTCGCGAGGTGTTCGATGAGAATTGATCGGGTGAGAGACATGAAGATCCGTTCAGCGTGCGGCGCTGGTGCGCTGTTCCTGACGACGATGCTCGTCGTGCTGTTCGCTGCTCAAGCGCCGGCGGCGGGACAACGAGGCGGTGCGGCGCCAGCTCCGGCTCCTCAGGGTCCCGGTGGGAGAGGCGCGGCGCCGGTAGGAGCGCTTGGCGGCCGCGGCGGGCCGCGAATCCCTGACGGCGCGCTCAAACCGGGCGCCCCTCATCCAGACCCGCTGCCCGTGGATCTGTTCACCACGAAGAACTTCTACAAGGACCGGGCCCTCTGGAGCGATCCGAAGTACTTCCGCTGCAACATCTCCCGCAACATCACGGAAATGTGGGCGGATCAACGGATGGGTGACAACCCCCCCGCCACCGCGGGCTGGGGAGACTGCTCTCGCGACTACGCGGCCGCGAACATCCGGAGTCCATATCCCTATAAGACGGCCAAGGAACACTACGAGGCGTTGATGGCAGACGCCGCCAAGCGGGGCGGGCCGACTGTTCACACGCGCGCCACGCTCCCGGAATGGGATGGCTTCTACGTGCGCGGCAACCAGGATAACGGGACGCAGTGGCTGTGGGGCATCGCTCAGCCGAGCACGATGCTGTCACTGCTGACGCCCGAATATCAGAAGCGCATGGTGCAGGAGATCTTTCACGAGTCGGTGACGAATGCGCCGCAGTGGAACGCATCGTTCTGCTATCCCGAGGGACTGGTCCGCTTCTACACGCAGTTTGCCGTTCAGCAGCCGATGGAAGTGATGATGACGCCGAATCAGGTGCAGTTCCTGGCCGGCATCGCCGACAACTTCCTCTTCAAGGTCCTGATCGGGCGGAAGCACGTCCAGCAGACACCCCAGTGGTACGGCGAAACCATCGGCTTCTGGGACGGTGACAAGCTGATCACCTGGACGGCGAACGTACAGGGATGGACGATCACCCACGCGTTATTCGAGTACAGCAGCAAGCTCGAGACCGTCGAGATCATCACGCCGCGTCAGGATGCCAATGGCGCATTTGCCGGCCTGACAATCGAGACCATCTTCTACGACCCTGAGGCCTTCGTCGCTCCGTTGCGATCGACGATGCGCTGGAACAGGACGCAGAAGCACGACAGCCCCACCCTTCGTCACACGTTCATCGAATGTCTGGGCAACGTGGCGAACGTGAACGGCAGGCCAACGCAGCTCTCGCCGAGCGATCCGCGCTTCGTTGACTATTACGGCCGGCCCTGGGCGAAAAACTGGGAGAAGTACTTCGAGCAGGGCATCGAGAAGCCGGACGAAGAGCTGCCGGCCGCAATTTCCGATATCTTCAAGTAGATCATCACCTGCTCGGACTGGGGGCAGTGCCGTCGTTGCCGGCGATAAGATACGCCGCATGCTCAGGTTTGCTGCCGGGACCGCCCTTGTTCTCGTGGTTGCGGCCGGAGTTCGCGGCGCGCAGTCGCCACAGCCGGTGCCAATCATGCGTCAGTTGGCCGGCACGTGGACCCTCGTGTCGATCGAGCGGCCAGGTACTGACGGCCGGCTCACCGCGTTGCCGTTCCCGCGCGGTCTGCTGGTGCTCGACAGCGCGGGGCATATTTTCGAAGGCGTGCAGCACGGACGTCCGCAGGGGGCGCCCGCGATGGGCGAGCGACAACTGGTGTTGGCGACCTTCAGCGGCTTCTGGGGCACGTACCAGCTCGATACCCCGGCGACACCGCAAGGCCAGTCGATGACGATCACGACGCGCGGCGCCGTGCATCCCAACCTGCAGACGGCGGCGTTCGCGCGTGCTTTCACCGTTGGTGCGGACCCGCCGAAGCTCTCACCGACCTCCCACCCCGCGAAGCTGACGATGACCGCGGGAACGGGCGAGCCGTATGCCGGTACGCGATGGACCTGGGAGCGGGTGCCGCCGGTGGAGAACCTGTCCCCGGCGTTCCGCGAGGTCTCCGGCTTCTGGGAACACGTCATCGAAAAGCGCGTCAACCTCACGACCGGCACGTCCACCGAGACGACACGCGCGCCCAGCGTCATCGTCTACACGCCCTCCGGTTATGTCGGAGTCCACTTCCCGCCGCGCAACCGCGCGACGCTGACACGCGATGAGCCGACCGAGGCGGAGGCGCGTACGGCGCTGGAGGGTTACATCGGCTACTTCGGGGCGCTGACGGTGTATCCGGGACAGGTGTTTCATCACCCGCTGGCCAGCATCGGACTCCTCGCCAATGGCAATACGATCAAGCGCTTCTACGAAGTGTCCGGTGACACGGTGACGGTCACTTTTCCAGCGACCGGCGCTGGTCAGCAGCAGAACACGACCGTCGTCACATTGAAGCGATTGAGCGGCATCGATCAGATGATGCCGCGATAGGCCGGCGGAGCGCCGATTCGAATCGCTGTTACTTGCCGGGCACGAACCGATCGAGACACTCGTACGGGTGCACCGTGTTTTCAGGTTTCCAGACGAAGTATCGTTTGAGCTCGAACGGCCGGGTGAAGTTCACGGGATCCGTCGTCGTCAGCGTGTAATCGAGACGGCTGTAGTCCGCATTCGGAATAAAGCGCTCGACGGTCTTGATCTCACCGCTCTGCGGTGTGCCCTCGTGATCGAAATAGCCCGCCGCGATGTGATCGGTCTCGACGACGAGTGTCCTGCCGTCCCAACGGCCCCGGGAAAACCCGTATAGCGTAGGCTTCGGTGGTGCCGCGGCCCTCGGACTCATGTGGATCGTGCGCACGGTGTCGTACTCTTCGAGCCGCATGATGATCCGATCGCCGGCGTCGCTGAACTCCATGGGCAGCGGCGAAATCATGATCAGCGGCGTGCCTTTCGTGCCGCACTTCAGCAGGATGTTGTCGCGCGGATTCCATTTCGCCAGTCCGGCCTTGCCGGCGGCGGTCAGCGGATAACCTCCCTTGAACATTGGAAACGCCGCAGGGTCGCTCATGATCGTCGACCAGACGCGGAAGAGCCCGTTCGCCTTGGCTTTCGCGGCGGCGACGTCGACGTCGATTGTCGCCGCGCCGACCACGCGGCCCGCCTTCCCGGCAGGGAAGTAGGCGTTGGCCGATCCAAACGTGAACTCGCTGCCGTTCGGCAGCAGCACGTTGCGCGCAAGAATCTCCGGCCGCTTGCGCATTGACGGCGAGCCCGCGATCGTAATGCGGTCCCCGACCTTGATGGAGCTTCCGTCCACGCCGCGATTGCGCAGAATGCTGATCGACGCCGTTTCGGCGTCCCACAGCGTCTCTGTGCCCTTCTCATCCTTCACGGACAGAAGGATCTGCCCATGCGGGTTGCGCCATGAGACCGACTTGACGACGCCGCTGACTTCGATCGTTTTCGCCGGATCGAAAATGCCTGCCTGACTGTGATGCGCGTGCGCCACGCTCGCGAACGCGCTGAGACCGATGACCAGACTTACGAGCCGCACGAATCGTCGCATAGTGCTGCCTCCTCCCGCGCGCGGTGAGATGACGACAATCAGCGTGCTTCGATCAGCACGAGGAAGAGATTGTCGGGGTCCTGCACGATCGCCGCTCTGATCGGGCTCCCTTGGCCCGCCGGCAGGAGCGCCGGGGTCCCACCACTGGACACGACGCGTCCGCCGGCGCCGACGACGGCCTTGATGGCGGCATCGAGATCCTTGACCCGCAGCTGCATGCGCGTGGAGCCAGGATCCTGAATGTCAGCCTGAACGACACGCCGATCCACATCCTTGAACTCGATGAACTGCAGGAACAGTCCTGACGTCGGCACCTGCGTGATGGCCTGCCGGTACATTCCCGAGCGAAGGCCGAGCATCTGCAGGACGGCTGACGTGCCCGAGAACGATCCCGGCGATTGTTCCCGGAGGCCGAGCTGATCGCGATAGAGGCGCAGCGTGCGCTCGATGTCGCTCACCGTCAATCTGACGCGTGCCTCCATGACGTCCGGGGTCGGCTCCCCGGCGGCCGCAGGTGGAGCGGGACGCTGTACCAGCTGCAGGAAGTGCCCGTCTGGCGTTCGCATGAGGGCGGCCCGCGACGCGGCCCCACCGAGCGCGACGTCGATCGGCGCACCGCCTGTCGTCACGACGACTCCGCCGAGCCGGGTCAGGCGTGAAACGATCGTGTCGACGTCACGCACGGCCAGCACGAGCGTGACGGCGCCCGGATCCTGAACGTTTCGCGTCACGGGACGGCTGGCGATGTTCTTGGCTTCCACGATCTCGACGCCGCCCTGGATTCCGGCCGGCCGGGCGATCACCCAGCGCAGCTGCGCATTCGGCAGCCCGAACATGTTTCGCAGCGGCGCGTTGGTGGCCGCATCGGACGGCGCGCCGGGCACGGCGAAGCCGAGGCCGTCGCGGTAAAACGCAGTGGCCTTGTCCAGATCCGTCACGATCGGGCTGAAGAAATTGCCGGAACCGACGACGAGGCCGCCAGCAGGAGCCGGTGCGGGTGCCGGTGCTTGTGCCCGCACGAGCACGACGCTTAACAATGAGGCGATCACGAATGCCGACGCTCTGAACACGGCCGAAGTGTAGTCCTTCTCCGCGCCGCGCGGCTACAATGTGCGGCGCGAGGCACGGATGGCGACGTTCAAAACGACAGTGCTGAAAGCGGACGATATGAATGCGACGGGCCTGCCGGTGCCGTCAGCGGTCATTGACAAGCTCGGTGGTGGAAAGCGAGCGAAGGTGACCGTGACGCTGCAGGGCTATACCTATCGCAGCACAGTGGCGGTGTACGGGGGTGACTTCTTCCTGCCGTTGGCCGCAGTGCACCGCGAAGCCGCGGGCGTCAAGGCGGGCCAGCCGGTGCAGGTCACGCTGGAGCTGGATTCGGCGCCGCGCGAGGTGGAGGTCCCGAAGGATCTCGCGGCGGCACTGAAAAAAGCTGGTGCACGCGCGGCATTCGACGCGCTCGCGTTCACACACCGCAAGGAACACGTGCGCGCGATCGAGGAGGCAAAGGCGCCGGAGACGCGCGCACGCCGGATCGACAAGGCGGTCGCAATGGTGACGAGTGGTAAAGGCGCGCGTTGAACTTCACGGTTACGGAAGTCCGAACACGATGATCCGATTCGACTCCGCCGGCACCGGCCAGACGCGGGACTTGAAGCCGGCAGCGACGGCGATCAACTGCCTGCCGCCGGCGCGATAAGTGATCACGCCACCGCCGATCGCATTGCGCGTCGCCTGACGCCACAGCACGGCGCCCGTCTTCGCGTCGAGCGCGATCGCGTCGCCGTTCAACTCGCCGGCGAGGACAAGACCGCCAGCGGTTGGCGTCACGCCGGCGACGACGGGCATCGACGAGCGGTACTTCCAGCGCACGACGCCGCTGTCGGCATCGATCGCGCTGATCCAGCCCTGGCTCTTCTCGAACGGATCCTTGTCACCGAAGCCGTTGGCCGCGCCCGGGTACGCGCCTCCGGCGCGCCCGCCCACGTTGTCGGCCGGCAGCGCCGTCACCGTCGAGCACCAGTCCACCGCCCCGACGAACAGCAGATTGAGCGAGCGATCGAACGCCGGTCCGTTCCATTCGGATCCGCCCGTCGTTCCCGGGCAGAAGCGAACGGGTTTCCCCGGCACCAGTGGTGCCTCGATGTTCTCGCGCGTCGTCGTCGGCGTTTGCCATCGGAGTTTCATCGGCGAGCGATCGATCGCCGAGAGCAAGCCGTCTTTGTTGGCGGAGGCGATGATCTGACGCCCGGCACGCGTCGTGAGCAGGACCGGTCCGGCGTCCACGTCCCAGTCGTGCGTGTCCGCTTTGACGAGCTGCACGTAGTCGGCGAGCCTGCCCGTTTTGGTATCGATGGCGATGACCGAATTCGAATACAGGTTTTCGCCCGGACGCGCGTCAGGCTGGAAATCCGGAGCCGGGTTGCCGGCTGGCACCAGGAGGATGCCGGCTTGCGGATCGAGGGCGAACGTCGTCCAGAATGCGCCGCCGGTGATCGGAATGCCGGGCGCGTTGCGCCAACTGTCGCGCGCCGGCCCGCTGTCGGGCACGACGTCGAAGCGCCAGATCGTGTGACCGTCCTTCTGATCGAGCGCCCAGACGTGACCGGTGACGCCGAAGTTATCGCCGCCGGCATTGCCGACGAACACCATTCCGTTCCATGCCACCGGCGCCATCGGCACCGTCATGCCGGGCAGGATGGGACTCAGCTGAATGTCCCACGCGGTCGCTCCGGTGGCGGCGTCGAGCGCGATGACGTGTCCGGGGCCGGCGCCGCGGAAGACTTGTCCGTTGTCGTAGGCGACGCCACGATTCACCTGCAGCGATGAAGGCGGGAACGCCAGCGTCTGCTTCCACTTCACCGCGCACGTCGCCGCGTCGATCGCGTAGGTCGCGCGGTCAGACGTCAGGTACATCGCGCCGTTGACGACGACCGGACCTGTTTGGAAGCTGACCTGCTCGCCCGTCTCGAACGTGCACACCGGGCGAAGCCTGGCGACGTTGCCCGTGGTGATATCGGAGAGCGGCGAAAAACGATCGCCGGCGAACGTCCGGTTGTAGCCCGGCCAATCATCGGGCAACACTGCGCGTTGCGCAGAAAGTGGTGACAGTGCGAGGACAGCCGCGATCCCGATCGCGGAAAGAAGGTGCCGTCTCAGTCGATGCGTCATCACTGTCTCCCTGTGTGCGGCGCATGATACCGCGTCCCGACGGCCCCCGACTGCCGTGTGTATCATCACAAGGCGGAGCGGTATGCAAGGAACCCTGAATAACACAGCGGTGGTCGGCGTGTCGGACCACGCCGGTTGGGCCGTCTTGATCACCGCCGCACGCGACGGCAGGATCTTCGATCGCCGCCGCGTCGAACTTCTCGATGCGGGGCTGCCCAGCATGCCGCATCATCATGACGCGCAGGCGCTTCCGGTCTCCGAGGCAGTGGAGCTCATCGAGCGCGTCCGACTCTCGACGGAGCGCCGGGCGAATCTTGCGTTGGAGACGCTGGCAACGGACGTTGCCTCTCCAATTCAGGGCATCGCGCTCCGCGCGCTGCAGCCGTTGCCGCCGACGATCGCCGATCGAATCCGGGACTATCGCGCGCGGAACGTCGCGGATTGGGTGATGTATCGCGAGGCGCTCGCGAAGGCCGCGGAGTCACGTGGCTGGCTTGTTCACTGGTACGATCCGAAGACCGTGTTCGACACTGCCTCCGACGCGCTGCATACCAGGACGCTGGATGGGCACTTCCTGCAAGCGAGGAAGACGCTGGGGTCACCCTGGAACCAGGACCACAAGCTCGCCATGGCCGCCGCGATCGCGGGCCACGGCACGTCCACTAGAATTGAGCCCTCATGATTACGATCCGCGCGAGCGATGCACGGGGGAAGGGTGACCGCGGCTGGCTGAAGTCCCGTTTCACCTTCTCGTTTGCCGATTATCAGGACCCGGCGTTTTCCGGGTTTCGGGTTCTCAAGGTCATGAACGAGGACCGTGTCGCGCCTGGCGAAGGGTTCGGTCCGCACGCGCATCGCGATATGGAGATCATCACGTTCGTGCTCGAAGGCACGCTGCGGCACCGCGACAGCCTGAGCGGCACGCATACGGTGGGACCGGACGAGATTCAGACGATGTCGGCGGGTACGGGCGTCGTGCACAGCGAAGTGAATGCGTCTGAAGCCGAGCCCGTGCACCTGATGCAGATCTGGATCGAGCCGTCGGCCGAGGACCTTCCGCCCGGCTATCAGCAGGTTGGCATCAGTCACGAGCAGAAACGCGGAAAGCTCCGCCTATTGGCCGCTCCGCCCGGCAGCGACGGCGACCCGGCGACCACGATCAATCAGAACGCGCTGCTGTATGTCGTCGATCTCGGCCCCGGTGACGCCGTGCAGCACCCGCTCGCGACTGGCCGGCATGCGTGGGTACAGGTCATGCGCGGTCAGGCATCGCTCAACGGCCACCTGCTTCGCGAAGGCGATGGCGCGGCGATCAGCGACGAGCAGATGCTGTCGATGGCCGGTCCCGGCGACGGACGCGGCGAAGTGCTCCTGTTCGATCTCCCCTGAGCGCACCGTGGCACAGACAATCGTCGTCGTCACTTTCTACTCGCGCGGAGGAACCACCGAACGACTCGCGACGGTGGCAGCCGTCGGCGCCGTCCAGATGCGCGCTGGCATCCGGATGCGACGGGTTCCCGACCCGGATCCGGCCGCCGCGCTCGCGCAGTTCCCCGAACACCGCGAGCAACTGCGCCGCATGCACAAGGAATACGTTGCGCCGCGCGAGGCTGACCTTGTCGCCGCGGACGTGCTGGTGGTGGCGTCGCCGGCCGACGTGCCTCCCGCATCGCCCGAATGGCAGGCCTGCGTCGATCTGTTGGCGCGGCTGCACGCAGAAGGAAAGCTGCGTCGGAAGGTGGCAGCAGTCATCCACAACGGTCCCTCGGCGGCCGCGTTCTCGACCGAACTCGCGCGGCTCGGGCTGTCCGTTGTGACCGCGCCGACGGAACGTGATGAGCTCGCCCGGGCCATGGCGCTTGGCCGCGCGGCCGTCACCGCGGCCCAGGCGATGAAGACCTGAGGCCGTTTGCATAATGACGAGACGCATCTCCATTGCCGCCGGCCTGATCGCCGCGCTGGCCCTCTCCTACTTCGCCATCAATCGCGTCAACGGACAGTCAGAATTGGCGTCGATCTTCAATGGCATCTACAGAGAGGGCAGCTGGGGCAGGGACGCCGCAGGCAAGGGTGTCAGCGGCTCGGGATCGACTCTGGACATCACCCACGAATATCGTTCCTACCTGGAAGAGTTCATCAAGACGCACGGCGTTACATCAATCGTGGATGCCGGTTGTGGAGATTGGAACTTCTCGAGCGCGATCGATTGGGGCGGCGCGAGCTATCTCGGGGTTGACATTGCATCGGATGTCATTGACGCCGTTCGCAGGAAGCACGAGACGGGCAAGATCAGGTTTCAGGTCGGCGATGTCACGGACGAACTCCCCGAAGCGGACCTGCTCATTTCCAAGGATGTCCTGCAGCATCTGCCCAACGCGCTGGTTCAGAAGTTCATCAAGAACAATTTAAAGAAGGGGAAGTACAAGTGGGTCCTTCTCACGAATGACCGTGGGAGCGGCAACGTCGATACCGTCCCGGGAGGATACCGGGCGATCGACCTCGCTGCGCCTCCGTTCGACGTGACCGGGCTCGTCGACCTGCCAATCAGGTTCGGCAGCGAGGTCACCAAAGTCACGTCACTCCTGGACCTGACCCAGGAGCGTTAGGGGCGGCGTGCGGATGCAAGTGCCCTGGACGGGCGCGGACGCAGCGACGCAACGGGTGAAATCGCGGCGACAACCGGGAGCGATCCGGTCTGACCGCTCACCGTGAAGTCCTTCTCGAAGGTGATGAAGGCGTCACGTTCGACGCGAAGCGTGTACGCGCCGGTCTCCATGTTCGTGAACACAACGCGTCCCGCGCCGTTGGTGTTGCCTTCACGCCCCGAGGCGCCATTCACGATCACGCGCGCGGAGGGAAGCGGCTTGCCGTGGCGGTCGGTGACCAGCACATTGACCGTTGCGGTCTGGACGGCCGGCGCGGCCTGAGCGGCTGGCGCCACCGCGGACGCAAGCAGAAATAGACAGAGCAAAGACCTCATGGCACTACCTCCGTGCGGGCTACCTCGTGCGAAGCCGGTGCCACGTCCACTCGACCTGCGAGCAGGCGCGAAGGGTGTGACGAATTGCTCCGGCATGCGCAGCGATGCCAACTTCCACGGTCGGTGATGTGGGACGGTTGACGTCGAGCAGCGGCCTGAATCGGTCAGTTTCGAGCGCCTCGCGCACAGATCTGTTTCTGTGACCGCCCGCGCAGCTTAATCGCGCCCTCCCGGGTCACTCCCCGTTCGCGGCCCCGTCACGTTCTCGTCGCCATAACCACTTGTACCTGTACGCGAATGAACGGATAGGCGTTAAACGTCCCGATTGAAGGAGGTACTCATGCCGCGTCTCGTCAGGCTGTCGGTCGTCCTGTTGGGAGCACTTGGCCTCGTTGCGTGCGACCAATCGCCCGTCACCCCGGCCGCAACTGTGAACCCGACGTCGATCGACGCACGCGCGCCCTCGACCCCGCCAGGTTTCTACGAAATGACGTTTCTGAACTCGGCTCGTGAAGAAGTCACTAGTCTCCCAGCCGGTCTGTACACGTCGCATGTGCTTATTCGGGTCCACGTCGAGGACAGCAACCACCAGCCTGCACAAACCGGCTCGGTGCTCTACGAGATGTGTCAGGACAAGGCCACCGGCAAGGGAATGCCGACCGCCGCGTGCGCCGAGGGAACGGCGAGATGGACCCGATGGGTGAACATCCGGGTCAGTCCTTCTGGCGACACGTGGGCAGGCATCGACATTGTTCTGAATCCCTGCACGATTGGGTTCCGCGCCACATACGGCGGAAGCAAGACCATCGCTCCTGGAAGCGTGGGGCCGGTCGACTTCAGCTGGACCGCGCCGTAAGGATTGTCACGTTGTGCAAGCGAGAGATGACATGCCAGTTCAACGCCTGTCGCTGTCGATTCTCATCCTGGTGGCTTTCGGCTGCGGGGCTGAGTCACCAAGCGCTCCGTCGCCGTCCACGTCGTCGTCAACCTCCGGCACGCTCACCGGTTTTGTTCGCGAGACCAGCCCCACCGACACGGTGGTCATTCCGAATGCGCGTGTGGAGGTCTTTTCCGCGGCAACGGGATTACTGACCGGGACCTTTGCCCTGACCGATTCGCGTGGGTTCTACGAGATTCCCGGACTGAGCGGCCGGGTTGATCTGCGAGCCTCGAAAGACGGCTACGAAGGCCAATCAAAAGTCGCGCAGATGGCGACCGGTCAGCGCACGCTGGATTTCAATCTGCTGCCGCTGGCCAGGAAGCCTCCCCGTGAGACGCTCGTCGTCGGCCAGACCTACACAGGCACGATCGGCAGAACGGATCCGATGTGCACCGGCATGTATTTCACGCTCTACTGCAAGCGATATGCGTTTACGGTCAGCGACGCCGCCTCCTTCCGCGCGTTCTTGAAATGGGCGAATTCCTCCGACCTCGATTTGGAACTGTGGCGTGACGATACCCTGGTGGCTGCATCCCTCACGTGTCAGTCGTGCGGGATTGGCACCGCCGAAGAGTCGTTCCTACGAACCATCCAACCCGGCGACTACGAACTTCGCGTGACGTGGTACTACTTTTTCGACCGAGACGAAATCACGCCCTATGAGCTGACGGTCACACGCGCCAACTGAGACGACGAGTTCGACGCCCCGATCGAAAGTGCGGCCGATGCTCGCTCCGTGTCGTCTATCGCCTCGCCCGCGTGCGAGTGGTGACATACAAATCCTGACCGCCAAACCCTCCGGGGCGGGTAGACGTGAAATACAGCGTTTGCCTGTCCGAGGCGATATGCGGGTCGAAGTCGAGATCGACGCTGTTCACTCCCGCACCCAGATTGACCGGCAGTGACCAGGGTTCGAACACGGTGCTGCGCGTCGCCGTCCACAGATCGGAATTGCCAAGCCCTCCTGGTCGCCTCGAAAAAAAGAAGACCTCCAGCCCGTCGAACCGCACGGACGAACCCGCGTCGCTTGCCGTGCTGTTGAGCTCTGAAACTGGCGTCGCCAACCCGAACGTCCCATCCGGTGAGGCGGGGACTTTCTTTCGTTTACTGGGTGACCAGCACGTTTCGGACAGCCTGACGCTCGACGGCGACGACGCCGCATCGGGATACGCGCGTGCGATGGAATGGACTCAGAAGCTCACGCAGTTCGTGATGGATGGCCGGGTCTTGTTCGAGGTCCCTCTCGGTGAGATGTTCTGGCTCGGTCTGTTCGACGCCATTCATCATCGCGGACAGCTTTCTGTTTATCTCAGGCCCATGGGTGGCCGCGTCCCGTCCATCTATGGACCGTCGGCCGACGATCCAGACACGTAGCAGATGCCGCACATGTCGTCTCAGCGCCAGTCGCCGGTGGCCACGAACGCAGCCCAATAGAGCGGGTGCGTGCTGGCGCCCCTCGCTCGACGGTCACGCAGCACCGAGAGGCTGGCGTTGCGGACCGCGTCAGCGGTGCTCAGATTCCGCAACCGGTTTCCATAGAGCGCGGCCATCCACTGCTGTGTCGACTGATCTTCAACGGGCCACAGGCTCATGATGACGGTCCTGGCGCCGGCCAACTGGAACGCCCGCCGCAGACCGAACACCCCCTCTCCGGCGCGAATCTCGCCGACGCCGGTATCGCAGCCGGACAGCACGGCCCACTCGACACCGCTCAGATTCAGCGCCGCGACTTCCTCGGCGGTCAGGACACCGTCTTCCTGATCCGGGGCCACGGCATCGCGCCGGTTTGCCCCCGCAAGGACGAGCCCGGAGAGGAGCAGCGGATTCTCTCTGGCGACGTTCGCCGAACGCGGGAGTGCCGACGCGTCGAGCGCCGACGTACAGCGTCCTTCAATGAAGAATCCGTGGGTGGCAAGGTGAAGAACACGGTGGCCGGCAGCTCTGGTCTTGAACGCCCTCTCAGTTGCTGCGGCACCGATCAATCTCTCTGTTTCCCGATTCGCCCCGCTCCACAAATTGACCACCTCGGTGATCTCATTGAGCGACGCAGGCAGCCCCGCGAACCGCATGGCTCGGAAGTCAACACACCCTGACCGGCCTCCCCGGAACTGTCCGACAGACGGCGAGGAATCCGCTTCATCGAAGGCGGGGTTTCCGATCGCGAGGAGGCCGCCGTTATGTGGTGTTGTCGACTCTGCTTCGATCAGGTCCCGCTCCGTCGACAGGTAATGAATCACCGGTCCGGTCTCAACCAGATAACGCGAGGCCGAAGCGGGCAGGGCCGCGAAGTTGATCAGATGGAGCGCACCGTCTGGAACGATGAAGACGCGGGCGATACCGGCGAGGTGGGGCTGCAGCGAATCCCAGATCCGAGCCCGCAATTCTTCGGCAACACGGCGATAGGCGAGTTCACCGCGTGGCGTGGCCCGGCCGCCGGCAAGCGTCTCCTGAGTGATCTGTCGCTGCATCTGCGACACCAGGCCGTCGATGTCGGCCGCCGCCCCAAGCGGCACGACCGCCGGAGCGGCGTCACCTCGCAGCACGAACGCAAGATACGCGGGCTCTCCCGCTCCAGGTCTGCTGACGGCGTGATCGATTGGCCCGGCGCGGTACCGCGTATATCTGGCAAAGCCGATCAACCCGTCGCGCGAGGACAGCGTCGTTGAAAGCTCGGCAACGCCAGCGCGCTTGCGTGCCTGATCCCGGCGAACGCTCATGCTTTGCTCCGCCAGTGCGCGTTCGGCTCGTTCCTTGTCGCGATGCGCCTCATCGAGTACACGCCGATAGCGGTCGGGGGGATCGTTTCGAATGCCGCGGACGACGGCAGCGGACAATCGTTGCTGCGCCTCAGCCAGCGTGTTCGTCAGAGCGACCACCGTCGGATCCTCTGTTGCGCTCACGGCGCGATGGCGGTCGGCCATCTCATCGAACACGATGCCGCGTGACTGGATGAGGGCGTTCCACGCTCGCGACACGGTCTCGCGGTCCGTCGTGCCCGTGACGACGGTCAAGATCACGTCGAGTGCCGGCGTCGCGGTCGTGGCGTAGGCCAGCGCCTGACGCTCGGAGAGCGTTCGTGCGGTCAGCCGGATATGTTCGCGCTGGATGTTGTCTGCGCGCGCCGCCGCCGTAAAGGCGTCGCCGATCGCGCCGCCCTGAAGCTCCAGCAGCGATAGACGGCTCAGCGTGTCGGCAACGTCGGGATGCGCTGGACCGAGGTGCTGCTCCTGAATCGCCAGCGCCCGCGTCTCGAGTTCCATCGATCGGTTGCCGTCACCGGACGGTGACGCCGCCAGGCGCAGCAGCAGCTCCGCGACCCTCGGATGGTCGGGCCCGAGCGACTGTTCCAGGATGTGCAGCGCCCGCTCATAGAGAGGGCGTGCCGCCACGGGATCTCCAGCGTGAGCCACGACGTCCCCGAGGGTTGTGGCCGCCGCCGCGACGTCTGGATGATCCGGGCCGTAGGCCTTCTCCTGAGCCGCGAGCGCCCGCTCGAACAACGGACGCGTCCGTTTGTACTCATCGACGGTCGACAGAATGGCCGCCAGGTTCGTCAGACTGTCGGCCGCGCCGGCGCCGGCAAGTCCGGTTGCCGCCTCCCGATTCGCAATCGCCTGTTCGAACAGCGGTATGTCGTCGGTGTCGTAGTCCGACACCGGAAACAGATTCCGGATAAACCACGAGGCGCGGCTCACCTCGGGATTCGCCGGACGCAGTATCTCCTCGTTGATATGCGTGGCTCGCTCGAAGGCCTGCAAGGCCGCCCCGTAGTCTCCCTGCGCGGCCAGTACGGTCGCGAGCGTATGCAGGCTGCCCGCCACGTCTGGATGTTTCGGACCGTAGACACGCTCGGCGATCGATAACGATCGTGTGGCGAGACTCTTCGCCGCCGCATAGTGGCCAAGGTCGCGCTCGTCGAGAGCGAGGTTGCGCAGCGCGGTCGTCACTCTGGGATCGTTCGGGCCGAACACCTGTTCCGCCTGGCGGACGACACGCTCATTCAGCCGCGCCGAGCCCGCATAATCGCCGAGGCCCTCGCTGAGGACGATGGCCTCGCGCAGCAGGATCTCCAGGACCATCGGGTGATTCGCGCCGAGCGTCTGTTCCGCCGCCGTCAGGGCGCGGTCGTAATAGCGTCGCGCGCCGACGTAATCGGCAATCTCGGCGTAGAAGATGGCGATCTTGAACAGCGTTCGAATCGTTTCGATGTGCGCGGCGCCGTACTTCGATTCCCGAATCGTCAGCACCCGCTCGAGTACCGATTTCGCCCCCTCATCGTCCCGTAATGTCATCAGCACGCCGGCAAGGCTCCCCAGCGTCGCCGCCACCATCAGATCGTCGGCGCCGAAGGCCTTCTCGCGAATGGCGATGGCACGGTCGAGGAGCGCCTTTCCCTGGGCGGGATTCCCGGCCAGCGTTCGCTGGATCGCCAGGTTGGTCAGGCTCGTCGCAAGGTCCGGGTCGAACGGTTCGAGCGCCTTTTCCTTGATATCCACGGCACGCTCGGCCATTGCGGCTTTCTCGGCAACGGTCACCGTGGACGAACGTCGCACCGCCCGGCCGAGCAGATCGAGTACCGCGGCCGCTTCAAGCGTATCGGGTCCGAGGGTATCTTCGACTTTTGCAAGCAGCAGACGCGCGACGTTTTCCGCTTCGATGCCGCGACCACGATCCAGCAGATTCGTGATCGTGGTCAGCGACTCGCTGAATCCCTGGAGCCGCGAGACACGCTGGGGCACACGTGCGTTCGCGGGCGACTGGTCGCCTCGCACGACGGACGCGAATCCAATCAGGACGAGTGCGAGGATGCCCCAACCGAGGTGACGGTTCACCAATCCATCCTGATGCCCAGCTGGATTTCGCGCGGTGGCCGCGTGCTGGTGACCTGACCAAATCCGGAGTTCGCCGATCTTGGAACGCAGGTTGTGGTACCGAAGCAAGAGGTGTTGACGTCCAGAAACTGGGTGTGATTGAACGCGTTGATCACGTCGACCCGGAACTGAAGACGCGTTGACGCCGTCGTGGCCATACTCTTCGACAGCGCAAAATCCCATTGCTGGCGCCCCGGCAGACGTACGTATGCGCCGGGTGCAGTTCCATACTCGCCCGCCGCAGGCGGGACAAACGCGTTGGCATCGAACCAGGTGAGACCGTCCTGTTTCCCCTCCCCGGCGTCGGCGACTTCATCGGGCCGCAGGGCACTGGGAAAGCAAAACGGCGTGCAGCTGGTCACTCGAATTCGAGCGGCAGGGCCGGACTCGATCCGCGTGATGCCGGCGAGCTGCCAGCCGCCAAGCAATGCCCGACGCCAGCCAGTCGTGGACGCGTGGATCAGCGGAAGCTGATACACATAGGAGGCGTTGAAGATGTGCGTTCGATCCGTACCTGCGGGACTGAATTCGGCTGCGGGATCGAGTGGGTTCTGAGGGTCGTCGAGGACCGAGTCATCGTACGTGGCGTCTGCCATGTTGCGGCTGAATGTGTAATTCACGGTGGCCCACAGGCCGTGCGTGGTCTCGTGGCGGAAGCTGGTCACGAGGCCCTGATAGCGGCTCTTCGCAGTGGTCTCCCGCAAAACGATCGAGCGATAGCCTGGGAACGGTCGCACGGTGTTGACCGCCGAACTGTGCCCGATGAGTGCGGACGGCTGTGGTTGATTGATGTCGACGTAGCGAAGCAGATGATCTCCACGGCCACCGATATATCCCGCATCAAGGAGGCCACCTGCGTACAGCTCCCGCTCGAATCCAATGTTCCAGTGCTGCCGTCGAGGCATGACGAGTCGATCGCTTGTCGCCGTCGCTTGAGGTGTCAGCACGGTCCCCGGCTTGAATGACTGTGGAAACAACAGCTCTCGCGACTTGGGCCACACTGCCGGCCCTGAGGCCAGGGGATTCGACAAGGACGCATTGGTCACGATGACGTCTGTCCGCAGCGGGTCGAATGATGAGAACTCCATCCCATCGGCAAACATCTGATACTGAATCTGGTCGAAATACATGCCGTATCCGAAGCGGACGACCGTTTGTCCTCGTCCGTCGGGATCCCAGGCGAGGCCCAGACGCGGTTGGAAGTTGTTCGTATCGGCGGGATAGATCGATCGGCCGAGCGGGGAATTCCGTCCCGCCAGCTCGATCCCGTTGAACATATTGCCCGTCCCCAGAGTCAGAGACGAGCCCGCGGAGTCGGCGAACGTCGGCGCCTGCGCCGGATCGTACGCATCCGGAGAAAACGTGAAGAGCATGTCGTGCGCATCGACAAACGGCGGGTAGTAGGCGTAGCGCAGTCCGAGGTCGATCGTGGCGTTCGGATGAATGCGCCACGCATCCTGGGCGAAGAACTCATAGCGACGCGATCGGAGGCGATTGGCGACGTCCTGATCGGTTTCGGAATACACGCACGCGGCGCCGCACGCGCCGTCCGCGTTGCCGCGCAGGAAGTTCTGAAATGGGGTATATCCGCCTCCCGACGTGAAAAAGAAGACGCCCTCGGTGCTCTCCGAAAACAGATTGGCGTCCATGGACTCGTATCCGACCAGTCCGCCTGCCCTGAGGGTGTGCCGGCCGAATTGGGTGGTGAGCGACGCGCTGACCGTGTGGTTGCGGTAGTCGCGCGGGCTCGGGTGCGACCGGTTGATGCTGTTCAGGCCAACCACGAACATTCCCGGAATCAGGTTGCCGCTATTCTCGGCAAAGAGCTCGGGCGTCGTGAGGTCGAGTTGCGATCGCGTCGTGATCCCGTCCAGCCGGTCCTGGCGGTTCGTGGCCAGCTGATAGGAGCCGTCGAAGACGAACCGCCCGGCGATGTGCCTGGCCTCCAGGACCGCAAGCCGCCCAGTCAGAGCGCGATGTCCTGGCGCGAGGTCCGGAGTGGTCGCGTATTCACCGCGGGAATCGACACGGTCGTGCAGATAGCGTCCTGTGAGCGACCAGCTCGCACCGCCTCTGTAGTCCGCCCGGACGAACTCCTGACGGGTGTCGAACCGGTTGGTAATCGGCGCCACATAGCGGTTCGTGCCTGGAATGTTCGGTTGCGGCCACTGGGTCAGCAGTTTCATTGCGTTCGGGTCGCGCGCGGCGGGCGGAACGTAGTTCGGATTGGTTGGATCGGTCAGCCAGAGCGGATCCGGGACCCGCGATTCAAACGTCTGCTTGTCCCTGGCGCTGCGGCGCCATTCCTGGGAGAAGAAGAAGAACAGCGTCTTCCGTGCCGGAAGCGCCGGCCCACCGGCTGTGTAGCCGAAGTTGTTGTAGCGCAATCGCCTCGGCTGGTCGTTGATGGCGGGGTTCGGATCCATGTTACGGAAGAACGAATTCGCATTCAGGCCGTCGTTGCGCAGAAACTCGTACGCGCTGCCAGAGAATCGGTTGGCCCCCGCCTTCGTGACCGCATTGACGATGCCGCCACCGTAGCGCGGCCACTCGGCGGAATAACTGCTGGTGATGACATTGATCTCCTGAATGGCTTCCAGCGAGGGGGTAGTGACCAGCGTGTAGTTGGTCCAGCCGTTGACGTTCGAGGCGCCATCCAGCAGCCAATTCACGGAACTTCGTCGGCCACCGTTGATGGAGATGTCGAGGTTCCCTTGATCACAGAAACAGGTCTCTTCGCGGAGATCGCTCGACACGCCGGGGACCAGCGTGACGAGCTGAATCGGTGTGCGGGCCAGCAGCGGCAGCTCCCGGATCGCCACCGATGGAATCAAGGTCTGCACCGCGGCGGTCTGTTGAACGAGGCGCTTTGCGGTCACGGTCAGCGTTTCCACGGCGCCGACGTCGAGCTTGGCGTTGACTGCCAGCCGATCATTCACATGGAGCGAGATGCCGTTCGCGATGTAGACGCGGAAGTTGGGCAACAGAAAACGAATTGAGTAGTTCCCGATCGGCAGCGCGATCGTGTACTGCCCCACGTTGTTGGTGGCTGTCTCGATAGTCTGTCCGGTGTCGACGCTCGTGACGACCACTCTCACGCCGCGAAGCACTCCGCCGGTCTGATCCCTGAGGGTGCCCTGAATGGTGCCCGTTGTTTCCTGGGCACGCAGCACGGCGGCAGCAGGGAGGAACGTCGCCAGGAAGGCGATCGCCATCAGACCGCGGATAACGGGATGGCTGGTCAGCCGCGTCATGGCCGACGCGACCTCTCGACCCGGTCGAGCAGTCGGTTCGCTTCTTCCCGGCGCGGTCCATTCAGGCTGGCGACTCTCTTCAGTTCCTGCTCCGCTGCGCCCGGATCGCCACGCCGCAGGTACGCCTTCGCCAGATAGAGGTGGGCCTCCTCGAGATAGGGCGAATCGCCGATGGCGACTGCAGCGTGCAGCGAATCGATGGCACTGCGCGTCTCTCCCGCGAGGAGTTGCGACACTCCAAGAAAGAACCGGATGTGCGGAGCGTCCGGCTCCAGATCCGCTGCGGCTTTCAGGTCAGTGATCGCCCCACGGAAGTCAGCCTGACCATAACGATTCATTCCTTGCTGAAAGCGCGCTGTCGCCTCGTCGGGGACGGCGCGGAACGTCAGCGGTTCATAGGGCGCGGGTTCGACCCGGGCGAGTTGCTCCAGCGACGGCTTTGATGTGTCCGACGCTGCAGTCGGCGGCGGCAATGGTGGTGTCGTCACGCCCGGCTGCACGGCCACCTTCGGCGGTGGTAGAGCAGGCGGTGCGGATCTCCAGAACATCGCCGTCACGGCCAGTACGAACACCGCGGCGACGGCGGCAACGGGAAGCCAGACATTGAACCGCGGACGCATGTGACGCTGCGGTTCAGGCGTCTGGCGCAGCTCATCGCGGATGGCCTCCAACGCCTGTAATTCCCCGAGACATTGGTCGCAGTCGAAATAGTGCCGTTCGAACGCTTCGCGAGTGTCCTCGCTCAGCGTGTCGAGCAGATAGCCTTGGATGACTTCGTCACGCGTCACCTGTTCACAGTCCATCGGGGGGCCTAATGATGCAGTGGTATCGCCGGTCATCTTCGTGACAGCTTTTTGACGCGGTCGGCCGTCCTGCGGAGTGCACGCAGTTTCCGCGTTCGCACCACGTCGGATGTCAGGCCGAGGTGCGCCGCGATTTCGCCAGGCTTCAGCCCTTCAATGAGGGTCAGCAATAGAATCCTGCGGTCGGTCGGAGCAAGGCCTGCCAGTGCGCGACGCACCAGTTCGCTGCGTTCGCCACGTTCGCGGAGCTCGAGCTGGTCGGGCTGCGTGGTCATCAGCGCGGCTTCGTCGAGAGGCTCGTGCGCCGGTCGCTGCGTGCTGGTCCTGAAGTAGTTGTTAATCAGGTTCCGGGCGGTGCCATAGACAAACGCCGTCAATCGCTCGACGTCACGCAACTGCCCGTGACGCACCGCGTGGAGGACGGCCACGAGCACTTCCTGCGTGACGTCTCGTGCCGCCTCCGCATCACGCATACGCGTCCGCGCCATCACGCCGATCCGAGGCGAGAACAGACGAACGAGTTCCTCTTCTGCGGACGCGTCACGCGCACGGATGCCCTCAGACAGCGCACGCTGCTGCTCGGGCGTGAGGAGAACGCGCATGCCAGGCGTTGTTGCAGCCGGGACCAGGAAGAACACCGTGCCCTCGGGGTGCGGCGAATTGTACGGCTGCACACCGCGCAACGCGATCGAAATCACGGCGCGACCGTTACGGTCGAGGTGGTGCGCATTTCGTTGCATGGCGCGATCGAGCGCCGCGCGCATAGATCTGTTTCTGTGGCTGCCGCCACGTCACAGTAGACTGTGGCGTGCTGACGCTCGTCCTTACGGCCGCGTTGTTCATGCTGCCGGCGCAAGCTGCAGCCCCGGTTCTGCCCGCGGAGATCCCGCTCTTTCCACTCCCGGAGACGACGCTCTTCCCCGGCGTGTCGCGGCCGCTGCTGATCTACGAGCCGCGCTACCGGACGATGATTGCCGATGCGCTCAAGGGCGACAGGATCATCGGCATGGTGCGGCTGCGGCCGGGATTCGAGAAGGACTATGACGGTCGCCCACCAATTTACGCCGTCGGGTGCGCCGGCAGGATCGAGAAGTACGAGCAGCTGCCAGACGGACGCTACGTCATCCTGCTGCAAGGGCTGACGGCTTTCCGCGTCCTCGGCGAGAATCAACGGAAACCGTATCGGCTCGGGCGCGTCGAGGCCGTGCCCGACCGGCTCGAGGAGCAGGAACGGTCGCAACTCAGCTCGCTTCGCAATCGCCTGGCATCGCTGCTCGTCAAGGTGCTGCCTTTTGGCGTCGACCCGCCGGACGCCTCGCTTGAAGACGACGAGTTCGTCAATGTGGTGGCGCAGAACCTCCCCATGGACGAAGGCGACCGCCAGGATCTGCTCGAGCGCTCCAATGTCCTCGCGCGCGCCAGAGCGTTGATCGACCGTCTGGACAAGTGACAATCCCCACGCCCAGCCGTCGACCCGAATCCGCCAGAATGGCAGCGTGCGGAAAGTCGACGTCGCGGTAATTGGCGCCGGGCAGGCTGGACTCGCGACGAGCTTCTACCTGTCGCAGTCGGGCATCGATCATGTCGTGCTCGACCGCGCGGTGATTGCTGACAGCTGGCGCAGTCGACGCTGGGACTCGTTCACGCTCAACATTCCCAACTGGTCCTTCACCCTCCCCGGATTCCACTACGACGGTCAGGACCCGGACGGCTTCATGACGCGCCCGGAGATCGTCGAACGCTTCGCCCGCTACGCGGGTCTGATCAACGCGCCACTGGAAGGGGACATCGATGTCACATCGCTCAAGCAAATCGCCGACGGCACGTACCTGCTGACGACGACGTCAGGCCCGATCGGCGCGCGGGCAGTGGTCGTTGCGACAGGCGCGTACCAGCGTGAGCATCGGCCTGCCAACCAGTTGGACGCCAGCATTCTCCAATTGAGCAGCGACCAGTACCGCAACCCCGGCGAGCTGGAGGACGGCGGAGTGCTGGTTGTCGGCTCTGGTCAATCCGGCTGCCAGATCGCGGAGGACCTGGTCGCCGATGGCCGCCGCGTGTGGCTGGCTACCGGCTTCTGTGGGTGGATGCCGCGTCGTTATCGTGGCCGCGACAACGTGGCCTGGCGCATGGATATGCGTGTGTTCGACGAGACGGTCGAGCAGCTTGGTTACGAGATCAGGCGCGCCTGTCCGCCGATCCAGACCGGCGTCGGACGCGATCGGGATCTGAACCTGCGCACGCTCCGTGAGGCCGGCGTGACGCTGACCGGACGCTTCCTCGATGGGTACAGAACGACCGTTCGGCTCGCCGAAGACCTCCCTCTGAATGCCGCGCGCTCTGACGAGTTCGCGCGGCGCTTCATGGCGAACGTGGACGCGTACATTCGCGACGCCGGAATCGACGCGCCAGCGCCGCCTCCGTTCTCGTCATTCAGCAATCACGACACCGCACCAACCGAGCTCGACCTCGCTGCGCTGCAGATTACGAACGTCATCTGGTCGACCGGGTTCCGCCTCGACTTCAACTGGATCGAGCTCGATCTGAACCTCCGCGACGGCTACCCAGAGCAGACGCAGGGAGTCAGCAGGCGTCCTGGTCTGTACTTCATGGGTCTACAGCTGATGCACACCCGTAAGTCAGGCCTTATCTTCGGCGTCGGTGAGGATGCGGGGCATGTCGCCGCGGCCGCCGCAGCGCATCTTGGCGCCCAGCCTGCGCTGGAATAGGCTCGGCCGCTCAGTCTGCGATGTAGGGCGCGTGCGCGATCGTCTCCTCGATGCTGGTCGATACATGCGCGTGGCGGGGAAACACCATGCGGAGAAGAGGCGGCGTTACCATGGTCGACGCGAGCACGACGATCACAGATGCCGAAAACACGTCCGTGCCGATGAGGCCGTTCGACAATCCGTAACCAGCGACGATCAGGCCGACCTCGCCGCGTGAAATCATCCCGACTCCCACACGCAGAGACTCTCGGTTCGTGAAGCCGAAGCCTCTGGCGAACAGCGCGCAGCCCACTGCCTTGGCGACGATGGCGACCGCCACGAGTGCGATCGTGAACCACACCTGATCGCCCAGCGCGCGCCCGTTGGCTTCGAGCCCGATGCCGATGAAGAACAAAGGGACGAAGATCGAGTACGCCAGTGGGTGGATCCCCTGGTCAATCTCTCTCTTGAACTTGGTCTGCGCGATCAGCACGCCAGCGACATAGGCGCCCGTAATCGCCGCCACTCCACCGACGTACTCCGCCGTCCACGCGTAGATCATCGCGACCATGACGGCGACAGAGAGCATCGCCTGACTCACCGGGAGACGCCTGGCCCAGGCCAGTACGACAGGCAGCCCGCGCCCGGCGAATACCGCGAGCGCGAAATACACGACGATTCGGAGTGCGATTGCCACAATGTGCGCGACATCCACGCCAGTCGCCGACGCTTTTGCGAACGCCACGACCAGCGAGAGCAGGATGATGCCCATGACGTCGTCGATGACGGCCGCGCCCAGAATCGTGGCGCCCTCGCGTGAACGAAGGACCCCGAGCTCGAGCAGCGTCTGCGCCGAGATGCTGACGCTGGTCGCCGTCAGGATGGTGCCGATGAAGATGCCGTCCCAATACAGTGGAAAGCCAAAGACCACCGCCGTCGCTGCCCCACCCGCCAGCGGCAGGACGACTCCACCGAACGCGGACCAGAAAGCGACCCTTCCCACCCGGCGCATTTCGCCCACGTCCGTCTCGAGCCCCGCCACGAACATCAGCAGCAGGACGCCAATCCCGGAGAGATCGCGCATGACGGCCCCGAGGCTGGCGTCGGTCGCCCCTGGGGCGGAGGTCGGTCTGAACACCTGCCAGCCAAGGACGTTCAGCACGGTTGGCCCGAGCATCAGTCCCGCGAGAATTTCACCGAAGACTGCGGGCTGGCCAATCTTCGCAGCGAGAGTACCTGCAAGCTTTGCCGCGGCGATCGCGAGGACCAGCAGGAGCAGGAGTTGAAGGGAATGTGACATCTCGAAGCAGCCGAGTGCGCGGATCAGCGACGAGGGTCTGAGCCCGCCGGGAAGCTGGCCGTCATGCCGCCCCGCATTGGCGCGTTCGAATCGAGTAGCTTTCCTCGATCGGCATGACCAGCACGCGGCCATCGCCAAACTCCCCGGTGCGGGTGTGATCGATGACCGCCCGGACGATGTCGTCGACGCGGTCGTCTGACACGATGATGTCGATCATGCTCATCGCCAGGAACCGCTCGTACTCGATGCCGCGGAAATCACCGATGGGTCTGGTCCGTCGCCCGCGTCCGCGCACGTCGGTTACCGTGATCCCCGAGATCCCCATTTTCTCGAGCGCGGACGTGGCCCCGGTAACGAGATCCGGACGCACGATACATTTGACCAGCTTCATGGCTTCCCTCGACGCCGAGAATCGCGGGGCCGGCGCTGCCGGCCCCGCGGAGTGCACCATCAGCCAATGTCGTTGCGAGCCGGCTTGAGCGCCGGGGCTCCAGCGGCCGCGGACGACATCATCGAAACGTCGCTGCCGAGGGGAGTGCCGGGCCCGAGCACGAAGTCGGGATACGCCAGCGCGCCCATCTCGGGGATATCGAGGCCCTCGAGTTCGACCGACGCCGCGACCCGGTTCCCCATGATCGCGTCGACAACCTTGAAGAAGGCGTAGAAGCTGACGAACACGAAGACGAAGCAGGTGAGCGTGCCGACGCACTGCGCGAAGAACTGGGTAGCATCGCCGTAGAAGAGCCCTTTGACGGTGCCGCTGACCCCATTCCACCCGTCGCCATAGGCGCCGTCCGCGAACAGGCCGAGGGACAGCACGCCCCAGGCACCGTTGACGCCGTGCACCGAGATCGCGCCAACCGGATCGTCGATCTTCAGCACCCGGTCGAAGAACAACACCGATTCCACGACCAGGAATCCTGCGATGACGCCGATGAGAACCGCCGACACGCTGTTGACGAACGCGCATGGCGCGGTGATCGCGACGAGCCCGGCGAGCATGCCGTTGGCGAGCATGCTGGGGTCGGGCTTGCCGAGCCGCTTCCATACGTAGAACATCGCGAAGATCGCGCCGCCGGCGCCGGCCAGCATCGTGTTGGTCGCGACGACGGCGATCCGCAAGTCGCCGCCCGCCAGCGTCGAGCCGGGGTTGAAGCCGAACCAGCCGAACGCAAGGATGAAGGTCCCGGCCAGCGCCATCGGGATGTCATGCCCAGGCATGGCCACTGATTCGCCGCTCTTCGTGTACTTGCCGAGGCGCGGGCCGATGACGATCGCCCCAGCCAGCGCCGCCACGCCGCCCACCATGTGGACGACTGACGATCCGGCGAAGTCCACGTGGCCGTGTCCGAGCCCGAATTCCTTTCCAAGCGTCGCGAGCCAGCCGCCGCCCCACACCCAGTTGCCAAAGAGCGGATACACCACCATCGACATGAAGAACCCGAAGACGATGAACGCAGAAAACTTCCAGCGCTCCGCCATCGCGCCGGTCGGGATGGTGCCTGCCGTGTCCATGAACACCATCTGGAAGAGGAACAGCGCGAAGACGCCGACGTCATACGTATTGCCGCTCAGGAAGAAGCCCTTCGTGCCGAAGAGCCCGAAGGAGTGCCCGAACAAGCTGAGTGTGAATTCGCCGTTCAGGGGAGGGGTGCCGCCGAGCGCAGCCACCGCGCCCACGCCACCCATGTGGAGCGCGTAGCCGCAGATCCAGTACCCGAGCAGGCCGATCGGGTAGATCATGAAGTTCATCGACATGGTGTGTGCGGCGTTCTTGGCGCGCGTGAAGCCGGTCTCCACCATGGCGAATCCCGCCTGCATGAACATCACGAGGAAGCCGGCGAGCAGCGTCCACACGAAGTTGATGGCGATCTTGTTGTGGCCGACGGTGTCCATCACTTCGGTCAGGGTGGGATTTTTGGGATCCTTCACCGTGACGTCTGCCGCCGTGCCAGTCGTGGCCCCAGTCGGATCGCCCGCGGGCTGCTGCCCGATGGCACCCTGGGCCTGCACGGTGTACGGCGTGGTCGTCACGTGGCTGAACCACAGCGTCAGCACCGCCGCCGCTAACACTTTTGCCAGAATCATCGCGCGTCTCTTCATCTCCGGTCCTTTCATGCGCGTTCACTGATCGCGTTCGAGCTACGACGCGCACCGCGAGAACGACTCCCCGGTGACACGGGTAGTAATGTGACAAGGGGCTCCGGTCCACACCGGCACCAATGAGTCAACGGACACGCCACACGCCCGGACGCGAGCGTGCACGTACGACGGAAGATCGAGTGGAGGGGTTTAGAGCCTGAGGATCGTGCGCTGACCGTGATGCGAGCCGGCGACCATCGACGGCGCGATCGGACGATCGACGACAACGAAGGCGTCCATGCTCACGAACACCAGGAGCGGCGTCACGAGGGCGTCCTGCGTAGCTGCCTTGTCTTTTGATGCGCTGCCCGCAACATCGACGGCGCCCGCGCCGCCCATGTCGGTGCCGTGAATCGTGGCGAACGGCTCGGTATACGGCGACACCACGAGCACCACGATCAACGCGGCCATAAGCCGAGTCAGAAGGCGGCGGTAAAGAGTGGTAAGCACCATCCGGCTGGCGAAGCGCAATTCAAAATCAGCGCCACATCACTGCGCGATTCGTCGAGAAAAATCGAGGGTTCTGCACCGCTCCGGTCGCGAGGCCACGGCCTGAAGCAACGGCGATGTCGGTTGCACCATTGATGGCGACAGGCCTGTAGGTCGTGACGATCGAGTGAAGCACCTGACCCGAGCCCAGGTCAGCGACGACCGGCCGAGGCCGTGCGGATCGTCAGACAATAATGTCGATCACACACTGACCGTCGACGTCAATGTAGCCAGCGCCTGTGGGCCATGGGTCCGCCGTGGTCGATCGGCTGATGCGTCCTCTTGCGTTGCGGCACTGAGGCGAGATAGCGTCCGGCCACCGCATGAACAACCGGGTCAGGCTGCTCCTCGGGCGTGTCGTCACCATGCACCAGGGCGACGGCGTCATCGCGCTGCTGATGTTCGCCTACTCGTTCCTGGCGATGGCCTCCTACAACATCCTCAAGCCGCTGACCCGTTCACGGTTCATTTCCGATCTCGGCGCGGACAACCTCCCATATGTGCTGCTGGCCAGCGGTTTCGTCATTGGCCTGCTGATGCACGGGTACACCACGGCGGCAGGGCGTCTTCAGCGCCGGCACGTGATTCCGGCCACTCAGGTGGCCATCATCGTGCTGCTCGTTGTCTTTTCGGCGCTGCTGCGGACGCGCGCCGAATGGGTAACCGTTGCCTTCTACCTGTTCGGCCAGATCCTCGGCGTGCTCCTTATCAGCCAGTTCTGGACACTGGCGAACGATCTGTACGACGCGCGTCAGGCCAAGCGCCTGTTCGGCTTCATCGGCGCCGGCGCCAGCCTGGGCGGCGCCGCCGGGGCTGCCATTGTCGCCACCATCGTCCGCGAGGTCGGCTCGGACAGCCTGCTGCTGGTGAGTGCGGCTACCCTCGGTGGATGCCTGGCGATTGTCGTGATGATCGGCCGACGCCTGGCCATCGGCACCACGCCACAGCCCGTGGACGGCGCTGGCGTCAGCGGACGCGAAGCGATCCAACTGCTGCTGCAGTCTCGACATGTACGCGTCGTTGCCCTTGTCGTCGCCTGCGCCTCGGCCGGCGCCGCGATTGTGGACCAGCAGCTGAACATGGCGGCCGAGGCGCTCAAGGGCCACGAGGGCGATGCCGGCATCGCCGAATTCCTCGCGCAGGTGATCGTCTACACCTCGATCGTTGGATTCGTCCTGCAGGTGGTGGCCACCAGCCGGATTCACCGGTCGTTCGGGCTGGCGTTTGCCCTGGTGCTGCTGCCGGTGACGCTCGGTTCGATGTCGGTACTCATCCTGGTGACGGGCGCCTTCTGGGCGCCGCAGGCCGCCCGGGTCTTCGACTCGACGCTTCGGTACACCGTTGACAGGACGTCGCGCGAACTGCTGTTCCTGCCGCTGTCGGAAGAGCTGAAGTACCGGGCGAAGCCGTTCACCGATGTGACGATGGACCGGTTTGCGAAGGGCGCGGCGGCCGTCGTCATCCTGGTGCTGATTCAGCCGTGGGGACTCGGGCTCGATTGGCGTCGTCTGAGCTACGCGAGCATCGTTGTCATGGTGTTGTGGATCGTGAGTGCGCTGGCCGCCCGGCGGCAGTACCTCAACGCGTTCCGCGAGAGCATCGGCTCGCGCACGCTCGAGGTCGACTCGGTCCGCGTCGACGTTGGCGACCCGGCAACCATCGAGGCGCTCGTCGAAGAACTCTCCCATCCTGATCCGACCACGGTGTTGTATGCGATCGGCATGCTGGAGACTCTGGACAAGAGAAACCTCGTGTCCCCGTTGCTGCTGCATCACGAATCACCGCAGGTGCGCGCCCGCAGCACGCGGGCGCTCGGTGCCGTGCGCTCGCACATTGCGCTGCGCTGGCGGCCGGCGGTCGAGCGGCTCGTGCACGATCCGGACGTCGGAGTCCGAGCCGCGGCACTGCGGGCGCTGGCTGAGTTCTCGCACGAGGATGCCGCGCTCCTGCTGCGGCGTCACCTCGGCGATCCCGAGCCGCAGGTGGTGGTGTCCGCTGCCATGATGCTGGCCCAGTCCGGGGTGCCCGATGACATCGACCTGGCGGAGCGGGCGTTCGAACGCCTCACTGCGGACTCGCGCGACGCCGGAGCCGTCGGCCGGCGCGAGGTCGCCGTTGCGCTCGCGCACATCAGCGCCCCACGATTCAGGCCGCTGCTCGTTCCTCTCATTTATGACCACGACACCCGCGTCGTCGAGGCAGCCATCGACAGTGCCCGGAGACTGGGAGCCGCTGACGGACTGTTCCTGCCGGCGTTGATCTCGCTGCTCGGGCACCGTGTCCTGAAGACGGCCGCGCGTGCCGCGCTCGTCGGATATGGCGAGGTGACCGTTGGCGCGCTGGCGCATGCGCTGGGCGATCGGCGCGAGGACCGGTGGGTCCGGCGGCACGTGCCCGCCACGCTGGCGTTGATTCCGACGCAGACGGCCATGGACGCGCTGATCCGCGCCCTCGAGGATCCCGATCGATTCGTGCGATTCAAATCGATCATGGCCATCGAACACCTGCACCGGCGCCATCGTGTGCTGACCTTCCCGGCCGCCGTGATCGAGAGGCTGGTCCTGCAGGAGGCCTTGCGCTATTACGACTACCTCTGCGAACGGCACGACCTGTCGCGTGACGGGCGGGCACAGGGGACGCTGCTCGTCCGGGCGCTCGACGAGAAGCTGGAACGCGCCAAGGATGCCCTCTACCGGCTGCTCGGCCTGCTCTACGACAGTGACCACGTGGCGGCGGCGCGCTACACGATCGAGCAGGGCGACGCGCGGAGCCGCGCAGCCGCGGTGGAGTACCTGGACCAGATGCTGAAGGGTGCCGTGCGAAAGCGGGTGCTGCCGATCCTGGAAGAGACCTCGGAGGCCAGAAGACTGGCTCATGCCTACGTGGCCCTGAGGACACGCCCTCGTGAGCTGGAGGACACACTGGCACGTGTGCTCCACGAAGACGATCCGGTGCTGTCGTCCGCGGCGATTCACTTCATTGGACAACATCGCCTGTGGGCGCTCGCCGGCGATCTGGAATACCTGCTGCACGGGTCCGCTGACGCCCACGTGTGCGAAGCGGCCGACTGGGCGCTGAGGATCCGTTCGAACGGTCATCTCCCGGAGAGCGAGCCGCTGACGATCGTGGAGCTGGCCCACCGGGTGCGGATGAGCCCGTTGTTCGAGTTCGTGTCGGTCGACGAGTTGTTCCGCATCGCCGCTGCAGGCGAGGAATCCCGTCATCCTGCGGGCCGCGAGTTGTTTCATCCCGGCGTCGCGCCGGATCACATGGAGTTCCTGATCGAGGGCGCGGTGCGGATCGTCCAGGCCTCCGGAACGACCAGCGAGATCGAAGCGCCTGCCGTCCTCGGGCTCGAAGACGTCCTTCAGGGCGCCCCTCCAACGGTCACTATTCGCGCGGCCGAGCCGGTCGTCTGCTTCCGGATCGGCGCCGCGGAGCTCATGACGATGGTGTCCGGCAACGCGCTTCTTGCGCAGAGCCTCTTCAAGATGCTGCTCGCCCGAGTGACCTGGCAGGATGCCGCGCGCTCGGCGTTCCACCCGACGGCGCCGGGCTCGCTCCTCCGGCCGGTCGATCAGGCGCTCATGCTCCGCGAGCACCCCCTCATGGCCCGCGCAACACCGGCACAGCTCCTCGCCCTGATCGAGATGGCCGCGGAGGTTCCTCTGACGGCTGGCACAGTGCTCATCGAGCGCTCCGGCCCGCCGGCGATGTTCCAGGTGGTCGAAGGAGAGTTGCGGCTGGAAACGGCAAACGGGGCAGCGGTCGTTCTGCCGGGTATGACCGTGGGGCTGGCCGAAACGCTGTCGGGCAGCGCGGCGTCGGCCCGCGCCGTCGTGACGCGCTCCGGGCGAGCCTTACGGCTCGATCGTGACGACCTGTTCGCCGTTCTGACCGACCATGTCGATCTAATGCAGGGCGTCTTCAGCGAAGTCCTGGCCTTGCCCCGAAAAGAGCTACCGGCGATCACAGCTCAGGCGTAGAATCCGCCTCACTAAGGGGGAAGCGACATGTCCGCCTCTCGTCCTGTCCCGTTGGCGTTGGTCCTGGTCTTCGTTCTCGCTCCTCGCATGGCGGCGCCGCAGGGCGTCGCGATCACTCCTGAGCAGATGGCGGTCTTCCTCGCCAAGGCTGCGATTGTCCGGGAGAGGACGACCAGCGATGGAATAACGCGGCCCATTCGGGCAACGCTCTCCGATGGCGTGCTCACCCACGACGCGCAATTTCAGACCGTTGACCAGGCCAGGGCGGTGTTCGAGGCCGGCAAAGCCTCCGAGGTCGATTTCAAAGACACCTACCGGTACAACATCGCGGGCTATCGCCTCGCCCAGATGGTCGGCCTCGAGACCGTCCCGATGTCCGTGGAGCGCACCTACAAAGGCAAGAGCGCAGCCGTCACCTGGTGGATCGACGACGTGATGTTCGACGAGGTCGGCCGCCAGAAGCTGCAGGACAAGAAGCTCGGCCCGGAGCCGGAGCGGACGCAGAAGCAGATTTACAACATGTATGTCTGGGACGAGCTGATTCAGAACCGCGACCGAAACGGCGGGAACATCCTGTGGACGAAGGACTGGACGATGTGGCTGATCGATCACACGCGTGCGTTCCGCTCGGGTGGGTCGCTGCTGAAGCCGGAACGGCTGCTCCGGATTGAACGCACGTTGTTCGCCAGGATGAAAGAGCTCACCGAGCAGTCGGTATCGCAGGCCATGAAGGGGAGCCTGACCCGGGGCGAAATCGAGGCGATGATGAAGCGGCGCGATGTGCTTGTCCGCCACTTCGAAAAGCTGATCGCCGAGCGCGGCGAGGTCGCGGTGTTCTTTACCTTGTCGCCAGCGGCGGCGCCGTGATCGTCACGCGGCGGCCGTCCTCGTAGATGGCCGCAAGCGCTCCGTCGCGCATCTCGAGCGCGGACGGCGCTCCCTGCGGATAGAACTCCCCGCCGAGCATTCCGGTATCGATCACGACGACGCGACCGTCGAACCGAGGTGTAATCCGCCCACTCGCCATCGGCGTGTGGCCGATCACCACTGCCCGGGCGTCGAGGCGCTTCAGAATGTTGTCCAGCGTCGGCTCGAACGTGGCTTCAGGTTCCGACGCCATCCCGCGGTACCAGAGCGGGCCGTCCTCAGTCGCCGACAGTAGCGACGTGATCTTGTCGGCCGGCACCGGCACCGCGGCGAGATCGCGCTGCACTTCCGCGTTCAGCCCTTCACAGCCGAGGTTTGCCACTTTGTCGCTGACACCACCGTGGATAAAGAGCACCTTATTGATCTTGATGGCGGGGACGAGACTCCGCACCCACTTGCCGTACTCGCCATCCTTGCTGAAGGCGCGCTGCATCTCGAAATACCCGAGCGGAAAGTCCTTGTAGAACTCCGTTCGGTATTGGCGCTCGTTGAACTCGCGGTTCTCCGCGCGCGCGCGGCGGGCCGCCTGCTCGGCGTTCAAGTCGCGGACCCGGTCGCGCAGCTCGGCGGAATCAGCGTCCTGAAAGGCCTTGTACTCTCCGGGACTGACGTAGCGCCAATCGCCGACGAGGCGCATGAATTCGTGGTTACCGAGCAGCACGTGCACGCGGCCGCCCGCAGCTGCCGCGTCGCGCTCGAGTTTGCGGAGCAAGTCGATTATCTTCCGTGAGTCGGCTCCTCGATCGAGGACGTCGCCCGTCTGCACCAGCCGCGTGCGGCCTCCGGTCCATCGCTGGCGTCCGTCGATGACTCCGGCTGTGCGAAGCATGGCGACGAATCGGTCGTAGGCACCGTGGACGTCTCCGATGGCCACGACCCGCTCAGTGGTCGTAATGTCACACGGACGCTCTGGAGTGATCGTCTGAGCGCGCGGCGGCTGCGCGCGCGCCGAAAGCAGAATGGCGAACACGACCGCGAGTGCACTGGCCGTCAGGAGGCGGCGGTGGCTGCTTGCGCTCACTCGGCGAGTATAACGTGCGTCCGGATTCAGGCGGACAAAGCCTGAAGGCGCGCCGTTTGACAGCTGCGTAATCGGGCGCGATGATCGCGACGCAGGATCCTCCTATGGGCCATTTCGTCTACGCGAGCCGCTTCAACTGAAAGATCAGACCGCGCCGTCCAGCATGCGGACCTGGATCTTCGGCGTCGCGACGCTCGTCGTGGCCACACTCCTCGCCCTCGCCGGTGCCGAGGCCATCGCCCGCACCGCACTCGCCGTCAGGCAGACACGGCCGCCGCTCGACGATGGCCTGCCCGTGCTTCAGGAGCCGGATGAAGTTCTCGGCTGGCGGAACAAGGCCGGCAGCGTCGTGTGGCCGGGGCGCGGCGAGGATGGCGGCAAAGACATCCGCATGACCTTCTGGGCTGATGGCCTGCGCGCGACCGCGCCTGCGCCGGAACTCGATCGCCCTCAGGTCGTCGTGATCGGCTGTTCGTACACGCAGGGATGGGCAGTCACCGACGCGGAAACGTACCCCTGGCGACTGCAGGCGGAGTTTCCGTCACACGCGTTCCTGAATTACGGCACTGCCGGGTATGGCACGTATCAGTCGCTGCTCGCCCTCGAGCGGTACTTTGCGGCTGGTCACGATTCGCCCGCCCTCGTCATTTACGGATTCATCGATTACCACGAGGAACGCAACGTGGCGCCCGCCGGGTGGTTGAAAGCGCTGGCGACCGCCTCGCGCGCCGGGACGCTCTCGGTCCCGTTCGTGTCGATCGGCGCTGATGGAAACCTGGAACGTCATCGGCTCGACCGCGCGAACAGCTGGCCACTGCGGTCGCATCTGGCCAGTGTGGCTGCGATCGAAGACCGCGTACTCGAATTCCGAACGCGGGGACGTCTCGAGCAACGTCGTCAGGCTACGGACCGTCTGCTGCTTGAGCTGCAGCGTGTGACGCGCGACCATGGTTCCGATCTGCTCGTCGCGATCCTCGAATCTCGTGACGAAGCCAAGGAGCACGTGGTGACGTTCGCGGCGCAGAAGGGAATCGAGGCCGTCGACTGCACGGTCCCGAATCAGGACGAACTGCAGGTGCCGGGCTACTCGCACCCCGATCGCCGTATCAACGCGCACTGGGCGCAATGTATCGGGGACCGTGTGAGAGGCCACCTGTCACCTTCGACCGGCGATGCGAAATAGCCATCGTAGCGTCCGGCGTTAGCCGGACCCGCAACGCAAAGGGGTCACACCATTTCGCGCAAACGACAGCCTGGTCCCGCTCGGCCGCGGGATTCGAGAGCGACGGATACAACACCCGGGATCGGCTGGGGCTGGATTGCTCTGCTCTGTGTCGTGGTCGTCGTACCTTACCTGAACAGTCTCAATAACCCTTTCATCTGGGACGACAGCAACGCGATCGTCGACAATCCAACCATTCGCTCGCTCTGGCCCCTGTGGGGGCCGTTACAACCACCCCGCGAGACGCCGGTATCCACGCGGCCTCTCGTGAACCTCTCCTTTGCCCTGAATTACTCCGTGCACGGCCTGCGCGTGCAGGGCTACCACCTGGTGAATCTCGGGCTGCATCTGCTCACCGCCTGTCTCCTGTTTGCCATCGTCCACCGCGCACTGACGACAGGCATATCGAATACGCGGTCGCACGTTCACGCGTCCCTGACCGCGCTGCTGGCGACGCTGGTGTGGGCCGTCCATCCGATGCTGAGCGAGGTCGTGAACTACACCACCCAGCGCTCTGATGCGCTCGGCGGGCTGTTTCTGATTGCGACTGTGTTTGCGGCGCAACGCGCGCTCGGCGCAATGCACCGGACACGCTGGCACGTGGTTGCCGTGATCGCCTGTGTGTGCGGTGTGCTGTCGAAGGAATTCGTCGCTGTCACGCCGCTGATCGTGATTCTGTACGATCGCGTCTTCGCGTTTCGCTCCTATCGCGAGGCGTTCGCCGTTCGAAGGAACCTGTACGGAGCGCTCGCGGCGACGTGGCTTGTCCTTGGCGCGATCCTGGTGCTGCGACCTCATTCGACCATCGGCTTTTCCGCTGGTGTCAATCCCTGGACGTACGCGCTGAACCAGGCGGAGATCATCGTCCGCTATCTGCGCCTGGCTGCCTGGCCAGACGCTCTGGTACTCGACTATGGCGTGCCGCGCCCACTCTCGCTGGGCACCGTGTGGATGAGCGCGGTCTCGATCGCGATCCTCTTCGCCGCGTCCGTGGTCGCCCTGTTCCGCTGGCCACGCGTCGGCTTCCTGTGCGTCGTGTTCTTCATCCTGCTCGCTCCGACCTCGAGCTTCATCCCGATTACGACTGAAGTCGGGACGGAACGGCGGATGTACCTGGCCCTGGCAGCGCTCACTATCCTTGCCGTCGCGAGTGGTGCATGGGTGATCGACCGCGTGGGTCCGCGTCTCCCGGGTCGCGTGGGGAAGGTGTTGCCAGTCGCCGCGGTGGTCGCGGCCTTTACATGGGTCGGGACGCTCGGCGTTCTGACGACTCACCGCAACGGCGAGTTCGCGACACCGGTCACGCTCTGGCGGGGTTCCGTCGAGCGATGGCCGTCGGCGCGTGCGCGGATCCTGTACGCCGGCGCGCTGGCCGAGGCGGGCGATCACACGTCGGCCGTCGACCAGCTGCAACTGGCGGTGACCGCCTTCCCGAAGTCACGATCGACACTCGGACGCGAGCTCGCGGCAGCAGGCCGCCCTGACGAGGCTCTTCGCGAGCTTTCAGCGTTCATTGCCGCCGAACCGCGGGCGGAGGATCAATTGCCGGCCCGGATGCTGCGCGCCAGCATCTTTGTTGAGGCTCGCCGATTCGACGAGGCGACTGCCGAGTTTCGCCAGCTGGTCGAACTCTTTCCAACGAACCCTGGTGTGCGCGAACGTCTGGCCGGTGTCCTCGTCGCTCATGGGAGTGCGGCAGACGCTGCCGTGCAGTACCGGGAGCTCCTTCGGCACGAACCGGGCAACGCCAACTGGCAGGTCGGGCTCGCGAAGGCGCTCGCGTTGAGCGGGCGCTTCGATGACGCCGCGGCGGCCTATCGACAGGCACTGACGGTCGATCCACAAGCGGCCGCGGCGCACACCGGACTTGCCGCCGTGTTGCTCGAGACCGGGCACGTCGACGAGGCGGCCGTGGAGGCGGAGGCTGCGCTCGCGCGCGAGCCCAACGACGCACCGTCACACAACATCCTCGGTGCCGCCCGCGCCATACAGGGACGCCTCGACGAGGCGATTGCGCACTTCAAGCAGGC
>DASROF010000046.1:0-11750 GCA_035647075.1 Vicinamibacterales bacterium | reverse complement strand
GCTCGCGCGCGAGCTCCAGCAGGCGCGGATGAAGGCAGCGATGGGAAGTGGCGGCGGAGCGGGCATCGACGACGAGGCGATTGACATCGCCGGCGTGAAGCTCGTCGCGCGCGAAGTTGCGGGCCTGGACAAGGACGGATTGCGCGCGCTCGTGGATCAGCACCGCGACCGCATCAAGAGCGGCGTAGTCGTGCTGGCGTCTTCGTCAGAGGGCAAGGTGTCGATCGTCGTCGGAGTCACTCCGGATTTGACGAAGAAGGTCCCTGCTGGTCAGGTTGTCAAACAGCTGGCGCCGATCGTTGGCGGTGGTGGCGGCGGCCGTCCGGACTTTGCAGAAGCGGGCGGCAAGGACGCCTCAAGGATTACGGAGCTTCTCTCCGCCAGCCGGATCGTCGTGGAAAAGATGCTCTCCGCTTCGTAGCGCGCCCGATCGAATTATCAATCGGCAATCATCGATCACGCCGCTTCGACGGCTTCCGGCGCATTACGCGCGACCCGGTGGCGAATCTTCCGGTTCCACCACATGACGACGCCGGTCACGAGCATGATGGCCGGCACAACGCCGATCACGGCCCACGCTGCTTTCAGCCACGGCCCCCATCCCGGCTCACGCCATCGGCCGAAGTGCACCCGCGACAGCCACATCAGCGCGATATCGCCAGCGCGTTCACCGTACTCGACTTCGGGGTCGGAGAAACGCTCGACCAGGTTCGTCAGCGGCTCCGGCATGCCGAGGTACCACCCGGAGATTCCCCACATCAGCATGAACAGGAACAACCAGAATCCGAGGGCGCTGTGCAGGTCCCAGTTGAAGCGCCGCCAGCCCGTGCTCCACTTGATCAGGAGGCTGCGTTTCCAGCGTGTCACGCCCGGCCACCAGACAACCAGGCCGGTCACGATGAGAAGCGTGAAGACGAGGCTGAGGAATCCGTTCCACCACGGGCCATCAGGTCGATCGAGGAGCAGCTCGTCGTGAAGCCGTACGATCCAGAGAATGAAGAACTGTCCCCGCGTCGTCGAGTCACCAAGATCCTGACCTGTATACGGGTTGAACAGGCGCTCTTTTTTTTCGCCGGTGCGCTCGACGGTGATCGACGCCGTGGGGTCGGGCAGTCTGTTGCCCCGCCCTCGACCGCCTGGTCCCGTACCAGGCCCACCACCTGCACCCGGTCCTCCCGCTCGTGGTGGCCGTCGCACCGTCCGTCCTTCGGTAACTTCCGTGACTTGCCACCCTGGGTATGCGCGCTGCGCTACCGCCCGAAGCGCATCGGCGTTCATGGGCTTTGCCTTCTCGTCGAATACGGCGTGCGGCGTCGCCAGGTAGCGATCGAGCTCGTTTCGGTAGACCAGCGCGCTGCCGGTCAGGCTCAGCACGACAACATACAAGCCGATGATCAGGCCTACCCAGAGGTGAATCTGAAAGCTGGCGCGGCGGAGCCAGACGCGCTGCGGTTGCCGCAGCCATTGTGTCCACGTTCCCATGACTGTCCCTGTTGAAACCGAGCGAGGTGTCCGGGGAGTTGTACACCATCCCGGTCCGATTGCGGCCGGGCTTGTTCCGGGCGCCCTGGAAGCGTAGATTCCTTCTACGGGGATTCCGCCGGCAGCTCCACGCCGGCTTGTTTGCGGAAGGACTGTCAAATGGCCGCATCAGCAGCGAAGTGCGCGCACCCCTCCTGTGAGTGCATCGTCGAGCCTCACGGACCCTACGGCAAGTACTGCAGCGAGCATTGCAAGCAGTCCGGAGACAAGATCGAGCTCCGGTGTGACTGTCAGCACCCGGCCTGTCGGTAGTCCGCAGACCGGCCCGCCGCCGGCAGCGGCATTGACCCCGCTGCCGGCCCTCGCGCCTCCTCCCTAAAGCTGCACACGACCCCACGCCGATAAGCGGTCCAGCAAACGGCACACTCGAAGTGTGTCCTGACGCGAATCGGCACCGAATGACACCACTTCTCAAGACTCTTCTCCTCGCAACGCTTGTGACCGCGCTGTTTCCTGCGTCGGCGGCTGCACAGATTTTCGCGGCGCAAGACGCAAGGGGAACGACCGTCCTTTCGAATCGACCAATCGAACGACCGACCACCGTCTTTAACGTCACAGGCGCGCCGAGTTACCGCACCACAACGGAAGCGCTTTCAGAACAGTCCGAGACATTCGAGGATCTCGTCCGCGAACACTCGCAGCGGCAATCGCTGCGCCCAGAACTCGTGCGCGCGGTCATCCAGGTGGAATCGGGCTTTGATCCCGGCGCAACTTCGCCAAGGGGCGCGATGGGGCTGATGCAGCTGATGCCCCAGACGGCGCGATCGCTTGGAGTACTCAACGCCTACGACCCGGCGGAGAACATCCGCGGCGGCACCGTGTATCTGCGCCAGCTTCTCAACAAGTACGGCAGCGAACAGCTGGCGCTGGCCGCGTACAACGCCGGACCAGGTGCGGTCGACAAATACGACGGCGTCCCCCCCTACCGCGAAACGAAGGAATACGTCCGCAAGGTCGGCTCCAAAGCCACGCTTCAGCCGCCCACGGAGAAACGTACGGTCATCTATCGCTGGATAGAAGTGATCGGTGACCGCGTCGTGCCGAAGCTCTCGCAGGATCCGCCTCGCTCAGGGACGTACGACATCGTCAACTGAGCCGGGTTACGATCGGGCCGTGGCCCATTACGTCCGGCTGCCGGTCGCCTTCGCCCTTTCAGTCCTTCTCATCTCGGTCCCGGCCGCGCAGTCACCGCGCGCGATGCCGGAGGCGCTGACGCAGATGATTCAGAGCGAACGCGACTTCGCCGCGCGCGCGCTCGCGGTCGGATGGAAACAGGCATTTCTCGAGTACTTCGCTGACGATGCAGTGGGATTCGACGGCCAGGCCGGTCCTGCGAAGGCTCAGATTCGCGCGAACCCCGACCCACCCGCTGATCTCCAGCTGATATGGGAGCCGCGTTATGGCGACATCTCTGCCAGCGGAGAGCTCGGGTACCTCACCGGACCGGTCCGTAACGTACGCAAGTCGCGAGACAACGGCCGACCGCGCCATTCGACTTACGCCTCGCTCTGGAAGCGACAGCGCGATGGCTCGTTCAAGGTCATTCTCGATTTCGGCGTCAATACCCCGGGTCCGGTGCCGTTTGCCACCGGCTTCTCACGCGCGCCTGTCACCAGCCGCTTCAGCGGCGACTTCGACGACACTACGCCGCCCTTGTCGGCAGCGGACAGTATTCTGAACAGCGGCCTGCGGACCAGCCAGGCGGAAGGCTACCGAGGCCGGCTCGCGGCCAACGTTCGTTTTCTGCGGCAGAACATGATGCCGGTCGTCGGCGGCCGCCCGGCGCTGAAGTGGCTCGCCAGCCAACCGGTGTACAGCGCCATCGACTCGCGATTTGCGGAAGCCGCCCGCGCCGGCGACCTTGGATATACGTGGGGCAGCTACTCGATTGGCCCGGCGCAAAAACCGACCCAGAAGGGCTTCTACGTCCGCGTCTGGCAGCGGGAGCGCAACGGCCAGTGGACCGTTGTCATGGACGTCCTCCAGCCTGCGTAATCTCCGCCTTTAGACGAACTGCCCGCGTACGATAGAATTATCGTTTTGTAAGTCCAGCAGAGTTCCAGACAGAGAGGACGTCAGCAGACGTGGCCAAGCGTACGAAATCAGCCCTTAAGGCAAACCGTCAGAACATCCATCGCCGGGAGCACAACCGCCAGCTGCGGTCGCGCCTGCGCACCGCCCTCAAGGCCATTCGCGCCTCGCTCGACTCGAAGGACCTCGACGGCGCGAAGAAAGCGTTGAGCGCCACGGTGTCGATCGTCGACAAGATGGCGACGAAGGGGATCATTCACCGCAACACCGCCGGCCGGTACAAGTCGCGTCTCGCCGCGCGAATGTCGAAATCAGCGTAGCGTGGCACCCTGACAGGGTGCCCTACGTCCTCATCGAACGTCCTTCGGAGGGTGCCCCTTTACGGGGCGCCTCGCACAACTCCACCACCAGCCGCTCCAGCAGGATCCTCGGGTCCCCGCCAGAGGACTTCAGCGCAAGGTCAGTTCGGAACAGCGCATCGACAGCTTCCCGCAGCCTCGGCCGTGGTACTCGTTCCGCGGCGATCCGCAACTGCCCGAGCACGAAGTACGGTGTGGCGCCGCCGTCGAGCGCCGCACCGAGCTGCGTCAGCGCGCGGGCTGCGTCGTTGTCGCGAATGGCGTTGGCAATTCCGAAATCCATTTGCGTCTCCGGACCAGCCGGCACGGACTGCCGCACGTCGTCGACGGTAATGGCAGGCTGGCCGAGGGCGTAGAGGACCACCCGGTCAAAGACCGCACGCAGCCGGACGATGTCGAGGCCGGCACGTTCAATCAGCGCTCGCGCAGCGCCGGGCTCGAACGTCACTCGTTCGCGAGTGGCGCGGCCCTTCAGCCACCGCTCGGCGTCCGCGGGATCTTCGATCGTGCCGCAGTCCACCACGTGCGCTTCCTTGAGCAGCAGCTTGACGAGCGTGCGCCGCCGGTCGACGGATCCGCAGACGAACACCACGGTGGAATCAGGCGCCGGTGACTTGATGAAGGCGGTCAGCCGTTCCTGATCCTCGTCGGCGGCCTTGCTCTCGCGTTTTGGCACCAGCAGCTTTTCCGCTTCCAGCACCACGACCACGCGCCGCGGAACCATCATCGGATGTGTGTTGGCGGCGTCGATCACCTGCGATGCACTGACGTCGCCACCGTAGAAGCGGTCAACGTTGAAGGCGCGGAGCCCTTCGTCGACGAGCTCCAGGAACTGCGCGCCGACTTCGGCCTTCTCGATCTCGTCCGCTCCGACCAGGACGTAGACCGGAGCCGTGCTGCCGGAGGCGATGTCTTTGCGGAGCGCTGCGGCGGTTATGACAGGCAGATCAGAATGCCTCCAGGATGGCCGAGACGACGGTTCGCGCGAGATCGGTTGCAAGGCGATCGAATGCCGGCCCCTCCTGCTCCAGCACGACGGCGCCTTCCAGCTGGCCGTTCACGGCGGTCTTCAGGTCGTATTCCTCACGAAACGTGAGCGCCTCGTTGGACCAGAGCACCTGACCATTTCGCGAATCGGTGAACTGGACACGCATCGTCACGGTGAACGCATACCGCGAAGCCAATTGCTGATCCAGGCCAGCCGGCTGGATGAAGATGGTGTTAATCGTGCCGGACAGCACGGCATGGGCGCCACTCGAGGTCGGCAGAATCGTGTATCGTTTGCCGCGATCGATGAACTCGGTGCGGATCTTCTCGGTAAAAATCTGATCGATCCGTGGAATTGACGTGCGGTTCTCGAGTAGCGGGATGCCGACCACCCGGATATCCGTCGGAAGGAATGAGCCTCGCCCCGCAAGGGAATAGCCGCAGCTCGATGTGAGCATGGCCGCAACCACGACGAAGGTCGCACGGCGCATCACGCTCATCTACTGCACCACCACTGAAACCAGTCGCCCCTTCGCGACCACGACCTTCTTCACTGTTTTCCCGGCCACGTGCGCCTGCACGCCGGGGTCACCCAGCGCGACTCGCTGCAGCTCGTCGTCGCCGATATCCGTGGGCACCGTCACACGACCTCGCACCTTGCCGTTGACCTGCACCGGAATCACGACCTCATCGGCCTTCGCGACGACGGGGTTGAACTCGGGCCATGACGCTCCGGTCAGGCCATCATCGTGGCCGAGCATTTCCCAGAGTTCCTCCGCAGTGTGCGGCGCAAACGGGGCCAGCATCAACACCAGCGCTTCGATCGCCTCGCGAACGACACAGATCGTTTCTTTGCGCTCGACCTGCCCGGCGTGCTCAACGTCCTCGTCGATGCGCCTCGCCGGACCGCCGGTGACCGTCTTCTCGCTGAACGCGTACAACTCGTTGACGAGCTCCATCATCGCGGAGACCGCTGTGTTGAGCTGCTTGCGTTGCTCGATGTCGCCAGTGACCCTACGGATTGTGTCGTGGGTCTTGCGGCGCAGCGCTTTTTCGTCCGGGCTCAGCGAATCGCAGGCGTCTGGGCTGTCGATGCCCTCGCCGGCAACCGTCTCGTTCCAGTGGTCAACCAGGCGCCACACGCGCGCGAGGAAGCTGAAGCTCCCCTTCAAGCCCGAGTCGGTCCACTCGATCTCCTTTTCAGGCGGGGCCACGAACATGACGTACAACCGCAGGGCGTCGGCGCCGAACTTCTGGAGCATCGTGTCTGGATCGACGACGTTGCCTTTGGACTTCGACATGACCGCGCCGTCCTTGAGCACCATCCCCTGAGTCAGCAGTTCCGTAAACGGCTCGCTGTGATCGACCAGACCGAGGTCACGAAACACGCGCGCGAAGAATCGCGAGTAGATCAGGTGGAGGATGGCGTGCTCGACGCCACCGCTGTAGAAGTCAACCGGCAGCCAGTACTTCACCTTGGCCGGATCGAACGGCATGTCGTTGTTTCGCGGGTCGGCGAATCGGTAGAAGTACCACGACGAGTCGACGAAGGTGTCCATGGTGTCGGTCTCGCGGCGCGCGGGACCGTGGCACTTCGGGCACTTCACGTTGACGAATTCGGGGACCTGCGCGAGGGGCGAATCGCCTCGCCCGCTGAACTCGTTGACTTTCGGCAGCACGACGGGCAGCTCATTGAGCGGCACCGGGACGATCCCGTCCTTCTCGCAGTAGATCATCGGGATCGGGGTGCCCCAATAGCGCTGGCGCGAGATGCCCCAATCCTTCAGGCGAAACTGGACCGTCGCTTCGCCGATGCTGCGCTCCCGCGCGAGCGCGGCCATCTTCTTCTGCGCCTCTTCGGAGGGCAGCCCGCTGAACTCACCCGATTCAACGAGGGTGCCGTAGGCATCTGCCGCTTCGGTCAGGCTGTCCGCCGGCCGCGGGCGTCCGTCCTCGGTCACCACCACGCGAATCGGCAGTTTGAACTTTCGAGCGAACTCGTAGTCGCGCTGATCGTGCGCCGGGACCGCCATCACCGCCCCGGTGCCGTAGTCACCGAGCACGAAGTTCGCGACCCAGACGGGCACCGGCTCCTTCGTGAACGGGTTCACCGCCCGGACGCCAGTGTCGAATCCCTCCTTCTCGATCTCGCCGCTGATCCGCGCCGCGCGGTCCTGTGTCCGGAAGGCCTGGATCCGCTTGCGGAAGGCCACCGGGTCCGCCGACTGCTCACCGAATCGCCCAACCAGCGGGTGCTCCGGACCGAGCAGCACGAACGTTGCGCCGAAGATGGTGTCGATGCGCGTGGTGAAAACGTCGATGCGGGTGTCCTCATCCCCTTCCACCCCGAAACTGACGCGGGCCCCTTCCGACCGCCCGATCCAGTTCCGCTGCATCGTCAGCACCTTTTCGGGCCACTGCGTCAGCTCCACTGTCTGGTTCAGGAGCTCGTCAGCATACGCGGTGATGCGGAAGAACCACTGCTCGAGGTCGCGCGTCTCAACCGGAGTGCCGCAGCGCCAGCAGCCGCCGTCCACCACCTGCTCGTTAGCCAGCACGGTCTTGCAGCTTGGACACCAGTTCACCGACGAGCGACGCCGATACGCCAGCCCGCGCTCGAACATGCGGATGAACAGCCACTGGTTCCACTTGTAATACTCGGGGTCGCAGGTCGCCAGCTCGCGTTCCCACGCGTAGCTGATGCCCAGGCGCTGAAGCTGGCCCTTCATGTGCGCGATGTTCGCGCGCGTGGACTCTTCCGGATGGATTCCGCTCTTGATGGCCGCATTCTCTGCGGGCAAGCCGAACGCGTCCCACCCGAACGGATGCAGGACGTTGTAGCCGCGCATCCGCTTCGTGCGCGCCATGACGTCGCCGATGATGTAGTTGCGAACGTGGCCGACGTGCGCGTGCCCGGACGGGTACGCGAACATCTCGAGACAGTAGAACTTTGGACGGGCCGGATCGGCCTCTACTTCAAAGGCGCGTGACTGGGCCCAGCGCTGCTGCCACTTCTTGTCGAGATCCTGAGGTTTGTAGTCGGGCATCGCGAAGGTAGGTCGATCTCATTATAAAGGCCAGTACCTCGCGAGATGCGGCTTCACGGCCGCGATCGTGGCCTCCCCTCTCGGCGCGCCGGCGCCGGGCATCGCTGCCAGGACGGGTGCGTCGTCGAGCGCTGCGATGACCGCACGCAGCGAATCGGCCATCCCCTTCAGGTGATATCCGCCCTCAGTCACGGCAACGACCCGTCCGCCACAGCACTCGTCGGCGATGGCAGCGATCCGCGAGGTCAGCCGTCCGAAGCAGTCGGCCTCGAGACGCATGCCCGCGAGCGGATCGTCCTTATACGCATCGAATCCCGCCGAGACCAGAATCAGCTGAGGGCTGAACGCTCTCAGGATTGGCCAGGTGATCGCATCGTAGACGCGTTCATAATCGGCATCCGTCGCCCCCGCCGCCAGCGGCAGGTTCACAGTGAAGCCGACGCCGGCGCCCGTGCCGATCTCATCGGGCGCGCCGGTGCCGGGATAGTAAGGAAACTGATGTGAAGACACGAACAGCACCGACGGATCGCCGTAGAAGCTCCACTGCGTGCCGTTGCCGTGATGCACGTCGTAGTCGACGATCGCGACGCGCGCAAGGCCACGGGCGCGGGCATGCGCGGCAGCAATTGCGATGTTGTTGAAGACACAAAAGCCCATCGCCCGGTTCCGCTCGGCATGATGTCCCGGCGGCCGCACCAGCGCGAGCGCGCGCGTTCCTGATGGTCCGTCGAGGACGTGGTCGACGCCTGTCAGTACGGCACCCGCGGCGAGCACCGCCACCTCGCAGGTGTCGGGCGACGTAAACGTATCCGGATCGAGTGCCGTCGCGCGACCCGCCGTTTCGCGGACAAGCGTGATGTAGTCCTCGTCGTGGATGCGGGCGAGTTCCTGAGCGGTCGCGGACCTCGGATCGAGAATCGTCCCGCCGCGTTCGCGGAATTCAGCAGCGACCACCTGCATCACCGCATGCCGCTCGACGCGCTCCGGGTGACCCGGCGGTGTCAGATGATCCGCGAACCGCGGGGATGCGACGATCGCCAGCGCCATCGACCGTTACGCCCGCGCCGCGAGCGCGGACGTCACGCGCTCCGGCGTGAACGGAATCTGTCGCAGTCTGGCGCCGGTCGCGTCGAACACCGCATTGCCGATCGCGCCAGCCACGACAGTCACCGCGGTTTCGCCGGCGCCCATGGCCGGCATGTCGGGACGATTGATCAACACGATGTCGATCGCCGGCACCTGGCTGCTCAGGAACAGCGGTTTATATGTGCGCCAATCGACCGACGTGATCTTCTGGTCGTCCCAGGTCACCTCTTCCAGCAGCGTTCGGCTGATCCCCTGAATCGCGCCACCTTCCAACTGGTTGCGGAGGCCGTCGGGATTGGAAATGGGCCCGGAATCGTTCGCGATGACGAGACGGCGGATGGAGATGACGCCGGAGTCCAGTCCAACGTCGACCTCCGCCACCATCGCGCAATAGCCATTGTCGCCTTCGTAGAGGACACACGACATCCCTCGTCCACTCGCGACACCGTTGCGGCGTATCGGCTGCATCGGTGACGGTCGGCGCTGCCAGTTGGCAGCTTTTCCGACGGCGTTGACGACGTCGATCAGGCGCGGGTCGCTCAGATGCTTCAAGCGGTACTCGAGCGGATCGACCCTCAGTGCTGCGGCAACTTCGTCGATGAACGACTCGTGCGCGAAGGTATTCTGCAACCGCTCGGGAGACCGGAGGGGACCGGTGAAGAACGTGGACCTCACTCCATGCGTGACAACGCGCTCGGCCTGGATCCTGCCCGTTCCACCAGCGCGACCATTCACAGAGCCGGTCACATAACTTGGCACCGCGTTGTTGTTGTTCGCAAACGCCGTTGCCGCCGGCGCGGGCGTCCGCGGTTGAAACGCGGCTGGCTCAAACCCCGCCAGCGTACCGGTGACGAGATTGCCAGGCGCATTGGCGCCGGGTCGGCCGCCACGGGTCGGCGCCCACGATTCGTAATCCCAGGCGGCGATCAGGCCGTTCGGATCGATCGCGGCGCGCTGCTCGACCAGGTAGGCGACGCCGTAGTTCTCCCAGGCCATTTCGTCGGCGCGCATCAACTGCACACGAACCGGCCGACCGACTGCCTGGGACAGCAGCGCGGCATCATACGCAACCGTGTCCGCGCCGTTGATGCCGTAGCAGCCAGGTCCCTGCTTGAAGATGACGTGGACGCTCTCCGGCCGGATTCCCAGGACCTGCGCCGTCGAACTGCGGAGCGGCCAGACCGCTTGTGACGCGGCCCAGATCGTCGCCTTGTCTCCTTGCACATCGGCGACGGCGCAGGCAGTCCCCACCGATCCGTGCATCTGATACGGATACAGGTAGGTCGCACGGACGACGGTTCCTGCACCCGCCAACGCGGCGTCGACGTTGCCGGAGTCAACCATCCGCGTATCGCGCGTCGCCGTGGCGCTGCGCAGGCTCGCATGAAGATCGCGTTGCGGCGGCAATGCAGCGCCTGGCGTCCACGAGACGTTCAGCTTCGCCGCGGCCTGGACTGCCTGCCAGGGCTTCTCCGCCACGACGCCCACGAAGTTCTTCTTCACGACCACGCTTACCACGCCGTCCATGCCTTCGACCGAACGGCGATCCACGCTCGCCACTGTCGCGTTCGCCGATGGTGGTCGTACGACGCGGCCGTGCAGCATGCGCGGTACGCGCACATTGTGGACATACTCGAAACGCCCGGCGACCATCGCAGGGATTTCGACACGCGGCACCGGTGTGCCGAGGACTGTCCAGTCCGCTGGAGACTTCCGTTTCGCGTTCGGGTTGAGTGTCAGGTTAAACGTGCGGCCGCCGATCAGCTCAGCGTAGCTGACACGACTCGCTGCATTGCTGGTGACGCTGAGCACACCGTCCTTGATGGTGAGCTGAGTGGCTTGAACACCCAGGCGTTCGGCCGCCAGGGCCACGAGTGCTTCGCGCGCCGTCGCGCCGGCCAGCGCGAGATCGGCGTTATTGAAATTGGTCGGGTGCGACTGCGCCCCTGACGTCGTCCCTTGATCTGGTGTCAGCTCGGTGTCGCACTGTACGAGGGTCACCCTGTTGAACGGAACGCAGAGCTCCTCGGCGATGAGCTGTGTCTGTGCGGTGTACAAGCCGTGCCCGAGTTCACACTTGCCGGTGAATGCCGTGACGCTGCCGTCGGCCTTGATCGCCAGCCATCCGTCAAGCTGCCGGCTTCCGGCACCGTTCAGCCGCTGCGCGGAGGCAAGTGAACCGAGACCCAGGTTCTCCGCCAGTCGCGCCGCCCCGAAACTGACGACCAGTGCACCCGAGCTCACGATGAACTGGCGCCGCTTCATGCCTTCAGCCCTCGCGCGTATCGACCGATCGCCTTGAGCATCCGTGTGTTCGCGCCGCACCTGCACAGCACGCCCGCCATGGCGTTCCTGATCTCCTCCTCACTCGCCTTGGGATTTCGATCCAGATACGCCTTGGCGGTGAGAATCACGCCGCTCAGGCAAAAGCCACACTGAACGGCCTGCTCGTCAACGAACGCCTGCTGAATCGGGTGCGGCTGTTCCAGGCTTCCAAGCCCCTCGAGCGAGGTGACCTCGGCGCCGTTCACGGTGGAGACGGCGGTAATGCACGATCGGACAGCCTGTCCCTTGATGATCACGGTGCAGCAGCCACACTGCCCGAGTCCGCAGCCGAACTTCGGACCATTCAACTGCAGGTCGTCGCTGAGCACGTAGAGCAATGGTGTCGCCGGATCGACGTCGACCGTGTGCGATG
>DASROF010000045.1:0-45916 GCA_035647075.1 Vicinamibacterales bacterium | reverse complement strand
ACGGTCGGAATCCCCGTGGCCATACCCTCGGCCACCGCATTGGGGAACCCTTCGCCCAGTGAGCTGGAGACCGCGATGTCGAATCCCGCCAGGGCTGCGGCCGGATCGGCGTCAACGCCGGCACACATCACCTGCGCCTCGAGCCCGGCCTTGCGGATCATCGACGCAAGCGGCTCATTCCCGCGTGCTGTCCCGCTCCCGACGAGGACCAGACGCCAACGCGGCAGTCCGGGCGTATCGATCAGTCGCGCCGCGGCCGCGAGCAGGTCCCCGTGCGCCTTCACCGCCGAGACCCGAGCCAGGTAGCCGATGGCGATCGTGTCGGCGTCGAGGCCCCATGTGGCTCGGCGGCGGGCCCTGGACTCCGCGTTGGGCGCGAAGTGCGTGACATCGACGCCATTGTGGATCGTGGGCATCAGCGGAGCGCGATATCCGATCGCGCGATGTGCCTCCCGCGCGGCCTCCGACCCGGCAACGATGGCGGCGGGCACGTATCGGGACCCCCAGGCGCCGACACGCATCAAGAGGCGTGTCATGTGGCTGTTGGCATCGCTGCTGAGCCTGCTCTGCCGCAGCGTCCACACCTGTGGAGCCCGCGCGCCGCGCAGCCGACTGAGCACGCCCAGTACTTCCGCGTGGTACATCCAGCACTGCAACAGCGAACAGGGCTCGCTCGCCATGGTGCGCGGCAGCGCGGCGAGCCGCGCGATCCCCTGGGGTGACTTGCCTCCGTCGAAGGTACGGACCTCGATTGCCGCGCGTTCCAGATCCGGCGCGAGCGGCACGTTGCTCGTGAGCGTCCAGACCGACTGATGCCATGTCGGTTCACGCGCGGCGATGCCCACGACCAGTCGCACGAGAAAATGTTCAGCGCCGCCTCGGTCGAGCGAGCCGATCAGATGCCGGATGTGCATCGGCGGCAGCCTATCATCTGCGAGCCAGCCTGACAGTGAACACCGCGTCGGTGCATGGCACTATAGAGACCGGCCTCTCTCCGTGAATCAACGCGACGGCTCCCGTTTCTGGATCGCACCCGCGATCTGGGCCGCGGTCATTACCGTGCTGCTGACCGCCGGCCTGGCTCGCCTGTCGTGGCCGTTTGTTGACCTGTACAACAATTTCTACAAGGCCACGTCGATGTCGTGGCGCCAGACGTTGGGCTACGCCTTCGGCGGCGGCCTGGAATATCGACCGCTGTTAATCATCGGCGTGAAGCTCGCGCACCAACTGGTCGGCCTTCGCGTGTGGTTCTATCAGGCGCTCGTCGTGTTTCAGTTCGCAGCAATCCTGGCGGCGCTGTTGTGGATCTTTCAACCGGTGTCGCGCAAGCGCGCGGTGGCCGCGAGTATTGCGCTGGCATGCGTGGTGGGACTTCATACCTCGCGTGTGCTGTTCATGTTTGCGCCGTTGAACGCGCACGCCTTTGGCGTAGTGCTGCTGCTCGCGGCAATCGCCCTGGCGCTCTCGCCATCCTCCGGCGTCACTGATTGGTTGTTCCTGCCGCTGACGCTGTTCGCCCTGCTGCTGCTCGAGTCCGGCGGTCTGATTGTGGCGGTGACGCTGGTGCTCTGGCGGATGAGGGCCCCAGGCGCGACCGGACGTGCGGTGCTGGCGACACTCCTTGCGACAGCGGTGTATCTGGCCGTTCGCTTCGGCCTCGGTGTGCAGGAGGCGACCTCAACGTACACCGAGACAGGACTCGGTTTTGACGACGTGAGCGCGGCGCGCCTCGCCGAAATCTTCGGCTCAGCGCCCTGGCTGCTCTGGGTGTACAACGTCGTCGCCAGCATCCTGACCGTTGCCGCTTCAGAACCGCGGGCGGGAAAGTATCTGTTCGTCCAGTCTCTGCTTCACGGACACGTGCCGTTCTGGATGTACGTCCATGTGGTGTCATCGGTGGTGACCACCGGGCTTGTGGTCTACGCGTGGAGCACGTCGCGCATTGCTGACGCACGGGACCGCTGTATTGCGGCGGCAGGTCTGACGGTTGTGATTCTGGGAAGTGCGCTGGGCTTCTTGTACACCCGCGACCGGATCGCGTTGTCTGCCGGGATCGGTTACGCGATGCTCGTGTACGTCGCCGTCGGCGCGGTGCTGGAAGGCCGACCTGACGGTCGGCCTCTGCCGAACCAGGTGGCGGCGCCGCGACGGGGTGCAGGCCGGGTCCTCGCAACTGCAGCCGTGGCACTTATAACGGTCGGGTGGGTGATTCGCACGGGCGAGTGCTACTTGCAACTGCGTGATGCCGCCTGGGAGAACTACCAGGAGTGGACGACGCGCTACGAGGCGCTGGGCGGGTATACGCGACCACAGACCGATGTGCTGTCGATGCTGCGAACCGGAGCGCTCGCACACGTGCCTGACGATCCACGCCGCGATCCAGCCTGGACCTACACGCTGTTTGAACGCGAATACGAACGGGTCCCCGACTAGTGCAGCGATTCAAGCTGCCGCTGCTGGTGTTTGCGGGGCTCGCGGCATTCGAGATCGCCTTGCTGACGTTCGTCGATACGACGACCCGGCCGCTCGATCGCGCCGGCGCGCCGTTTCGGCTCGACAACATTGCGGCGGGTACCGAGATCACCCAACGGGTGGACGTCGGCGCCGACGGCTTCAACGAGGTTCGTCTCGATGGCAGCATCACTCCTGGCGAGCGTCCGGCGATGCTGCGCGCACGGCTCGTCGAAGTCGACACGTCCGGCGCCGTGGTCCGTGAGGTCCGCGCGGCGACGGTTGAACTGGCGCCCTCGGCTGCCGGGTGCTGTGTGATTCGGTTGCAGCCGATCGCCGACTCCCGCTGGCGCGCCTATCGCCTCGATGTAACGGTCGGCAATCTGAACGGGCGTCGACTGTCGCTGTGGGCTGTGCCGGGCCCCGTCAATGGCCGGCTGACCATCAACGGCCGGCCGCAGGTCGCGTTTCTGCTGTTCACGACGAAGGCCGCGGAGGGAACCGGACTCGGCCGGTTACGACGTGCGCCGGCCGGAAAAAGCTCGACGCTGGCGGCACTCGCGTTGCTGTGTAACGCTGCCGTGGCCGCTACGATCCATCTCCTGATTACCGCATATTGTCCTCGACCTGCGTGACACCATCGACCTTCCTGGCGATCTCCACCGCCCGGGCTCGTTCCTCCTTGGTCGTCTGGTCGCTCCCGAGGTGTGTGTAGCCGTTGTTCGAGACGACCTCGATCGGAATCTTTCCGATGACCGGGTCCTCCCTCAGCAGGCGTTTGACCGCCGCGGCAATCGTGGCATCGCTCAAATGCATCTCGTCGACGATGTCCTTGACACCCCGCACGGCTCGCGCGACTTCGACGGCGCGACGCTGCTGCTCGCGCGAGGCCACTTCGCCCGCCAGATGGACAACCCCGCGCGTGACGCTGACGTCGAGATTGAGTGTCGCCGTCACGCTATCGACGGCCAGTTGCGAATCGACAGCTGTCTGCAGCGCCGGATCACTGCGACTACATGCCGCGATGATCACACCGGACAAAACCACGATGGCGGCGTGTGCACAGGCAGCAACGCGTGGGCGAACGTAAAGCATCGATGGCATGATACAGCGTTCATGACCCGATCCTGGACAGGCAGACGCGTCATCGTTGGCGGTGGATGTGGATTTATCGGCTCGTACCTCGTGCCCGTTCTCGTGGCACGCGGCGCGGACGTCACGATTGTCGACAACTTCGAAAACGGTCGGCCCGCCGCAGCGGCTCCGGCCGCCGCGCGGGTCGTCGAAGCCGACCTGCGAGATCGGCAGACCTGCCTGGAGGTCCTGCACGATTGCGATCTGTTCATCAACCTTGCGGCGAAGGTGTCAGGCGTCGGATTCAGCCGGACGCATCACGGAGAGATGCTGATCGACAACATTCTCTGCGGTCTCGTGCCGCTTCGTGCTGCCGCCGAACGCGGCGTTCGACGCGTGATCGTGACCAGCTCGTCGTGCGTATATCCGGACGATGCGGAGGTGCCGACGCCCGAGCTGAATCCGTTTGTGCGATCGCCCGAGGCGGTCAACGCCGGGTACGGATGGGCCAAGCGCATTCAGGAACTGGCCGCGGAGTATCTGTCGAGTGAAGTGGGGCTGCGAGCCACGGTGATCCGGCCGTTCAACGTCTACGGTGCCAATTACCCGTGGCGGTCGGCTGAGACGGCGCACGTCGTGCCGTCGCTGGTCAAGCGTGTGCTTGACGGTGAGAATCCGCTTGTCGTGTGGGGCTCCGGTGAACAGCGGCGCAACCTGCTGCATGGCACGGATGCGGCCGAAGTCATCGCCCGTGTGATCGAGAGCGAGACCGACGACCCGGTCAACATCGGGTACGAGGACGCGACCAGCGTGGCTGAACTGGTGGCGCTGGTGTGCGACGTCACGGGCCGTCGTCCATCGATCGTGTTTGATCGCTCGCGTCCCGATGGCGCACCGCGTAAGGCCGCGGACGCGACGCGCCTGCGCGCCCTCACCGGTGCCTATACGCCGCGCGTGACACTGCGCGAGGGCATCGAGGAGATGGTCGGCTGGTACGAGCGAACGTTCGGCGGCAGGTTGACCGGGGAGCACAGCGGCCGGTGAGGACGGGCGCCGTGGTCGCCACGACGCTGGTCTGGACATTTGCGCTGTGCTTTTCGCTCGCCACCTGTACATTTTCCGTCGACCACTTCGAGCGCATTTCTCCGGCGCGCCGGATCGCCAGATACGGAGAACTTCCATTCCGCGACTTCTTTGATCCTCGTCGCCGCCGTCGCCGTATCGGTGGCGTCATCGGCCCGGCGGTCGTACTCGCCGCCTGGATGTGGTACCGTTTCGCGCGCTCACGCCGAACGGCATCGAGCATCGACCTCGTTCGGCGCCACGGCAACCTCTTTACGGAACTCGCCATCGCAACCGAGACTCCATCCTCGACGGCGCTGCTGCCAAAGCCCCGGCTCACCGGGCTCGTCGCCTATCTTCGACGGTGTACGCAGCCTTCGGATCGTGTGTTCGCCGCGTGGTTCGTGCCCGGGCTGTATTTCTTCAGCGGCCGGACAACAGGAACTGATTCAGCGATCTTGAAGCCCTGCTTCGCCAGCCACGCGTGATGCGCATCGAACCACGCCCGCGCGATTACGCCCCCGGCGTCGTCATCGCGCTGATCGCGGGTCTCCACAAAGCGATCATGATGGGCGCGGCCGGCAACGACGACTATCAGCATCTGACGTATGCGCGCCAGCTCCTGGCTGGCGATCTGCCGCTGCGCGACTTCTGGGATATCAGCACCACGCTGCAGGAAGCGGTAAGCGCGGTGTCTCAGATGGTGTTCGGCTATCGCCTCCTGTCGGAAGCGATCATCGTCGGCATGGCGACCGCCATCGCGGTGTTTCTCGTCTTCCGTGTGATCCGGACGATGACGGGATCGGCATGGGTCGCGGTCGTGTGCGCGTCCCTGTTCCTCGTGGCGATCCCTCGCACGTATGCGTATCCGAAATGGCTCGTCTACGCGATGTCGGCGTCGCTGTGGTGGAGCTACGTGTGGTGGCCGTCGACGCGGAAGGCGGTCATCGCTGGCGTCTCTGTGGCCGCGGCCTTCTACTGGCGTCACGACCATGGTGTGCTGGTCGCGATAGGCGTTGCGTTGAGCATGGCCGCGGCGCACGGGTGGACGCGCGAGGCGGTGCGTCGGACCGCAATCGCCGCTTCGGTTGCGCTGCTGGCGGTGCTGCCATATCTGTTGTTCGCGATGGCCACACTCGGCCCCGTCGGGTTTGCCGCGGCCGATGTGGCGACCTTCAGAGATGAGAACGTACGGTCGCGCGCGTATCTTCACTGGCCGTTGCAATCCGTGGCCGACTACATTGGCACTAAGCCCGCCGAGTGGTATGCGCCGGAAATCATCATTCGCTGGGAGGCCGGGCTGTCGTCCGAGGCGCGCGCGACGGTGCTCCACAAGTACGGACTGACACACACGGCGGACGAAGGTCAGGACCTCGAACGCGTGCGTCTGTCCGAGCGTTCGCTGGATCTGCTGCACGCACTCGTCGATGACCCTCAGATCTCGGACACCTCGAGGATGGACCGAGCCAGCGGTACCTTCAGCCGTGCGCAGTGGCCACTCCTGAACCGGGCGCTCTTCAAGACACGCTTGCTGCGCACGACGCTTCTGCCGGGCATTGACCGTCCGTTTGAAGCTGGAATGGCCGCGGCCGTGATCGTCCACGCGATTCCGCTTCTCGCGGTGCTGCTGATCGTCTTACCAATCAGCCGGCGGCTTCCTCCGGCCGTGTCGCCGCGGGTGCTGCTCCTGTTCGCTCTGTTTACCGTGATCGTCAACGTCGCGCTGGTGCGCGAGCCGTACGGCCTGCGGTCAACAGAAGCGCTGGTCCTGCCGACGATCCTGCTTGGCGTCATGCTGGCGACGCTGCTGCGGCCGCCGCTGTCGGCACTGACGAAGTGGCCGGCGTGGATCGTCAGCGCCGCCGTTCTGCTGCTCACGTTCAAGAGCGTCGCGGTGGCCGGGGAATTCGAAACGCGCGTCCGATGGCTCACCGGCGAAGGGCAGTCGGCCCGTGCGTACGCGACCTGGCGGCAGTTGGCGACAAATCTCGTAGCCTCGCCGCCATCGCGCCTCCGCGGCGGCGATGAGGAATTACCGACGGCCCGCCTTGCCGAGTACGTGCGGCAGTGTGTCGCGCCACGCGACCGCCTCCTCGTGCTGTGGTATGCGCCCGAGATCTACTACGAGTCGGATCGACTGATGGCCGGCCGTCATCTGTATTTCTTTTTGAGCTTTGCCGGCGTCGAGAGCGAGCAGCGCCTGGAAATGGCGAAGGTGATGCGATACCGGCCGCCGGTTGTTCTGACCAACAGCGCGGAGTCTGCCGCCGCTGGCAGGGCGTTCCCGGGCCTCCTCAGCTACGTTGAGCGCAATTACACGACCGGTGCGTCATTCGAAGTCGAGGGAGCTCGCTACAGCATCCTGATCAGGCGGGATCTGCCGCCATCAATACCAGACAGAACGACGGGCTGGCCCTGCTACAGGTAAGCGTGTTCGTCCGCCTTCAGGCGGAAGGAAAGACATCCGTGGCAAACAGCGAGAGCGAACCGTTTGTCTCGAGATGCCGGAGCCGGAACGCTTTGATCACGAGCCCCTGAAACAGGTCGCTCGTCTTCTCGCGATCGATGACGACGAGGCCGATGTGATTCTTGCGAAGGAACGCGGGAGCATCCTCCAGCATCGCGGTCTCGTCGTTCGGGCTCAATTGGCGGTTCTCGCTCAGCATCGCCAGCGCACGCGTCACCGGATCCCTCTGCAGTTCATCGACCCGGCGCCGAGGAATTCGTGACAGGTACCCGCCCATGACGGTCTTGCCGTGTGCCGTCTGGAAGAACTCCGTCCGTGCCGTGAAATTGCCGACGCTCGAGACGCCGTCACGTACTCCGTATGGAATCTCGAGCAGCGTGACGGTTGCGGGTGCCGCCGCAACGCGGCGATAGAGCGGTGGAATCTCGGCGGAATACAGCGCCAGCGGGGCTGGTAGCAACTCCGCGGCAAGAAGGACGCCGGCGGCAATGAGCAACGCCCGGCGACGTGAAGGGTTCCTGCGGCCCAATTCCCGCAGTGCGTCGGCGACGACGATGGCGAACGCCAGCATCAGAACGATGCTGAATCGGGCAGGCGTGTGGGCGAGCCCGATCAGTGGCACGTAACGCAGGAAGGCCCATGGCCCAGGGACGTACGTGTTGATGCCGGCAACGTGAAGGAACGGTCCCAGCGCCAGCAGGCCGAACATCAGGCAGAGCGCGGCCCACCATCGATTCGGACGCCAGCCCGAACGCCACGCGAGCACGAGAATGCCGATCGCCACCCAGGGAACGGAGGCCACGTTCTCGAGGTAGCCGTTGGGCCGTTTGGTCAGCCACTGCGCAATCCAGTCGGGCGCAAGCGGATGATTCGGGTTAGGCAGAAACAGGGCGAGCAGATCGATGCCCGGTGGACTGCTGCGCCAGTAGATCGCGGGTGTGTCGAACTCACCCTGCGCGATGCGGACGGCTGCTGCATACAGCACCGGCGACACAAAGACGGCGCCGACCACGGCCGTCGCGGCGGTGAGGCCGACGAAACGATAGACATCGTTCTTCGTCAACTGTACGAGCGACACGCGGAACGTCCGTGCCAGTTGAATCAGCACGAGGATGGTCAATCCGAGGACCGGCGTATAGAGACTGCGGATGTGCAGCGTGCGCCCGGCCACGGTCAGTTCCCATCCACCGCTTGCGGCAATCGCGATGACGAGGCCGCCGAGGCACAGGATCGCGACGTTCAGTCCCCAGGCGGCGGCGCGCTCCCATCCGGCGTGCCGGCTCGGCGCGATCGACACGACGCGCGCCATGAGAAACACGGCGCCGAGCAGCAGGCAGTAGATCGCGTAGTACACGTCCGTGGTCGCCGCCCATGCCATCGTCAGACCGAGCGCCACTGCATCGCGGAGTCGTTCGCGGCCGTCGGCTTTGAGCAGGATCAGCAGGAAAATCGGCAGCGGCGCGGCGGCGACGAGGCTGAAGTGGCCCATGCCGCGTGTCACGAGCACGGGACTCCAGGCAAACAGGAAACCGGCAATGAACGACTCGGGCGCGACGCCAGTGACATGCCTTGCGAGCAGGAACGTGCTGTACGCGGTGAGGACCACCATCAGCAGGTAGACGATGTTGAACGTCTCGACGACGCCGAGCACGCCCGCGAGCGGAACCGCGATGAGATTCTGAAACGTCGTGTAGTTGTGCAGGCTCAAGTCGGTCAGATGATCCGGCCCGAACAGCACGCCGGTGAAGTACGGGAGGCTTCGGTTGTCGACGAGCTCGTGCCGGAAGACCCACTGGTTCCAGACATACACTCCGGTATCGCTGCCGACACTGCCGGTGAGATGAGTCTGCAGATGCGCCGACAGCGGCCAGGAGAACGCAACGGCCACCGCGGCGTAGGCGAGTAGAACCGCGGCGTGTATTCGCCATGGCCGCTGCGATGACACGCTGTCAGCCATGCGCGGTTGTCACGAGTCGGTGGTTTCGGACACCAGCGGCCGACCGACGCGCGCGGCAGGGAGGACAAGCCGGCGGAGATCGGCCAGCGGCGGCACGGCATCCCAGGAGAAATCGAGCCACCTCGTCTTCGTGTCGATGCGGCGCTCCGGAGCGTCGCGGAGGCCCCAGGCATCGTGGTTCTCGTAGATGACGTCGCGCGAGGGCCAGCCCCGCGAGCCCCAGGCGGCTTCGGCCGTCTCGGACGAGGCCACGTTCTTGGTGGTCCGGAAACTTCCGACGTGAGCGGTGTGATAGACCGGCGAGCCGATGTCGACAATGCGATAGCCGCTCGAGTACGCCTTCACCAGAAAGTTCACGTCGATCCCCACACGCGCCAGCCGGTAGACTTCGTTGAAGCCGCGCAGGGCGTGCAGGCTGTCCCGCTCGAGCAGGATGAAATCACCGGACCCGCCCGCATACAACGGCGGCTGGATCGTCTTGTAGGTGGTGTGGTTGCGCGGGTCTTCGAGCAGGTCCCAGTGCACGTGGCTTTCATCGGCGCCAAGTTTCACGTCCGTGCGCGTCGCGCGATATACCGTGCGGGAGTCGATGGTGCCCGCCGCGAGCGCCTCGACGACGCCCCGCCCGAGATAGATGTCGGTGTTCGTCGCGAGGATTGCCCCCCCGCGTGCTCGTCGAATGCCGACGTTCTTCGCGAGGTACTCCAGGTAGGCGAGCTTGGGATTCAGACTGCAGGCCTCCTGGTATCGAGGATCGACCAGGTAGGTCTCCAGCACGTCGCCGATGTTCGGCAGCGCCTCGCGCATGAGATTGCCAAGCTGCGGTCGATCTGCCGGCGGCGCCCACTCGACCAGCACGATTTCGTGCGTGACGCCGCGTTCGACGAGGCGATCGTGGTTGAACGCGAGCGTGCGGAGAAACCGCGCGTTGAAGTCGCCGCCGTAGCCGTCGTTCCGTCCGGTGACGACGATCGTCAGGGCTGGAGTCACAGCGGCTTTCTGGTCCGCCGATCGAGTACGCCCAACGCTGCCTCGATGACGTCCAGCTTTGCCTCGGTCGCGGTCAGATGTTCCTGGCTCAGTGCGGCCGACCGCTCCGCGCGCAGCATGCGCTCACGAACCTCGGCCAGCTGGGCGACATGCTTCTCATCGCGCGCCTTGACCTGCTGCAGTTCGCGCTCGACTTTGGGGAGCCGCTCGGCGGCCTGTTCGGCCTTCGCAACGCGCTCGGTGAGCTCTCCGGCCTTCCCCTTCCACCGCTTCGCTTCTTCGCGAGCTTCGTCCACGGCGCGTTTCAATTCGGTGGCTCGCCGCTCGGCAGTGTCAACGCGAGCGGTGAGCGTACGGGCCTGACCTGCTGATGCAAGGCCGACCGCGCCAAGAAGCGAATGCAGCATGCCCATGCGGTGGGTGGATTCTAACAACTCCCAACTTCCAACTCCCAACTCCCAACTCCCAACTCCCAACTCCTACTTAGGCCTTAGGCCTTAGCCCTTGGGCCTCGGATATGATGCGACCGAGATGAACGATTCCAACCAGCGGCTGGAGTTGTTAATGGCGGCCATCGGCCCGCCTGCCGTCGTCCGGCAGCCGCCCGGAGACGATGCCGCAGACCGCAACATCCAGCAAATTGCCACGACACAGGTCGACGAGCTCCTGCGCCGGGTTGCGGCCTTGACTGGCGTGCTGCGAGCTGACAACCGCTCGGACTGGGATGAAATCGATCGGCTGGCTGCGCAACTGCTGCTCGCCGATCTCGCCGTGATCACGTCGACGACGCGCGCACTGAACGACCTGGCGGCCACCCGCCTGGCCGAGGCGCTCTCGGATCTGGTCACCGCGGGGCGCGAAACCGAGCGCAGCCTTTCGGACACACGCTGAGCCGGCGGCCGGGACGTTCCTCGATGGCCTTCTTCAAGCGATTACGCAACGTTCTCACCGGCGCACGGCAGACAGAGCAGCTCGCGCAGATCAACCGCCGGCTCGAACGGCTGGAAGCGCAGGGCGACACGCTGCACAAGATCTGGCTGCGTACCCGCCACCTCGAGCCAGCGATCCAGGCGCTGCTCCGCGCGCGTTATATCGATCCAGCGTCGCTCCCGTATCCCGAGCGTCTGACCACGCAGCGGTTCCGTCTGAGTTCGCAGAACCAGGAAGACGGATTGACGCTAGCGCTTCTGCACGAAGCCGGTCCGACGACGAGAAAGTTCATTGAGATCGGCTCGGGCCTCAGCGGCGGAAATGGCGGTTTTCTGGCGCGCGAATGGGGCTGGGTGGGTCTGATGGTCGATGGTCACCGTGAGCACATGCTGCAGGTGGCGCGGCGGTTTCCGATGACGACCGCAGTCGCCGCCTGGATCACGCGGGAGAACATCAACGCGCTCATCACGGAGCATGGTTATGCGGGCGAGGTCGATCTGTTCAGTCTCGATCTCGACGGCAATGACTACTGGATCTGGGAAGCGGTGACCGCATCGTCACCGCGGGTGCTGATCCTGGAATACAACTCCATGTTCGGGCCCGAACGCTCGGTGACGATTCCGTACGATCCGCAATTCGATCGCCAGCGCCATCACTCGATGTATTACGGTGCGTCGTTGCAGGCACTGACGAAACTGAATGCGCGAAAAGGATATCGTCTCGTTGCGGTCGAGCCAGCCGGCGTGAACGCCTTCTTTCTGCGTCACGACGTGGCAACGCATGTTCCTGCGTGCGACGCGTCGCACGCGTACCGGCTGCTCGAGAAATACGACGTACTCATGCAGAAGGGCGAGGACGTTTTTCGATACGCTGAGAAGCACAAACTTCCGTTGGTGGAGATCACCTGATCGCGACCGTCGGGCACGATCAGGCATGTGCCCTAAGCGACGCGGAGTTTGTTGCTGGCGCCTGTTCGTATGCTGTACACTGTGCTCGGTTTGTACGACCCAGCCGAGCTGGCAATCGACACCCGTTTAATTCTGTTTGTCCCCTCACACCACGGCTTTGCGCGCGTCGCGGAAAGCTCAGCGCCCAACCGGATGCCTGTCGTCGCGTGACCGATCAGAAAACCAGCTCGGCACGGCATCTGTTGATAACGCCCGTGTGTGCTGAGGATTGCCGGCCGCGCGTCTGACGCGCAGCCGCTGGTGATGCGGCAGTCGCACGTTCGCATTTGTGACTGAGAGGGCGGAGCTTCGTCTCGCACCGTGAAAAGCCTGGTCGTCGAGGGAGTCAGCAAGCGGTACTGGATTCCGCATGCGGATGCCGCACCACCGCGGGCCGAATCGCGGCTGGATCGGATCCGGCGGATGTTCGCGATCCCGCTGACGCGCGAAATCCTGAACGCGCGAGAGCTCTGGGCACTGCGCAACGCGTCCTTCGATGTGGATGAGGGCACGGTGCTCGGCATCGTTGGCTCGAACGGTGCCGGCAAGAGCACCCTCCTCAAGGTCATCGCCCGCGTGATCGAGCCGACCGCCGGGCGCGTCCGCGGGCACGGCCGCGTCGTCTCCTTGCTCGAGCTCGGTGCCGGATTCGACGACGAGGCGACGGCGCTGGAAAACATCTACATGAACGCGGCGCTCAACGGCATTCCGCGCGCGGTCGTGCAGCGCCGCCTCGACGACATCATTGCATTCGCCGAGATTCCGGATCACGTGAACACGCCGCTGCAATATTTTTCGAGCGGGATGTATCTGCGGCTGGCGTTTTCGGTGGCCATCAATATGGAACCGTCGATCCTGCTGGCCGACGAGATCCTGGCGGTCGGCGATCTCGCGTTTCAGGAGCGGTGTCTGCAGAAGGTGCGTGAGCTGGCGCGTGAGCGCGGCCTGACCGTCCTGTTCGTGTCGCACGACATGGAAGCGGTCTCGCGCATCTGTGACCGCGTCATCTGGCTGAAGGAAGGTGCGTTGCATCGTGATGGCGCGCCCGAAGAGGTCGTGACCGAGTACCAGAACGCAGCCTGGGACATGCTCGCCGCCGCACCCGGCTACAAAGGCACCAGTCACGCGGTGAAATACGGCGAGATCGTGGACGTCAAACTGCTCGCCAGCGACGGCCGCGAGATCGGATCGCCGCCGCGGGCCGAGGACGTGTACGTCCGCATCCGCTTCCGCACCCGACGCGCGAAGGCGCGTGTCCGCTGCGCCATCGACCTGATGTCGAAGGGCGTGCTGGTCTTTCGTTCGATGCAGCCTGACCTGCTCGCGGTGCAGGCAGACTCCGGCTACGAAGCCGTGGTGCGCATTCCGGCCAATCTCCTCGCGGAGACGACCTACACCGTCAACGTCAGCATCATGCTGATCCGCGGGGAAGGCGAGGAGCACGCGCTGATCGTCAACAAGGCCCTGGCATTCATGGTCTACGGTGAACAGGGCGTCACGGCCGACGACGGCCGCCACCGGAAGGGCCTGGTCAACCCGACCCTCGACTGGGCGATGCAGATGGAGGCCGATGCCGTCCGCGTCTGACGCGTTCGCGGCGCAACCCGGCATGTGGGTCATCGAGCCGCGTCAGCACGGCTCCTTCGCGCGCGTACGCGAACTCTGGTCCTACCGATACCTCTGGTGGTACTTCGCGTCGGCCACGGTGACCTCGTTGTATCGAGGGAGTGCGCTCGGCTGGATCTGGTTGCTGATGCGCGTGGCTGGCCCCATCGGGCTCAACGCCCTCGTCTTCGGCAACATGCTCGATCAGGCGCAGAAGGTCGACAACCTTCCGTATTTTCTGTTCTTCCTGTGCGGGACCGTGACGTGGACGGTCTTTGAGCGGTCGCTCTTCTACATCACGCGCAGCGTCGAGCGGAACCGGCGCCTCGTCACCCGCGTGTATTTTCCGCGGTTGATTCTCCCGGTGTCGGCGGTCGCGCCCGGCCTCGTGTATCTCGCGGTCCTCCTCGTGGTGCTCGCCATCACGGTGGTCATCTTCCACCAGCGCGACGGCATCTGGTACGTCACGGTCAGTCCGCGCCTGTTCGTCGCGGCCGCCGCGGTCCTCGTCAGCCTGTTCTTCGCGATCGCCGTCGGGCTGTGGACATCGGTGCTCCAGGCGCGCTATCGCGACGTGCGGTATGCGCTGCGCTACATCACGCCGTTCTGGTTTGTCCTGACGCCGGTGGTGTATCCGCTGTCGTCCCAGAGCAAGTACGCCTGGCTGGTCGCGCTCAATCCGATGTCGTCCGTCGTCGAGGCGTTCAAGTGGGGCACGCTCGGGCAGGGTTCGTTCTCACAGGGGTCGGCGACGGTCTCGCTCACGCTGATCGTGCTGACGATGGTGATGGGTCTGTGGTTTTTCAATCGCGAGGAGACCGCCTCGGTGGACAAGTTATAACCGCATGAAAATCCTGTTCTCCATGCGCCATCCGGGCGCACTGCGGAATTACACGTCGACACTGAAAGAGCTTGCTCGGCGCGGCCATCAGATCCACCTGGCGTTCATGATGCAGGACAAGCTCGGCGACGGCCGCATGCTGTGGGAGCTGACGAACGACCATCCCGAGATCACCTACCTCGAGCTGGGCAAGAAAACGCCCTGGCGGTTCTGGCTGGGGCTGGCGCGCGTCCTGCGGTTCACCACCGACTATGTCCGCTACCTGACGCCTGAATACGAGGACGCTACGGCACTCAGGGATCGGGCGGGCTTGCGCATTCCACGCGCGATCCGCATGTTCTTCCGCCTGCCGATCTTCCGGACGCGTGCGGGCAACGCCGCTGCGGCCGCGATGCTGCGCACGGTTGAACGTGCGCTTCCGCTGGATCGATGGATTCGCGACATCGTGGCCACGCAGAATCCGGATGTCGTCCTGATCACGCCGCTCGTCGATCTCGGATCCGATCAGGTCGAGTATGTGAAGGCCGCACGTGCGCTCGGCATCCGCAGCGCGCTCTGCGTGCACAGCTGGGACAACCTGACGAACAAAGGGTTGATTCGCGTGCTGCCCGATCGCGTCTACGTCTGGAACGAGGCGCAGAAGCGCGAAGCGGTGTCGATGCACCGCGTCAAGCCTGAAGACGTCGCGGTGACCGGCGCACCGGTGTACGACCAGTGGTTCGCCCGTCGCCCCAGCACGACGCGCGAGGAGTTCTGCGCGAAGATCGGACTGTCTCCGGAGCGGCCGTTCTTCCTCTACTTGTGCTCGTCACAGTTCATCGCGCCGGACGAAGCGGAGTTCGTGGCGGACTGGATTCGCGCCGTGCGGTCCGCGCCAGACCCGCGTGTCCGCCAGGCCGGAATCCTGATTCGTCCGCACCCTGAAAACACGCAGCCGTGGCAGCGATTCGATTTCGACCAGTTCCAGGATGTGGCGCTCTGGCCACGTGGCGGCGCCAACCCGGTGGACGCGGCGTCGAAGAACGACTACTTCGACTCGATGTATCACGCGATTGCCGCGGTCGGCGTCAACACCAGCGCGCAAATCGAAGCGGGCATCGTCGGCCGTCCGGTGTACTCCGTACGGGTGCCGAAGTACGCCGGCACGCAGGAAGGTACGCTGCATTTCCACTACCTGCTGAAGGAGGGTGGTGGGCTGCTGCACATGGCCGGCACGCTCGACGAGCACGCGCGCGAGCTGTCGGTGGCGCTCGACCGCACCGACGAGGATGCGCGCAAGCTGAAGGCCTTCGTCGAAGCGTTCGTGCGGCCGAAGGGCTTCGATGTGCCGGCGACCCCGATCCTGGCCGACGCCGTCGAAGAGCTGGCGCGTCAGCCGCGCCGCAAGCCCGAGCATCTTCCGTTCTGGCTGTATCCGCTGCGCGTCGCGCTCTATCCGATTGCATGGGTGATGAAGACCGCGCGGGCGATTTCGCGGCTCACCAAGAAGCGCGAGAAGCAGCTGCGGCCGCTGACGATCGGCAACTGGTTCTGGAAGCGGATGTTCTGGCTGCTGGACATCGTCTTCCGCATGCCGGCGATGAAGCGATTCACCAAGCGCTACATCGTGCCGCGCGTGGTGACGCACACGGCCGATGGCAGTACGCCAACCGAGGAGATGGTGGCCATCCCGCGAACGCTGCAGAAGATGGCGCGCAGCGATCGGCCGATCATCGTCGGCCCGTGGCTGAGCGAGGTTGGTTTCGAGCTGCTGTACTGGATTCCGTTTCTGAACTGGGCGAAGACCTATCGCCACTTCGATCCGGAGCGACTGATCGTCGTCTCGCGCGGCGGCGTCGGCGCGTGGTACCGCGACATCGGCGCGACCTACATCGATCTGTTCGACTTCTACACGCCGGAGCAGTTCCGCGTGAAGAACGAACAGCGGCTCGCGGAAGCGAAGCAGAAGCATCTGCTGATGTCCCAGTTCGACCGCGAGATTCTCAAGGTCGTGTATCAGCACATCGGGGCGAAGGGCCTCGATACGCTGCATCCGATGTACATGTACCGGCTGTTCTATCCGTTCTGGAAGCAGCAGATGTCGATCGGCCTGGTGGACGAGTTCGCGTCATTCCAGCGCCTGCCGGCGATCGATGCGTCCGATGTCACGGCCGGGCTCCCGCGCGACTACATCGCCGTGCGCTTCTACTTCAACGAGTCGTTCCCCGACACGGAAGAGAACAAGCTGTTCGTGACCAGCCTGCTCGACACGCTGACGGAGACGAACGACGTGGTGCTGCTCAATCCGGATCTGCACATCGACGATCACTGGGACATGCGTCCGGGGCGCAGCTCGCGCATTCACACCGTCGATCACCTGATGACGCCGCAGAACAACCTCGCGGTGCAGACGAAGGTGATCAGCAAGGCGCGCGCCTTCGTCGGCACCTACGGCGGACTGTCCTATCTGGCGCCGCTCTACGGCGTCACGTCGCTGGCGTTCTACTCGCATCGCGAAAAATTCAACGTGCAGCACCTGGAGCTGGCGCGCCGTGTCTTCGGACGCTTCAAGCGTGGCTCGTACGTGGTGCTCGACACGAGCGATCTCAGCGTCCTCGGATTGGCGCTGGGCGAGCAACGCGGGCCGTTGGCGCGTCTGCTCGAACGCAGTCAGCTCGATACGGAGCAGGTAACGGCGTCGGTGCGCATGTAATGCAGAATTCAGAATTCGGAGTGCAGGCTGAGAACGGTGTCAGCACTGCAGTGTCTGCATTCTGCCTTCTGCATCCTGCATTGTGACGATCCTTTCACGTCTCATCCCGGTGCTTGGTCGTCAGCGCCGTCGGTTGAGCGAGCAGTCCGAGGCGCTGGCCGCGCTGCGACAGCGGGTGCGTGAGCTGCTCGGGCGCGTCAAGGAGCAGGAGCGGCTGCTGTCGCTGGCGACTGCAGGCGCAACGGAGCTGCGTGAGCAGGCGCACCATCATCGCGCGGCCACGCGACGGGCAGCGCTGCTCGGCCGATCGGATCGCCCGATCGTGGTCGGCCCCTGGTGCGGTGAAGTCGGCTTCGAGCTGCTTTACTGGATCCCCTTCGTGCGCTGGCTGGTGGAGCGGGCGCGGATCGACGGGCAGCGTCTCATCGTGGTGACGCGCGGCGGCGCCGGTCTCTGGTATCGCGACCTGACAGGCACCAGCGTCGAAGTGTTCGACTTGATCAGCGCTGAGGAATTCCGTGATCACGCACCGACCTGGAAGCAGCACCGGATCTCGACGTTCGATCGACGGCTGCTGTCGGCTGTGCGGGCGCAGGCAGGCATCGGTCGTGTCCGCCTTCTGCATCCGCAGGTGATGTATCGGCTGTTCACCGGCTACTGGAAGGAAGAGGCGGTGCTCGAGCCGATCGACGCGTTTCTTCGATACCGCCCGCTGTCATCGCCTTCAGCGCATCCCGTGACGAGCACACTGCCGGCCGAATACATCGCGGCCAAGTTCTATTTCAGTCAGTCCTTCCCGGAGTCCGCCGACAACAGGGCGTTCGTGCAGCGAACGATCGCGGCAGCGGCCGCACAGATGCCGGTCGTGCTGTTGAGTACCACCGCGCAGCTCGACGATCACCGCGACGCGTTGGGCGGCGGCGCCGGCGTGCAGACGATTGCCACGGACATTCGCGACAACCTCGCGGCGCAGAGCGCAGTCGTGGCGGGTGCCCGCGGCTTCATCGGTACCTACGGCGGCTTCTCCTATCTGGCCCCGTTGTACGGCGTGGATGCACTCTCGTTCTTTTCTGCCCGAGACAAACTGGTGCCCTTTCACCTGGACCACGCACTGCGGACGTTCGGCCGCATGGGGGCGGGACGATTCCTGGCGTGTGATGTAGCCGACGCACACCTGGTCACGTCGACCTTTCAGCGTGCGCCGCAGCCTGTCATTCAGTGATCAACGCGTCGAATGAAACTGTTTACGCCTAGAAAATCCACCGCGTCGGCGGACGGCCGCCAACCCGATCCGGCTACCACACTCGAGGAGATCGCAGTTCGCCTCGACAAGCTGGAGCGAGTGGTCACGGATCTGAAGCAGAACATCGATCTCATTCCGGCGATCGTCCGCAAGCTGTATCTCGAGGACGTGGCCCTGCCGCCGCCCTACGACCTGCTCGCCGACCGCTTTGGCTATCTCTCCCAAAACGAGGAAGACGGCCTGCTCCTCGCCCTGTTCAAGCGCATCGGCACGACCGACCGACGTTTCGTTGAGATCGGTTGCGGCATGAACGGCGGCAACTCGGGCTTTCTCGCGCAGGAGTGCGGCTGGAGCGGCCTGATGGTCGATGCCAAGACCGCGTCCATCGATAAAGTGACCGTGCGGTTCAAGGGGCATCCGGTCCGCACGGCGAAGCAGCGGGTGACGAGAGAAGGCGTCAATGCGATGCTCGAGAAGTTCGGCGTCACCGGCCAAATCGATTTCCTGAGCATCGACATCGATGGCATGGACTACTGGGTGTGGGAGGCCGTCACCGCCTGCTCGCCGCGCGTCGTCGCCATCGAATACAACTGGCTGTTTGGTGCTGAACGTGCCGTCACGATCCCGTACTCGTCCGAATTCGATCTGAGCGCGATCGGCAATCGCGGTTATCGCGGTGCCTCCCTGGCAGCGCTCGCGCATCTCGGCCGCCGAAAAGGCTACCGGCTCGTCGTCACGGAGCGCGTGAACGCGTTCTTCCTCCGCAACGACCTGGCACCCGAGATCCGCGAGATCGAGGTGGCGCGCGGCTACCGAGCGCCGCTCAACATCACGCGCGGCAAGGACGTGTATCAGAAGATCGCCAAAGCCGGGCTGCCGCTGGTTGATGTCATCAGCGGCAAGACCGGAACCATCGCGGAGCTTGCGCCCGAGGCATGACAGACAAGCGCCGTCGATTCCTGTTCGTGATGCAGTACCCCGGATATCTGCGGTACTTCGACTCAACCGTCCGCGGCCTTGCGGCACGAGGTCATCACGTCGATGTCGTCTTCGACAACCCGCAGAAGCAGGCCGAAGGCGCAGAAGCGCTGACCGGTGTTCCCGGTGTCACCGTTCACGATGCACGAACACCGCTGCCAGACGACGCCGTCTGGGAGTACGTGACGCGCGCCCTGCGCGGCACGATCGATTACGTCCGCTACTACCATCCCAAATTCGCTGAGGCGACATACCTGCGGGAGCGGATGCGCAAGGTGGTACCGACGGAGCTGGGATTTCTCGCGCGCCGCAACACCTCGACGGCCTGGATGACGCGCACGCTCGTCTCGCTGCTGACGTTGTGCGAACGCGCGGTTCCGAGCAACCGGCGACTCGAGCGGTTCATCGAGTCGCGGAAAGCCGACGCCGTGCTCGTCACCCCGCTGGTCACTGCGCGCAGCCGGCAGCCGGATCTGGTCAAAGCCGCGCAGGCGCTCGGCATCCCGGCGGCGGCGTGCATTGCCAGCTGGGACCACCTGACGACAAAGGGCCTGATCCGGGTTCGTCCCGATCTCGTTTCCGTCTGGAACCGTGAGCAACTCGCGGAAGCGGTGGAGTTCCACGGCATCGACCCGGCACGCATCGTTGTCACCGGGGCCCAGCCGTTCGATCGATGGTTCGAGCGAACGCCGACGGCCCGTGATCAGTTCGCGCGCAAGATCGGATTGTCGCCCGATCGGCCGATCGTGCTCTTCGTCGGATCCACGGCGTCGATTTCCGCGCCGGAGGCCGAATTGCATTTTGTCCGGCGATGGATCGCCGCACTGCGCGCGCAGCCGACGCTCGAGCACGTTGGCATCCTGGTGCGGCCGCACCCCTACAACTCCACACACTGGCTCGAGGCCGACTTCAGCGATCTTCCCAACGTCGTCATCTATCCGCGCGGCGCGAATCCGGTCAACGAAGCCGATCGCCAGGATTATTTCGATTCGCTGCATCACAGCGCTGCGGTGGTCGGCGTCAACACCACCGCCATGATCGAGGCGGCGATTGCCGGTCGCACCGTTCACTCGGTGCTGGCGCCCGAGTTCCAGGACACGCAGGGCGGTACGCTGCACTTCCGCTATCTCCTGGCGGAGAACGGCGGTTTTCTGCGTGTGGCGCGATCGCTTCTGGAACACGCGCAGCAGGTGGCCGAGACCGTTCAGTCGCCCGCGATCGGCCGCGCGGCATGCGAGCGGTTCGTTGAACGATTCGTGCGACCGCATGGCACGGCCGTCGCTGCCACTCCGCTGCTCGTCGACGCGCTCGAGATGCTCGCGTCTCGCAGGCGTCCGCGTGCGGCGGTCCCGGCGGTCCTGTACCCCCTGCAGCAGTTGCTGCGTGTCGCCGGTCGGGCCGGAATGAATCGGCAGCGTCGCCGCGCACACGCTGCAGCCGTGGACAAGCGCCGGATCGGCGCTGATGCCGTCGCCGCCGACGTGCGCGCGGATATTCCAACGGTCAAAGGAGGCTGACGCTGACCGACGTGATCAACGTGCCCACGACTGCCGCGGCGCTTGACGCGCGGATTGCGGCCCTGCGCGCGTCGCCAGGATTTCAGAACTACCTGTACGTGCGCGAACGCGTGTTCGAGATGCGCGCGCAGGTTGATGCGGATCCGAATTACACGCCGAGTGCCTACTGGAAGGAAGAGCTCGCCAATTTCGAGTACATGCTCGACGCGTCGCCGCTCATCATCGACACGCTGCGGGCCCATTCGTTTCACATCACCGGCCTTCACGTGCACGACTATCGTTCGGGCCGCGACCGCAAGCAGGTGCGTTACGCCGACAAGCTGCACGCACTGCTGGCGCAGGGAAAACCGGAGCTGTTCGTGCCAGAGCCCGCGGCGCTCGGGGGGTTCGGGTTCAGCATCGACGGGCACCTGGTCAACCTCGACACCATGAAGTTTTTCGAGGTCCTCCTCGCTCTCGACAAGGGGGCGGTGCTCGACGAATTCCGAGGCGATGGCGAGCGGAAGCTGGTGTGGGAGGTTGGCGCGGGGTGGGGCGGTTTCCCGTACCAGTTCAAGACGATCTGTCCGAACACCACGTATCTCATCAGCGATTTCCCCGAGCTGTTCCTCTTCTCGGCCACCTACTTGATGACGCTCTTTCCCGGCGCGAAGGTGCGCTTCTGGGGAGAGGAGCCGGCCGAGCGGATCTTCGCGAACTGGCGCGACTACGACTTCATCTTCATGCCGAACACCGCGCTGGCCGACCTGACGCCGGATCGTCTCGACCTGGCCGTCAATATGGTGTCGTTTCAGGAGATGACGAGCGCGCAGGTGACTTCGTACGTGGCCAAGTCGTACGAGCTTGGCGCCCGATTCATCTACAGCCTGAATCGCGAGAAGTCGGCGATGAACAGCGAGCTCGACAGCGTGACGCGCATCATCTCGCAGTATTACTGGCCGCGTGAGGTGCAGATTCTGAAGGTCTCGTACCAGAAGATGCTCGACGAGGCGCCCACCAAGAGCGACTACAAACACGTCATCGGCTGGAAGCGCGTCCGCATCTGAACGCATGCCACGGGTCATCATCGGTTCCCCGCTCTTCAATCACGCAAAGGATTTTCCAGAGGCGATTGAGTCGATCCTCAATCAGACCTTCACCGACTTTGCGCTGGTGCTGGTCGACGACTGCTCGACCGACGACACGCCGGCGATTGCGCGGGAGTACGAAGCGCTCGACACCCGCGTGTCGTACCAGAGCAACACCACGCGCCTTGGCCTGATCGGCAACTCGCACGAAGCGTTCAACGCTGCCCGTGCACGCTATCCCGAAGCCGAGTACTTCGCCTGGGCGAGCGATCACGATCTGTGGCATCCGCGGTGGTTGCAGCAACTGGTTGACGCACTCGATGCGAACCCGGACGTGGTGCTGACGTATCCGCTCAACCGCCGCATCGGTGCGGAGGGAGAAGTGCTGAAGCGCCGGCCGTGGGCGTTCGACACATTCGGCGAAACCAATCGCTGGGTGCGGATGCGGCGCGGCATCAAGGACATGTCCGCCGGCAACATGGTCTATGGCCTCTACCGCATCAGCTCGTTGGAGCGTGCCGGGGTGTACCGCCATGTCCTGGTGCCGGATCGCCTGCTCTTCACCGAGCTGGCGCTCTACGGGCAGTTCAAACAGGTGCCGCAGGTCCTCTGGTTTCGTCGCTGGTATGGCCGCATCTTCAGCCTTGGCCGGCAGCGCACCAGCTTCTTTCCGGGCGGGCGACCGCTCTACGCGTACTTCCCGTGGTGGATCAGCCACGCGACGAGCCTGTTCTGGACCTTCACCATCCGCGGGCACGGGCGGCCCGAGATCTCCCGTCTCGCCGGGACGTGGGCGGCGGTGCAGTGCTTCGTCCTCGCCGGTCTGCTGCATATCTGGCAGACACTGCGGGCGATTCGTAACCGCATCCTTGAACAGATCGTCGGGCTGCGCCCGTACGAGCGGCGTGTGCGTTTGATGTTCCGCTCCATCGTTCGTCACGGCGTGGTCGATTGGACGAGGGCACAGCTGAGGGAGCACATGGGCCCGAAAGTCATCCGCAAGGCGCGTGCGCGTCTTGGCAAGAACGTGCGTCACTACAGCTTCGAGGTCGTGCGCCGCCCGGGACTCTGGTTCCTCAACGCGGTGCGCGCGATACCCGTCGTGAAGAATCGCGTGATTCCGTCGCTGCTGAAGGATCAGCTCGATGAGCTGCCGGCGGCGCCGCACGCCGAGGCGATGCGCCGGGAGCTGGAACCGCTCACGAAGACGAACGCGCCGATTGTGATTGGACCGTGGGTCGGTGAGGTCGGCTACGAACTGCTCTACTGGATTCCATTTCTGAACTGGGCGCTGAAGGAGTTCGGCCTCGAGCAGCGGCGTCTCATCGTTGTGTCACGCGGCGGCGCGCGGCATTGGTACAGCCACATCACCGACGAGTACGTGGACGTGTTCGACCTGTTCTCGCTCGACGAATACCGGGAAGCCAACGAGCTGCGATGGGACAAAGCGGGCCATCAGAAGCAGTACCGCATCGAGAAGATGGACAAGGACATCGTCGAAAAAGTGAGGAAGCGGCTCGACCTCGATCACGTTGAGATGCTCCATCCAGGTCCGATGTATCGCCTGCTGCGCTTCTTCTGGTTCGAGAAGGCCGGGGTCGGCATCCTCAAGCAGCACACCGAGTACAAACCACTGCAGCGAATTGATCGCAGCCCGGCGCTGAAGGATCTGCCGCGCGACTACGTCGCCGTCCGCTTCTATTTCCGCCCGTCGTTTCCTGACACGCCGGAGAACCGCCAGTTTGCGGCCGATATCGTGCGGGCGATCAGCCGCGATGTGCCGGTCGTGCTCCTGAACACCGGACTGAAGTTCGACGATCACGAGGACCTCAACGTGCCCGGCATGGGTATTCACCACGTCGATCGGCTGATGACGGCAGAGCGCAATCTCGAGATGCAGTCGGAAATCGTCAGCAACGCACGAGCGTTCGTCGGCACGTATGGGGGGCTGGCGTACCTGGCGACCTTCTACGGTGTGCCGTCGTACGCCTTCTACTCGACCCAGGCCGAGCTGCTGCCGGCGCACATGGACATGTGGTGGCGTCTGACGCGGCTGATGGGTGTTCCGGCAGCCGCCATCGACACGCGGTCCACCGACATTCTGCGCACCGTGCTGGGCCATGTCGTTCATAGTGCCGGGCGCATGGAGCAGGCGGTCGGTTCCTGAAGCGATGTTCCAGTCGCTGAAACGCTTTCTCCGCGATTCTCTGGGCGCGGCGCCCCGTGACGATCTGACCGCGCTGAAGAAGACCGTCCAGCGGAATGAGCAGCGCATCGTGGAAGAGATGGCGCACAGCTCGAGGCAGCTGGCGAAACGCCTGGATCGCATCGAGCAGCGGATTGCGGACCTGGTCGATCGTGCCGAAGGCCTGGACGCTATGGCCCGCACCGGACGGCTCCGGAAAATTGACGACAACATCGATGCGCTCGTCCGCCACACCTTCCTGAACGGCGCCCTCACCGGCACGCAGGCCCTGCTCGCGCGGCGCTTTCGCGGGTTGTCGCAACATGAAGAGGACGGCATCACCGTGGCGCTCTTCGATCGCATCGGCGCCGCCACGCATCGATTCGTGGAAATTGGCGCCGGCGTGAACGGCGGGAACTCCGGCTTCCTCGCCCGGGAGTGCGGGTGGACGGGGCTGATGATCGAAGCCCACCCCGAGCGCGCCGCCACGCTGCAACGACGATTTGCGCCGGCCGTCTCCGTGGTGTCGTCGATGGTCACGCGTGAGAATGTCAACGCGCTCGTTGAAACGCATGGCTATGGCGGCGACGTCGACCTCCTCAGCATCGACATCGACGGCATGGATTACTGGGTGTGGGACAACCTCACCGCCTGCCGGCCCCGCCTGGTGATCGTCGAATACAATCCGTTTCTGGGTCCGCATCGCTCGGTCGCGATTCCGTACGATCCGCAGTTCGATCGGCATCGGTTCGCCGTGCCGCGGGATGCGTACTACGGCGCGTCGCTGCCGGCGTTCGCGAAGCTCGGCGCCAGCAAAGGGTACCGGCTGGTCCTGGTGGAGCCTCGTGGTGTGAACGCGTTTTTCGTTCGCGACGACGTCGCCGGCGATCTGGCGGCGATGCCCGTCGACGGGGCGACGATTGCGCCGGACGCGGTGGCGGACTTCGGACCGGGCGGCATTTTCACGCACCTTGAGCACGCCGGACTCGGCCTCATTGATGTCTAAAACACGATGATTGTTGGATACAGAGATCTGCGGCAGTACCGCAAAAAGGTGGCGATGGTGGATGGCGCGTTCGATCCGCTGCACCACGGCCACATCGAATACTTTGCCCGGGCTCGCGACATCAGCGGGTCGCTGCTCTGCAACATCGCGCCGGATTCCTACACCAGCGCCAAGCATCCGCCGCTGCTGCCGGCGGCGCAGCGGGCGGCAGTGATCGATGCGTTGAAGCCGATCGACTTCACCCACGTCAGCCCCGTCGACACCGAAACCGTTCTTCGCGAACTGCAGCCGACGCACTACATCAAGGGGAAGGACTGGGAGGGCCGGCTCCCTCCCGAGCAGGTCCGCATCTGCACGGAAGAGGGGATCGAGATCGTCTTCCTGGATACCGTCCGGGATTCGTCAACGAAGCTGCTGCAGAATTTCGAGGCCGGCCCAAACGGGCACGTCGACCTCGCCGCGTTCGAGCGCCTCGTCTTCAGCCAGAAGAACATCGAACCTGAACACTACGATTCCGACTATTTCGTGAGCGACTGGCGGCAGGCCGGCAACGATTACACGATTGAGACCCGCCGCAAGATCGAGGGACGCCACCCGCAGGTCATCAAAGAGGTGTTTCAGCCGAAACGGGTACTGGACATGGGGTGCGGCCCTGGGGCGCTAATGTATCTGCTCGACGAGATCGGCATCGCCGCCGACGGCATCGACTTCGCCCAGAGCTCGATCGACCTCGCGCCCGCGAACGTCCGCGATCGCATCCGGATCGGACCGGTCTCCGAGCCGAGCGTACCGGACGACGCGTATGACCTCGTCATCTGCCGCGAGGTGTTCGAACACCTCACCGTGCTGCAGGTACGCGAGGGCGTCCGCAACATCTGCCGCATCAGCTCGAAGTTCGCGTATGTGACGACCCGGTTCCATCCGAATCCGGCGACACTGCTGGATGTGACGACCCAGTTCGACGTCGATCCGTCGCATATCACACTGCTCAACAAGGACCTGCTCCGTCTGTTCTTCGTCCTGGAGGGCTTCCGCCAGCGGAAGGATCTGGAGGATCGGATTGACTGGATGGGGAAGGGCCGGGTGCTGGTGTACGAGAAAGTCGGAAGTACCAAGTGACAAGTGACAAGTAACGAGTAATTGCTGCCAACTGACGACCGATAACTGAAGACGAAGGGGACGAGCCAATGCGTCAGCTCATCATCGGCAACCGCATCATCAGCGACGACAGCAACGCGTATGTGATTGCGGAAATCGGCCACAACCACCAGGGCAGTCTGAAGACGGCGAAAGAGCTGTTTCAGGCGGCGGCCGACTGCGGCGTCGACGCCGGGAAGCTGCAGAAGCGCGACAACCGCACGCTCTACACGCGCGAGATGTACGACAAGCCGTACGACAACGAGAACAGCTTCGGCGCCACCTATGGCGAACACCGCGAAGCGCTCGAGTTCGGCAAGCCGGAATACGAGGAGCTGCAGGCGGAGTCAGCGCGCCTCGACATCGGCTTCTTCTCGACGGCGTTCGATATCCGGAGCGCGGACTTCCTGGCGGAGCTGAACACCCCGGCGTACAAAATCGCCTCGGGCGATCTGAAGAACATTCCGCTGCTCCGGCACGTGGCGAAGATCGGCAAGCCGATGATTGTCAGCACCGGCGGCGGAACCATGGACGACGTGCAGCGCGCCTACGAGACGATCATGCCGATCAACCCGCGGCTCTGCCTGATGCAATGCACGTGCGGCTACCCGGCGGAATTCGCCGAGCTCGACCTCCGTGTCATTGCCACCTATCGCGAGAAGTTTCCCGAGGTGGTGATCGGCTACTCCGGTCACGACAACGGCATTGCGATGCCGGTCGCGGCCTATATGCTCGGCGCCCGGATCATCGAGAAGCACTTCACGCTCAACCGCGCGATGAAAGGCACCGATCACCGCTTCTCGCTCGAGCCGGTCGGCATGAAGAAGATGATTCGCGATCTCCAGCGTGTCCGCATGGCGCTCGGCGACGGCCGGAAGAAGGTCTACGCGAGCGAGGCCAGTCCGGTCCTGAAGATGGGCAAGAAGCTCGTGGCGGCTCGCGATCTGCCCGCCGGGCACGTGCTGACGGCTGGGGACATTGCGATCAAGAGCCCCGGGGACGGCCTGCCGCCCTACTACCTGGATCAGGTCCTTGGACAGTCACTGACGCGCGACGTCCGTGCCGACCAGTCGCTGACGCTCGAACTCGTCGGACGCGCCGCGGCGGCCACGGCAGGCGTGTAGATCGTTCGGATCGTTCACATCTTCAAATGAGTGACAGGTTTCGAATCGATGGCCGAGTCGCCGTCGTCACCGGGGCTCTGGGAAACCTGGGCCCTGTGTGGGCGCAGGCGCTGCTGGAGGCTGGGGCTACGGTGGTCGGCCTCGACCTGCCTGACGCGCGGCCGAACGCCGCGTTCGCCGCGCTGCAGTCGGCGCACCCCGGCAAGCTGTCGATCATGGGCGCAAGCGTCACCGACCGTGCGGCGCTGTCGGCCGCGCGCGATCAGGTGCTCGCGAAGTACGACGTCCCATCGGTACTCGTCAACAACGCCGGCATCGATGCGCCGCCAGCGGCGTCCGGCGGCGGCTATCGCCTGGAAGACATTCCGTTCGACCTAAACCGTCGCATCTTCGAAGTGAATACGCTGGGTCTCTTCCAGGTCACGCAGCTGTTCGGCGGTGACATGGCCAAGGCCGGCCGCGGTTCGATCGTCAACATCGGGTCGCTCTATGCCTCGGTGTCACCCGATGCCCGGTTCTACGACCACATCGTCAGCGATCCGCCGTTTCTCAAGCCACCCGCGTACGGGGCGTCCAAGGCCGCGGTCGTCAACCTGACCAAGTATTTCGCGACGGCCTGGGGACCCTTCGGGGTGCGGGTGAACACGCTCTCGCCAGGCGGCGTGCTCGGGGCGCAGGATGATCAGTTCAAATCGAAGTTCAATGCCCGCGTGCCGCTCGGCCGCATGGCTGTGCATCAGGACCTGGTCGGGCCGCTTCAGTTTCTGGCCTCGGATGCCTCCGCGTATGTGACCGGGGCGGAACTCCGCGTCGACGGAGGATTCACGGCATGGTGACCAGTCTGCCAGGCCTCGTGTTCCAGAAGACGCTTCGCGGAGTGAAGAAGGCGCGCAAGCAGGCGCAGCGCGGTGCCAAGCTCGCGCGGTACGTGGCAGGCCGCGTCCGCTCAGCGGAAAAGAGCCTGTACTTCCACCTGCGCGACACGCGAGCGGGTCAGGTGCTGCTGCGTGCGGCGACGTTTGCCGGCGGCGGTCGCGAGCTGCGCGGGCGCCAGGCACTGGCCGCGACGTACGGCCGCCGCCTCGGCGCGCCGATCATCGAGCCGTCAAAAGGGTGGAGCGCGGTTTCGTTCGATCCCGCGAGTCCAGAATTCTGCGGAGTGCTCGCGACCAGCCGACGGCTCTTCGAGGTCAAGCAGGCAAAGATTGCCGAGCAGATGGCCGGCATCGAGAACTGGACCCCGGAGAAGCGGGCGAAGTTTCTGTCGCGCAAGCAGTCGTTCTATCGACATCTGCTCAAGGACGAGGATCTTCGCCGCAATCCCGATCTCGTCGAGTTCGCGTTGAGCGAGAAGCTGCTCGGCCCGGTGACGCAGTACCTGGGGATGGTTCCGTATCTCACGCGAGTCGACCTCGTGTACTCGGTCTCCCGCGGGACGGACGAGAAGATCGAAAGCCAGTTGTTCCACCTGGATCACGAGGGTCTCCGCCAGGTGAAGTACTTCATCTACGTCTACGACGTGGGCGAGCCCGAAGGCCCGTTCACGTTCCTGCCGGCGGACACCAGCTTCCGTGTCGTCAACGACGTCCGCGCCTGGCGCAAGCGGCACGGCGCGGGTGACGTCGAATCGCGGCGTTACCTCGACAGCGAAGTCGCTGCGGTCAATGCCGCGCAGGACATTGTCACGGTGAAGGGCCCGACCGGATCAGGTGTCGCGGTGGATACGTCGCGCTGCCTGCATCTTGGCAGCCGCATCAGTCCCGGTGCGTTTCGCCTCGTGCTGTATCTGCAGTACTGCACCACGCGTGAGATTACGAACGTCTACGATGTCGATCGCTTTCGCGGCGATCCCGTGAAGCACATGGCCGTTGCGCACAGCATCGAGCCCGGCCGCGCGCACGCCGACAAGTACGAGATGGGTGGTTGATTCGAACCATCACCGCCGGCGCTGCGGTGTGTGTGCTGTCGTTTGTCTGTCGCCTCCCCGACGCGGCGTCGCTCATCAACGACCATTTCATGCACGTGGCGTGGGGTCGACAGCTCCTCTGGGGACGCCTTCCAGTGCGCGACGCGGTCACGCTCGGGATGCCGCTGCAGACCGGCCTCTCCGCCGCCGCCGAATGGCTCGTCGGCTACCGGCTGCTGTCGGAAGCACTGATCATCAGCGCGGCGTTCGCCGCCGCCGCGGTTCTGACGTTCGTGGTCGTTCGGCGGGCAACCGGCCGCGTCTCAATCGCCCTCGGCGCCGCACTGCTGGAAATCGCTATCGCGCCACGCACGTACAGCTATCCAAAGCTCCTCGTCTATGCAGCAGGCATCCTGTTCCTCTGGCGCTATATCGACCGGCCGTCGAACCGCCGGGCAGTGGAGCTCGGGGTCGCGACCGTCGTTGCGTTCTACCTTCGTCATGATCACGGCCTGTATCTCGGTCTGGCTGCTGTCGCCGTCATCGCGATGTGTCACGCGCGTGCGCTGCGTACGGCGTTCCAGCAGCTGGCCGTCCTTGCGACGGTGTGTGTGCTTCTCGTCGCACCATACTTCGCGTACGTGCAGGTCTACGGAAGTGTGTGGGACTACATCCAGGATCTCCGTCAGTTCTCGGCGCGTGAGCACACCGCCAACCGGTTCGTCTGGCCGTCATGGCCGCTCACAGCGCTCAGCCAGATCGCGAGTTGGACAACGCCTGATGGGCGTGCCGCCAACATTGCGATCCGGTGGAGTCCGAACGCCTCGGACGAGGCGAGGCGTCAGGTTGTCGAGCATTACGGCCTGAAGGCGACGCCCAAGGAGGGTTCGATCGAGTCGGGCCGCTACTTGCTGCGCAACATCTCGAAGCAGAACGCCGTTGCGCTCATCAGCGATCCCGCGATCGAGGACACCGCGGGTATCGATCGTGTCACCGGGAAAATACGCATCCCGGGCTGGTATGTCGGGCCCGTCCGCGTGCTGCCGGGGCTCGATGACGTTCAGGCGTCGGCGGCGTTCCTGTTCTTTATCTTCCTGGCCATTAGCGCGATGACCGCGATCGCGCTGATTCGCGGCGGCGCACCGGACGCGCCGCTCGGTCCAATGGAACGCCACAAGATCGCGGCCGTACTGCTCGTTGCGGTCCTGACCTTCGCCGGCTTCGTCCGCGAAGCGCTGGACGCACGCATCGCAGACGCCGTGGTGGCCCCAATCGTTCTGGGCGCCTGGCTGTCGTCGAGATGGATTGCCGGCTCGCGCGAAAGGGGCCCGGCCCGAATCGCACGCGTCATCGCTCTGGCCGTGGTGCTGTTGCTGGTCACGCGCAGCGTGGTGGTGGCGGGAGGGGTTCCCGCGGCTGGAGACTTTGCGGCACCGTACTCAGGCTTGTGGAAACAGCTGTCCACGAGCCCCCCGTTCGACGCGTGGCCTGCCGGCGGCAGCGCCAAATACCGAGTCGTGAAGTACGTTCGTGAGTGCACGAACGCGAACGAGCCGCTGCTCGTGCTCTGGTTCGCGCCCGAGCTCTATTACTACGCCGACCGTCCATTTGCCGGCCGTATGGGCGCCTACATGGACGGGTTTTACACCTCAGACACGAACCGGCGGCAGAACATCGCCGCGCTCGAGCGCGATCGTCCCGCCGTGGCAATCCTGGAGGCCGGCCGGGAGCAGACCGATCTGGCAACGCATCCGTCCGTGCTCGCGTACCTGGCGGCGAATTACCACGAGCTTGGGCGCGTGCCGGCGACAGACGGTACCCAGATCCGCGTTTTCGGGCGCAACGATCGTCCGTCGACGTCGGCGCACGCCGATCTCGGCTGGCCGTGCTATCGCTGATCGTAGACAAGGAACGAATCCATGTCCCCGACCGCAGTACTGAAACGATTCGTCGTACGAGGCATCGGCCGCGTGACGACACTGGCGAAGGAGACCCGCAAGGGTATCTACTACCGGGTCCGCGAAACGCCGCAGGGCCGCAGACTGCTGCAGAAGGCGGAATTCATCCGCTCGCCGCGCGATCATCAGAGTCGCCGCGACACCGCGCAGTCCTACGTCGCGCGCGCAGCGGCGCCCGTGATGGAGTCCGCCAAAGGATTCGGCCTCACATCGGTCGAGAAGTTCGAGAACTTCAGCGCCGTTGTGGAGACCGCCCGATGCCTCTTCGAGAAGAAGAAGGCTCTGATTGATGAGGAGCTGGCGAGCTTTCCAACGTGGGACGACATCACCCAGCAGAAGTACCTGAAACGCAAGGATCGATTTCTCCGGAATCTCCTGAGCGACCAGGACCTGGAGCAGAATCCTCTGCTCGTCGATTTCGCGCTGAGCGATGCCGTGCTCGGAATGGCGACGCGGTATCTCGGCAGCGTGCCGTACCTGTGCCGCGTCGACCTCGTCTACTCGCTGCCGCGGCCGACCGCGGACAACATGGCCAGCCAGTTGTTCCACGTCGACCCGGAAGGGCTCACGCAGGTGAAGTTCTTCATCCACATGTACGATGTTGGCGATTCCGAGGGTCCATTTACGTTCATTCCAGCAGACGAGACCGAGCGCATCATCGCCGAGGTGCGCGCGCTGCGTCGGCGCCAGGGCAAGCCGCATAGCGGACGCTATCTCGACGAAGAGATTGACGCCGTCGGCGGCGCGTCATCGATCGTCCGAATCGAGGGTCCGACGGGTGACGGGATCGCCATCGACACGTCACGCTGTCTCCACATGGGAAGCCGGGTGCGGCCGGGCGCGTTCCGGCTGTGCCTGTATCTGCAGTACTGCACCACGGCCGAACAGACCAACGTGTTCGACGTCGAGCGATACAAGTCAGATCCGGTGCGCTATCTCGCCGTCAAGCACAGCGTTGCGCCAAACGCGAATCGCGTTCCCGCATCCGCCCAGATGGCGTGAAACGTCCAGCGTTGTTCTCCTGTCAGTGACGATTCTCTTCCACGTCACCCTCATGACGATGCTGCGGCATTTCGAGGGAGTGCTGCTCGCGCTGGCCGACCGCGGCCATCGGGTGCGCGTCGCTCTGCCGAACCGTCGGCCCGATCTGCAGCCACCGCCCTCGCTCGCTGGACATCCATCGATTTCGTTCGTCTCCGCTCCCTACCGCGGCGACGCGTGGGCCCACCGGATTCACGAGATGCGGACGCTGCGCGACTACCTGCGGTATCTCGACGCCCGCTACGACGACGCGCCGAAGCTGCGGACACGGGCGCTCCGCAAGATGGTCGCTGCCGTCAGTTGTGAACACCAGTCGCACCTGTCGGCGCATTGTCCCTACTGCCAGGAGCGCCTCATCGACGACCAGGTCGGGCGCATGATGCTGGCGTTCCGCAAGGATGGCCGTCGCAACCTGGCGTCGCTGTTCACCCTGATGGAAGAGACGATTCCAAGCGACACCACCGTCGAGACATTCCTTCGGGCCGAGCGTCCGGATGTCGTGCTCGTCACGCCGCTGATCAACTTTGGCTCCTATCAGGCGGACTACGTGAAGAGTGCTCGTGCCCTGGGGATCCCAGTCGGGTTTCCGGTGTTCAGCTGGGACAACCTGTCGAACAAGGGGCTGATCCACGTCGTGCCCGATCGCGTCTTCGTCTGGAACAGCCGGCAGCGGCTCGAGGCGGTGAAGATGCACCACGTCCCCGTGGATCGGGTGGTGGTCACTGGAGCGCCACGCTTCGACGACTTCTTCCAGATGACGCCCCAACAGTCACGTGAGGAGTTCTGCGCAGCCGTGGGACTCGACCCGGCGCGGCCGATCGTCGCGTATCTCTGTTCGTCGGAATTTGTGTCGAGTCGCGAGGTCGAATTCGTCAGGCGGTGGATCGACGCGCTTCGAGCCGACAAGGCCCTGCGCGAGTGCGGCATCCTCATTCGCCCGCACCCCCGTGAGCAGAAACCGTGGCGGAAGTTCAGCGCGCCGCCGGGCGTTGCCGTGGCCTTTCCGCGCGCGCTGAATTCGGATCGCACGCTCTTTGACAGCGTCTTCCACAGTGCCGCGGTTGTCGGCCTCAACACCAGCGCCGAGCTCGAGGCGGGTATCGTCGGCCGGCCGGTGTTCACGGTTCTGGCGGGTGACCACGCGGAAGGGCAGCAGGGGACGATTCACTTTCAATACCTGCTGAAGGAACGCGGTGGCTTCGTCGAAGTCGCTCCGGACTTCGAGACGCATCGGCGCCAGCTTGCCGCAGCGGTGCGGGGGGATTACGACTCCGCGGCGATTCGCGACTTCATCGAGCGTTTCCTCAGGCCTCATGGCCGGACACAGCCGGCGACGCCACTGCTCGTCAACGCCATCGAAGACTTCGTGCGCAGCGCCAGTGCCCCGCAACGCGCGGATGCCTACCAGACCTGACAGGCCGTCGCGGGCTCTCGTCGCCCTGATGACGCTGGCGTCCTGCTCGTGGTCGCCGCAATGGTCGCGTTTGTCCTGCGGGACGTCCTCACGACAGGGGATCTGCCCGGACTGGAGTCTCGGATCTTTTATTCGTCCGAGGTGGATACGCGATCAGTCCTCCGCGGCGGGCAACTGCCACTGTGGAAGAATCCGTTCTATTTCAGCGGGACCCCGCATTTCATCGAGCAGGATCGCCCTGACGGCAAGGTGGTCGTCACCGTCGATGCCCCGGTCGCCGGCCAGGTCTACCTCAATGAGCCGCATTTCAGCGAACGACGCGCCTACGTCGATGGAGAGCCGGTTGATGCCAGGCAGACAAACATCGCCTTCACAGCCGTACCGGTCCAGGCCGGACGCCATCGCGTTGAATTGCGCTTCGTCCCGACCACTTTCTACGCCGGCGGCGCGATGAGCGGTTTGACGCTGGTCGTGTCGCTCGTGACGGGCTGGCGGGTCAGCCGGACCATCGATGCGCGGGCATCCTCCTGAGGTGGTGCGCACGACGATTGCTGGGCCACGCGGAACGCAGAGCATCAGCGGGAGACGGACCGTGGGCGAACGCCTGCTGGTCATCGTGCTGGCGACGACCATCGCCGTCTTCGCGTTTGGATATCGATTCTTTTCGCTCGAACTGACGAACGACGACTATCTGTTCTTTGCGATCGGCCGCCAGATTCAGCATTTCGGAGACTGGCCCGTTCGCGATCTGGCGGAGGAGGGAGACCCGCTCCACAACGTGGTGTCCGCGGTGCTGCAGTCGGTCTTCGGCTACAGCCTTGCCGGTGAAGCGTTCTTTGACCTGGCGATGCTGTCGCTTGCCGCCGCGGTGACGTTTCTACTCGCTGCCGCCGTGTCGGAATCGATGGCGATTGGCATCGCGGTGACCATTCTGGTGGTCTTGTTCGCGGCGCGGCTCTACGACTACCCGAAGGCGGTGATGCTGGCTGTCGGCCTGTGGCTCTGCTTCAGGTACATCGATCGTCCATCCCGGCTGCGAGCCGCGTTGATGGGCATTGCGACGGGTGTGGCGTTTCTCTTCAGACATGATTTCGGCGCGTATCTCGGCCTCGCATCCCTGGCCGTGCTGGTCGCGCAGGTGGTCACGCGCAGCGTCGCCACCGCGGGCATCGGCGCCTACGCCGCAGCGCTCGCGGTGTCGGTGATTCCGTTTCTCGCATACGTCGAGATTCACGGAGGCGTACGCGCGTATGTCGCGATGGTCAGCGGGTTCATCCAGCGCGAGGTTGGACGGGATCGCGACCCGCATCCGGCGATGGCGTTCGATCTCTCGCGCCCGCTCTGGGAGCAGGCGCCGGGGTTTCCGGTCAAGGTGAGGTGGGCGGGCGAGTTCGATGCGTCGGTACGGTCGGACATCGAGCGGCGCTACGCGCTCGAGGACGGTCGGCAGGAGGACGGACGCACGTGGACGTATACCCTGCGCGATCAGCGACCCGATAACCTCCGCGCCATCGTCCTGGATCCCCATATCGAGGACACCGCGAACATCGATCGGACAGTGGCGACGGTTATCCAGGAATCAGCCGTGCAGCGCATCCGTCGCGCCTTGAGGAGGCCGCCGGCGGTTGCGATCGCCCCAGGTGTGTTCACGCTGAACAATGCCGTCGCGTGGCTCTATTACCTGTTTATCTCGCTTCCGTACGTGGCAGTCGCTGCGCTCGGCCTGGCACGTCTGCGCGGCAAAGCCGTGCCGACCGTGTGGATGAAGGTGGTGACCACAGCCCTCGTCGCCGCGGCCGCCGCGCCGTTGTGGCTGCGCGGCAACCTGTACCGCAGCTCCAGGCTGGCTGATCTCGCCGTACCGGCTGCAGTGCTTGGCGCATTCCTTCTCGCGCGCGGATTCCAGCCTCGAGGTCGCCGGTTCGTCACAATCTGCCTGGTCACGACCGCGCTCGCCTGCTACTTCGTGACAGCAGGCTCGATCGTGTCCTTTGCGCAGGTGAAGCGCGGCGTCGACGATGCGCTGGTGGCGTTCGATGGCGGAACGCGCCATGCGGAAATCGAGCGTCGGTTGACAGAGCTCCTCGCCTCACCGCCGTCTCTCGAGTGGGTGTCGAGAGAAACGGGGATGCGAGGCGCAGTGGAGTATCTTCGGAACTGTACGGCGCCCGATGACCGGGTGTTCGTCTACGGGTTCTATCCGCAGCTCCTCTTTTTCAGCGGACGTGGGTCAGCCGCCGACAGAATGGTGATACTCCGCGGATTTTTCACCCGGCCCGAGGAGCAACAGCGCACCATCGACGCGATTGGACGATCCCATCCGCCCGTGGTGCTGATCGACGTCAATGCCGCCGGAAGGCCGGATGGGGGCCGCCTGATCGATGCTACCCTCCCCTTGATCGATCGATATCTCTCGCAGCGCTATGTATCTGCTGGCGTCACCAGTTTCGGCGCCTCTACGGATGCTGAATTCCACGTACTGGTTGATAAACAGCGAGTGCCGACCGGCACGTATCGACCATTTTTGCTTCCGTGCTTCGTGCCCGGATTGTAAGAGGACACGTCAGGTGTATGCAGTGAGGAGTGCCGCATGATCCGCGTCGGCGTCATTGGCTACGGCTACTGGGGCCCGAATCTGGTTCGCAATTTTGCCGAGCTGCGTGACGCACAGGTGACGGCCGTGGCGGACCGGCGTCCAGAGCGTCTGGCGCAGGTGCAGCGTCGCTACCCGGGCGTTCGTGTCATGACGGAGGCAGCGGATCTGATCGCCGATCCGGCTGTCGACGCCGTCGTAGTTGCCACTCCCGTTGCGTTGCATTTCGAACTTGCCAGCGCGGCGTTGCACGCAGGCAAGCACGTGCTCGTGGAGAAGCCGATGGCCTCCAGCAGCGATCAGGCAAGCCGGCTGATCGACGAGGCGGCGCGGCGCCGGCTGGTCCTGATGGTCGACCATACCTTCGTCTATACCGGGGCGGTGCAGAAGATTCGCGAGCTGGTCGGTACCGGTGAACTCGGCGACCTCTACTACTACGATTCAGTGCGCATCAATCTCGGTCTGTTTCAGCACGACGTGGACGTGCTCTGGGACCTCGCGGTTCACGACCTTTCGATCATGGACTTTGTCCTGCCGCAGCAACCAGTAGCCGTGTCTGCGACTGGCCTTGCACACGTGCCGGGAAAGCCGAAGAACATCGCGTATATGACGATGTTCTTCGACGGGCCGATGATCGCCCACGTGCATGCGAGCTGGCTGGCGCCGGTGAAGGTGCGTCGCACGCTGCTGGGCGGGAGCCGGCGGATGATCGTGTTCGATGATCTGGAAACGAGCGAAAAAATCAGGGTGTACGACAGCGGCATCTCGGTCGATCCCAGCCCGGAGAACGTGTATCAGATGCTCGTCGGATATCGCACGGGTGACATGTGGGCGCCGAAGCTGGCGGTCAGTGAGGCGTTGGCGGTGGAGGCGGCGCACTTCGTCGACTGCGTGACGAACAACGCGCGGCCCCAGAGCGATGGCGAGGCCGGGCTCCGGGTTGTCCGCCTGCTCGAAGCGGCGTCGGCATCAATGCAGAACCACGGCAGACCCGTGGACATTCAGGGAGTCACGGCAGGGTGATTCCGTACGCCGATCTCCGCCGTCAATACCGGGCGATCAAGCCCGAGATCGACGCGGCCGTGCTGCGGGTGCTCGACAGCGCACAGTTCATTCTCGGGGATGAGGTTGCCACCTTCGAGCGCGAGTTCGCTGCCTACTGCGGCGCGACCGACGCGATCGGCCTGAACTCAGGGACGAGCGCCTTGCACCTGGCGCTGCTCGCTGCTGGCATCGGACCCGGAGACGAGGTGATTACCGTCCCGTTCACCTTCGTGGCAACGGCGGCGGCGATCGAGTATGCCCGCGCCACGCCCGTGTTCGTGGACATCGATCCAGAGACGTACACCATGGCGCCAGGGGCGATCGAGCGCGCGATTACGCCGCGCACCAGGGCGATAATCCCGGTGCATCTCTACGGTCATCCGGCGGACATGGATCCGATCCTCGAGATCGCACGGCGCCGCAGCCTGATCGTGATCGAGGACGCGGCGCAGGCACATGGGGCGGAGTACAAGGGCCGCCGCTGCGGGTCCATGGGATCGATGGCGGCGTTCAGCTTCTACCCGGGGAAGAACCTTGGCGCGTATGGTGAGGGCGGCGCGGTCGTGACGAGCGATCCAGTGCTGGCGAAACGAATCCGTGTGATGCGGAGCTGGGGCGAGGAGCGGCGCTACGAGCACAACGTGAAGGGATTCAATTACCGGATGGACGGTATTCAGGGCGCCATCCTGCGTGTCAAGCTGCGCCATCTCGAGGCGTGGACGGAGGCGCGCCGGGCCCGTGCGAACGACTACGCACGCGCCTTCGCCGGCACCGGGATCGCGACCCCGGTTGAGCGGCCGGCGTGTCGTCACGTGTATCACGTGTACGCCGTGCGGCTGGCGCATCGCGACGCCACGCGCGGTGCACTGCAGGTCGCCGACATCCAGACCGGTGTGCATTATCCGATTCCGATCCATCTGCAGCCAGCCTATGCCGACCTCGGATATACACGCGGTGATTTCCCTGTCTCCGAAGACGCTGCGTCACAGGTGCTGTCGCTGCCGATGTTTCCGGAAATGACCACCGAGCAGGCACACGAGGTTGCCGCTGCGGTGCGTGCCGCCGAGCGCGCGCCAGCGGGTGTGTGAGGGTACCGACGTGACGGAGGCAACGGTTTTACAGGGGCACCGGAGAAACGGGGACGCACGGAGTTTCCGTCGTTCAACCACGAAGGCCACGAAGATCACGTCCTCCGTCACCGTGGCTCAATCCCGTGGCTGACATCGTGGACCGCACCGTTGAAGCCGTGCACGGCCGCCGCACCGTTGTGGCGGATCCGCCGTTCGAGCGTGAGCTCGCCGACGCCATGCGTGCGCGCTATGAGCCGCGGGCGTTGATGGAGCTGTACGGACGCTTCGCACACGGCGAGGGCGAGTTCGACGCGATGATGCGCCGCGCGGCGTGGCGGGCGCTCGCGCGCCGCTTTGGCGACGGCGTGCAGATTGGTCGCGGCGTGCTCTGCCGGCATCCGGAGACGTTCGAAATCGGGTCGGGTGTGTTTCTGGGTGATCAGGCCGTCCTTCAGGGTCGCTTCGATGGCCGCTGCGTCATTGCCGACCACGTCTGGATTGGCCCGCAGAGCTATTTTGACGCGCGCGATCTGGTGATCGAGGAGTATGTCGGCTGGGGGCCCGGTGCCAAAGTGCTCGGCTCGATGCACACGGGGATGCCGTCGGACGTTCCGATTATTCAGACCGATCTGACGATACGGCCGGTGCGAATCGGCGCGTGGTCCGACATCGGCGTCAACGCGGTGGTCCTGCCCGGTGTCACGATCGGCAAAGGCGCCATCGTCGGCGCCGGTGCGGTGGTCACGCGCGATGTGCCGACATTCGCCATCGTTGCGGGCGTTCCCGCTCGATTCGTCCGCTGGCGGCCAGGACATGAGCAAAATGGAGTTTGATGCGCGTGAATAGCCGTTCAACCGTACTCGTGACTGGTGGCGCCGGGTTCATCGGGTCTGAGCTCGTGCGTCAGCTCGCCGCTCGCGGCGAACACGTGCTGATCGTCGACAACCTGGTGAATGGCACGCGCGCGAATGTCGAAGAAGTGCTGTCGGATCGGGTCAAGCTCCTCGTCGCCGACATCCGCGAGCCGGATCGCTTTGCGCGGGATCTGGCGGACGTGCGCGTGGTGTATCACCTGGCGTGCCTTGGTGTCCGGCATTCCGTCCATTCACCGCTGGAAAATCATGACGTCAACGCCACCGCCACGCTCAAGCTTCTTGTTGCGTGTCGGGACGCCGGCGTGCCGCGATTCGTCTATGTGTCGAGCTCCGAGGTGTACGGAACGGCGAAGTGGGTGCCGATGACGGAAGACCATCCGGCGTTCCCCGGCACGGTCTACGGCGCATCAAAACTCGCAGGGGAGTGCTTCACGCGCGCCTACTACCGGACGTATGGCTACCCCACGGTCGTGGTCCGCCCCTTCAACACCTACGGCCCGCGGTCGCATCATGAGGGCGACAGTGGTGAGGTCATCCCCAAGTTCATGCTGCGCTGTCTCGCCGGTCTGCCGATGGTGCTGTTCGGCGATGGCACCCAGACGAGAGACTTCACCTATGTGTCCGATACGGCGTCGGGAATTCTCCTCGCCGGCGACAGTGAGAAGGCGGTCGGAGACACGATCAACCTTGGCAGCGGCAGCGAGGTCACGATCAACGACCTTGCCCGGCAGATCGCCGACATCACCGGGCGGCCCTCGGCGGCCATGCGGCACGATCGCCCGCGGCCCGGCGACGTGTTGCGGCTGTACGCAGACATGTCACACGCGCGTGACACCCTGGGATTTGCTCCGGTGGTCTCATTGTCCGACGGGCTGAAGAAACTTCTCGCGTGGTATCAGCGGCAGAACGCGTCGCCGCAGGAGCTCCTCGAGCGGGAGATCGTGCACAACTGGGGGGGCACGGTCGCGGAGAGCACCGCCACCCAATGAAGACGCTGACCCGCATTCCAATCGCGCGGCCGGTCATGGGCGCGCCCGAGGCCGAAGCGGCGAAGCGGGCAATCCTGTCCGGTTGGATCACGCAAGGGCCAGAGGTGGCTGCGTTCGAGCAGGAGTTTGCCGCCGCCGTCGGAGCACCCCATGCGTGCGCGGTGTCGAGCTGTACGACCGCGCTGCACATGGCGCTCGTCGCCTGCGGCGTCGGACAGGGAGACGAAGTCGTCACGGTCAGCCATTCGTTCATCGCGACCGCGAATGCGATTCGATACTGCGGGGCGATGCCGGTCTTCGTCGACGTCGATCTCGACACGTTCAACATGGAGCCGTCGCAGCTCGGGGCGGCCATCGGCCCGCGAACGAAGGCCATCCTTGCTGTCCATCAGCTGGGCATGCCGTGCGACCTTGCGGCCATCACGAAGATCGCCCGCGACCATCACCTGCCCGTCGTCGAAGACGCCGCTTGCGCGATTGGCAGCGAGATCCGCTGGAGCGACGCATGGGAGCCGATCGGACGTCCGCACGGTGACGTCGCATGCTTTTCGTTCCACCCGCGCAAGCTCCTCTCCACCGGCGACGGCGGAATGCTGACGACGCAGAACCCCGATCTCGATCGACGCTTCCGCCTGCTGCGCCACCACGGCATGAGCGTGCCGGACACCGTTCGCCACCAGGCATCGGAGGTGACGTTCGAGGAATATCCGATTGTCGGCTTCAACTACCGTCTGACCGACATTCAGGCAGCAATCGGACGCGAGCAGGTCAAGCGCCTGCCTGGGCTCCTGGCGCGACGGCGTGAACTGGCGGAGCGCTATCAGTCGGCTTTTCGCGTCCCTGCGGTGGTGAAGACGCCGCTCGAGCCAGCATGGGCCCGGAGCAACTGGCAGAGCTATGCCGTTCGTGTGGCGCCAGGCCGGCAGCGCGCGGTGATGCAGGCGCTGCTCGACGAGGGCATTTCGACGCGTCGCGGCGTGATGAACGCACATCGCGAAGCGGCTTATCCGTCCGGCACGTGGCGCCTTCCGCCAGGCCAGCATCTCGCGAGGAGCGAGGAAGCGCAGGATACCGCGATCATGTTGCCGCTCTATCACGACCTGCACGACGCCGATCAGGATCGCGTGATCGACGCCGTCCTCAGAGCGGCCCCCGGAGACGCGTGATCTCAATCATCACCCCCGCGTTCAACGAAGCCGCAAACCTGCGGAGCCTTCACACGCGCATCGTCGATGCCATGACGACGCTTGGCGTGACGTGGGAATGGATTGTGGTCGATGACCATTCCCGTGACGAGACGTTTGCGGTTCTTCAGCAGCTGTCCGCCGGCGATCCACGCGTCCGCGGCGTGCGCCTCGCGCGTAATTCCGGTTCCCATGTGGCCATCGCCTGTGGCATGCACCTCGCGGCCGGCGATGCGGTGATCATGATGGCGGGCGACCTGCAGGATCCTCCGGAAACCATCGGCGCGATGCTCGATCGATGGAGCCGTGGCGCGCAGGTCGTGTGGGCCGTCCGGCGATCGCGGCCCGGCGATCGATCGCATGCGAGCCTCGCCGCGATCTACTACTGGATCGTCCGCAGGGTCGTGGGTCTTCGCGACATGCCAGCCACGGGGGCGGACTTCTTCCTCGCCGATCGTCGCGTCGTCGACGCGTTTCGCGCGTTTCCGGAGCGCACCACCAGTGTGTTCAACCAGCTCACCTGGATCGGCTTCCGCCAGGAGTACGTCGAATACGACAAGCAGCCGCGTGCGGCCGGTGCGTCGGGGTGGACGCTCGCGCGAAAGATCCGCCTGGTGATCGATTCCGTGACCGCGTTCTCCAACGCACCGCTGCGATGGTGCGCCTATATCGGCGCTGGCATGCTCGTGCTGGCGCTGGCGTTGGCCGTCGCCGGTGTGGCGCTGCTGCCGGAACTTGGTGGCGGTATTCTGCTCGTGCTGGCGGTGTTATTCGGTGTCTCAGGAGTACAGATGCTCGCTCTGGCGACCGTGGGTGAATACGTGTGGAGCGCGCTCGCTGAAGCTCGTCGTCGTCCGCAGTACGTCATCGAAGTCTCGACGGCGGAAACCGGACACCTCGCAGGCACCGTGAACACCGTTAAATAGCCATGTCTCTCAGGACCCAAGCATTTCCATGATCGATTGCATCGCCGGATACCACCTGAATCCCTGGACCTGCGGGATCGCGAAGTTCAATGCGATCCTTGCGAAGGAGCTCGATGTGCCGGTCGTGGGGCTGGCGTCACCTGACCTCCGTCAGTACTCACGGCCGCTGCTGTCGATTAAGATGTCGGAGTTTACGGACGATGACGCGAAGGCGCTCGCATTGTGGGTGGACGCGAATGTCGGACGTTTCGACATCTTCCTGCATGCGTTTGATGGAACATCGTTCGAGCATCGGCTGCTGAACGCCGCAGCGCACGTTTACTGCGGGAACCGTGAGCTGACACATCAACTGGCGCCGTCCCGTTCAGACATCATTGAGCTGTTCTGTCCGGGCACGCTGCTGAACCCGCAACGGTTCCAGGACACGGATCTGAAGGTGTTTACCTTCGGCATGGCCCACAAGATTCGCGTCCCGCTCTATCGCCGGTTGCGCGACCTGCTCGACGCCACCGGACAGAGTTATTCGGTCTATGTGTCCACGGCGCTGCACGAAAACACCAGTTTCGATGGCTCGTTTGTCGTTCGCTTCGAGGAGCTGCAGTCGATCTTCGGCGGCCAGGTCTACTTCATGGGTTACCTGTCCGACACGGCGGTCTTCAATCACCTGGTGGACTGCGACTTCCTCGCGGCGTTTTTCGAGAAAGGCCTCCGCGCCAACAACACCACCGTCAACGCGGCGATGGAATGTGGCTGCGCCGTCATTACCAACATCGACGAGCACTCGCCAGTCGGCCTGACGCACATGAAGAACGTGATCGACATCAATCTCTGCGATCGGCTTCCCGATCTGGAGGATGCGCAGCGGATCGGTGGTGCGGCGCGAGAGATTGCGCGCGCGCAGTACGGCTGGGACCGGCTCGTCTCACAGCTTCGTTCGGTGGTCCGGACCTAGACCATCATGATCGTCACGAAAGAGACACAGGGCCGCGGCGTCGACTTGTCGTCGATTCCGGCCGTCGTTCCAAATCTGGTCGCCGGCGCTGACGCGCTCGCGGCCGACGGTGGAACGTTCGCCAAGATCGATCCCGCCACCGGGCGAGAACTCTGCCGCGTCGCTCGATCGACGGCGTCCGATGTCCGGCTGGCCGTCGAGGTGGCGAGACAGGCGCAACCGGCGTGGGCGGGGATGACTCCGGTCAAGCGTGGCGACATCCTGCGGCAGATCGCCCTGCTCATGCGCGAGCGCCGCGATGTGATTGCCGAGCTTGTCGCACGGGAAACCGGCAAGTCGAAGAAGGACGCGCTGGGCGAGACCGACGCGGCCATCGAGATGGGCTTCTTCGTCGCCGGCGAGGGGCGCCGTTTCTACGGTCAGACCACCACGAGCGCCGTTCCCAACAAATCGGCGATGGTGGTTCGTCAGCCGCTCGGGGTGGCCGGTTTGATCATTGCCGCCAACACGCCGATTGCCAACGTGGCGTGGAAGGCGTTTCCGGCGCTGCTGTGTGGCAATGCGGCGATCCTCAAGGCAGCGGAGGACACCCCGCTCTCCGCCTGGGCGTTTGGCGTCCTGGCCCGCGAAGCCGGTGTGCCCGACGGCGTCTACGCCACAATCCATGGATTGGGACCGGAAGCGGGCGCTCCCCTGGTCGAGCATCCGGACGTCGCGGTGGTCAGCTTCACCGGATCGTGCGAAGTCGGGCGGTGGATTGCCGAGACGGCGGGGCGGCGGCTCGCCAAGACGTGTCTCGAGCTGGGTGGCAAGAATCCCCTGATCGTGTGTGACGATGCGGATCTGAAGAATGCTGTGACCTGGGCGATTGGATCGGCGTTCAGCAACGCCGGGCAGCGATGCGCCGCCGGCAGCCGGCTGATTGTGTTCGACGAGGTGTACGACCGCTTCAAGGGCATGCTGATGGAGGCGGCCGGACGGTTGAAGGTTGGCACGAGCGACACGGACGACTACGGTCCGGTGATCAACGAAGAGCAGATGACGAACATGCTCGCCGCTGTTGGCCGCGCGAAAGCCGCTGGCGCGGCGGTCCTGACCGGTGGCCATCGGCTGACGGGCGCGTCGTACGGGAATGGATATTTCGTCGCGCCGACGATCCTCGAGCATGTCGGTCCGAACGACGAGATCTCCCGCAGCGAGTTGTTCGGTCCGATCACGTGCATGTATCGCGTGCACACGTTCGACGAGGCGATCGCGTTGGCGAACGACTCGCCGTTCGGCCTGACGGCGTCCATTCACACCCAGAACATCAATCGTGCGATGACCTTTCTCGGTCGGATTCAGGCGGGTGTGGCCGTGGTGAACGGCGGCACGTATGGCAGCGAGCCGCACCTGCCATTCGGCGGCCTGCGTCAGTCGGGCAACGGCTGGCGTGAGGCGGGAACGCAGGCGCTCGACGTCTATTCGGATCTGAAGACCATCTACATCAACCACAATCCCGAATCCGTTTGAAGAACCCGTCCGCCGTAGCACTGATACCCGCGCGACACGGCTCGAAGCGCGTGCCTGGTAAGAACGTCAGGCTCCTGGCCGGCCATCCGACGATCGCCTACACGATCGCGCCGGCCGTCGAGAGCGGCGTGTTCCAGTCCGTGATTGTCTCGACCGATTCTGAAGATGTCGCTGCAGTTGCCAGACATTACGGGGCCGATGTTCCATTCCTGCGGCCAGCCGCGTTCGCCAGCGACACGTCTCCCGACATTGAGTGGGTCGAGTACACGCTGGCCGAGCTGCGCAAGCAGGGACGGAGCTGGGATTGTTTCAGCCTGCTGCGTCCGACGAGTCCGTTTCGATCGGCGGACACCATCCGGCGCGCCTGGAGCCGGTTTCGAGCGCAGGAAGACGTGGATTCGCTGCGCGCGATCGAGAAATGCGCACAACACCCAGGCAAGATGTGGGTCGTCCGCGGTCAGCGGATGTTTCCGCTGCTGCCGTTCGGCAACGGTGAGCAGCCATGGCACAGCACGCCGTATCAGGCGCTGCCGCCGGTCTACGTGCAGAATGCGTCGCTGGAGATCGCCTGGACCCGGCTGGTGTTTGAACGCCGCGCGATCGCCGGCGACGTCATGGTCCCGTTTATCACTGAAGGATATGAAGGATTCGACATCAACGATCCGCTGGACTGGATGGTTGCCGAGCGGCTCGTCGCCGACGGGGCGGTGCAGTTATCGCACATCCGACAGGCACCCTTTGCTTCGGTTGTCGCATGAGATGAATGACGTCCTTCGCGATTTTTGTGGTCTTCGCGGTTAGGTATTCATGGGTGACCTGCAGACAGATCAAGGCGAGTCGTTAGACCTTCAGTACGTCCCCCTCAGGGAGTTCCAGCGGCTGCTCCGCGCTGACGTCGACGCGGTTCAACGCGCCCGGGCGTTTGCCGCGCTTGCGCGCGTCAATACGCTCTACATGATTGCCGGCGCCTGGTCCGGCCACATCGGCACCAGCTTCAGCTCGCTCGAGATCATGAGCTGGCTGTTCCTGAACGAGCTCCGTGATCTCGACAAGGGTCCCGGTGCGTGCGACGTGTTCTTTTCCTCGAAGGGGCACGATGCGCCGGCGTTGTATAACGTGCTCATCGGCCTCGGTCTGTTGCCGGCAGACCGGCTGCACCAGCTTCGCCGGCTGCACGGC
>DASROF010000044.1:0-8757 GCA_035647075.1 Vicinamibacterales bacterium | reverse complement strand
AGGCGTTGTTGATCCTCGCGATAGTTGACGAGCGCGTTCTCGGTCTCCTCAAGCGCGCGCAGCACCACCTGCTCGAACTCGGCTACCGATTCCCGCGTGACGCCTTCCACGCCGTGCAGCCGTGCGCGTGCGCTTCCGAGGTCGAAGGCGGCCCAGCTCAGCGCCGGCGTCACCGCCCACGCGCGTGTGTCGGAGACGTTGAACAGATTGCCGCGCCCGGCCAGCAGCCCGAGGAAGCCGCTGATCGTGATGTGCGGATAGAGATCCGCGGCGGCGACCGCCTCATTCGCGGTTGACGCCGCAAGATGACGCTCCGCCGCGCGCACATCAGGCCGCCGGCGGAGCAGGGAGTTCGGTTCGCCGATTGGCAGCGCTTTCGCGAGCGTCGGATAGGGACGCGCGGCAAGATCGACCCCGAGCGCGCCGGGTCGTGTGCCGACGAGCACCGCAAGACGATGCTCGCGTTGCACCATCGCGCTGCGAAGCGGCGGAATGCTCGATTCGATCGCCGCGACACGCGCGCCCGCACTGGCGACGTCCTGCTCCTCTCCGAGCCCCGCATCGCGGCGCACGCGTGTGAGCCGCAGTGTCTCCTGTTGATTGGCGAGGCTTCGCTCCGCCACCGCCAGCCGCTGCTGCAGTCCGCGCAGCTCGAAATAGTTGCGCGCCACTTCCGCCGCCACGCTCACCCGCACATCGTCGACCGCGGCCGCGAAGCTGTCGGCCGTCGCGGCTGCCGAGCGGACCTGGTTGCGGATCCTCCCGAAGATGTCGAGCTCCCAGAACGCGTCGAATCCGGTGCTATATGTGTTGACCGTGCGCGCCGTGTCGGTGAAGCCGGGAATCGCCTGGCTTCGCCTGTCCACACTCGCATCCGCGAACGCCGTCGGGTACCGATCGAGCTTGACGTCATCGAAGATCGCCCGCGCCTGATCGAGGCGCGCCACCGCGATGCGTACGTCGAAATTCGCCTCTAGCGCACGCGATTCGAGCCTGTCGAGCACCGGATCCTCGAACTGCCCCCACCACCGCGGATCGAACGGCTGCTCGACGACTACGGACGGGTCCGCGTTCGCGATCGTCGTCGGCGCGACCGTGGGTGCCTTGTACGGCGACCGCACTGTGCACGCAGTCGCGAAAAGCGCGAGTGCAATCACGACGTAGGTTCCGGCTTTGTAGTGTCCGGCTTTAGCCGGACCCCGCTGGTCCGTCTGAAGGCGGACACTACGATCGATTGTTCGTGTCATATCAATGCCCCTCCACCGGCGTGGCGATGATCGATGACTGTGGCGCAGGCCTGCGCGCGCGATCTGTCAGCCGGCCGATCACGGTGTAGAAGACGGGAGTGAGGAACAGGCCGAACAGCGTCACGCCGAGCATGCCGGCGAAGACGGCGATGCCCATCGCCTGCCGGATCTCGAAGCCCGCACCCGACGAGAACACCAGCGGGACGACGCCCATGATGAACGCCATCGACGTCATCAGGATCGGGCGCAGCCGGATGCGGCACGCCTCGAGCACCGCCTCGAGGTGCGACACGCCGTCCTTCTCGCGATCCTTCGCGAACTCGACGATCAGAATCGCGTTCTTGCACGCGAGCCCTGCGAGCACCAGGAAGCTGACCTGCGTGAAGACGTTGTTGTCGCCGCCGGTGATCCACACGCCGGCGATCGCGGACAACAGCGTCATCGGCACGATCAGGATCACGGCGATCGGCAGCGTCCAGCTCTCATAGAGCGCGGCCAGCACGATGTAGACCAGCAGGACGCACAACGGGAAGATCAGCAGCATCGTGTTGCCGGCGATCAGCTCCTGGTACGCGAGCTCGGTCCATTCGAAGGACATCCCCGGCGGCAACTGCTTCGTGAGCACGCCGGCGATCGCCGCCTGCGCCTGACCCGAGCTGAAGCCGGGCGCCGGGCCGCCGTTGATTTCGGCAGCCGGATAGCCGTTGTAGTGCATCACCTGGTCGGGTCCGTAGCCGCGCGTCACGGTCACCAGTGATCCGAGCGGCACCATCTCGCCGTGGTCGTTGCGCGTCTGCAGCCGTCGAATCTGCTCGGGCTGTAAGCGGAAGTCCGACTCCGCCTGCGCGTTCACCTGATACGTGCGTCCGAAGCGATTGAAGTCGTTGACATACAGCGAGCCGAGATAGACCTGCAGCGTCTCGAAGACGTCGGTAAGCGACACGCCGTAGCTCTTGACGCGCTCGCGATCGACGTTGGCGTCGATCTGCGGCACGCTCACCTGGAAGCTGGAGAAGAGCCCGGCCAGCGACGGCTCCGTCTGCCCTTTTGCCAGGCCGGCCTGCAGTTGACCGTAGAGATCCTCGAAACCCGCACCGCCGCGATCCTCGACGTAGAGTTTGAAGCCGCCCACCGTGCCGAGCCCCTGCACGGGCGGTGGCGGAAAGATCGCGACGACCGATTCAGGAATCTGCGCGAAGAACTGCTGGTTCAATGCACCGACGATCGCGCCGGCGCTCAGCTCCCGGCTGGTCCGCTCTTCCGACGGCTTGAGCACGACGAACGCGATGCCGGCGTTCGGCGCGTTGACGAACCCGTTGATCGAGAGGCCCGGGAACGCGACCGAGCTGAGCACGCCCGGGTGCTTCAACGCGATGTCCGTCATCTTCCGGATCACTGCATCGGTGCGATCGAGCGTGGAGCCGTCGGGAAGCTGTGCGAACGCAACGAGGTATTCCTTGTCCTGCGTCGGCACGAATCCTGGCGGCACCGCCGAGAAGCCCGCAGCCGTCAGTCCGATCAGGCCGACATACAGTGCCACCGCGACAGCCGACACGCGCAGCACCCGCGCCACCCCCTGCGTGTAGGCATTGGACGCGCGGCCGAAGAATGCGTTGAAGCGGCGGAAGAACCAGCCGAACAGACGATCCGCCGCACGCTGGACGACGTCGCGCGACGCGTCGCGCGGCCTGAGCAGTCGCGACGCCAGGGCGGGGCTGAGCGTCAGCGAGTTGAACGCCGAGATGACCGTCGAGATGGCAATCGTCAGCGCGAACTGGCGATAGAACTGCCCGGACAGCCCGCTGACGAACGCCGTCGGCACGAACACCGCGCACAGCACCAGCGCGATGGCGATGATCGGCCCCGACACTTCCTCCATCGCGCGCCGCGTCGCTTCAATCGGCGACAGTCCCCGCTCGATATGCCGCTCCACGTTTTCGACCACGACGATCGCGTCGTCCACGACAATGCCGATTGAGAGCACGATCCCGAAGAGCGACAGCGTGTTGAGCGAGAAGCCGAAGCCGAGCATCACCGCGAACGTGCCAATCAGCGACACCGGCACCGCCACCAGCGGGATGACAGACGCGCGCCACGTCTGCAGGAACACCATCACGACGATGACGACCAGAAAGATCGCTTCAAAGAGCGTCTCGACGACCGCCCGGATCGAGTTGCGCACGAAGCTCGTCGGGTCGTAGACGATGCGATAGTCAACGCCTTGAGGGAACGACTGCTTCAGCCGCTCCATCGTCTGACGCACCTGGTCGGAGGCGTCGAGGGCATTGGTGCCCGGGCGCTGGAAGATGGCGATCGCCACAGCGGGCTTGTTGTCGAGCAGGCTCCGCAGCGCGTACAGGTTCGAGCCGAGCTCAATCCGCCCGACATCGCGGACCCGCGTGATTTGCCCCTCCGGTGTCGCACGCACGACGATGTCACCAAACTCGTCTTCGGTGGTCAGCCGGCCGTGGGCATTGACCGAGAGTTGAAACTGCGTGTCCACCGGCGCCGGCGGCGCGCCGAGGACGCCAGCGGCAACCTGCACGTTCTGCTCACGAACCGCGCGAATGACATCCGTCGTCGTCAGCTGGCGCGAGGCCAGGCGGTCCGGATCGAGCCAGATGCGCATGCTGTACTCGCCGGCGCCGAACACCTGCGCACTGCCGACCCCGGGAATGCGCGCGAGATCGTCCTTGACGCGCAGGTGGGCGTAGTTCGCGAGATACAGGTTGTCGTAACGCTCGTCCGGCGAGACGAGGTGCACGACCATGATGAAGTCTGGCGTCGACTTTTCGGTGACGACACCGATGCGCTGCACTTCGGCGGGCAGCCGCGGCAGGGTCTGCGCCACACGGTTCTGCACCTGCACCTGCGCGTTGTCGAGATCGGTGCCGAGGGCGAAGGTGATCGTCAGCGTCATCCGTCCGTCGGATGTCGCCTGCGAGAACATGTAGAGCATGTCCTCGATGCCGTTGATCTGCTGCTCGATCGGCGAGGCGACGGTCTCGGCGATGACCTTCGGGTTCGCACCCGGATAGGTGGCGCGCACCACGACCGTCGGCGGCACCACCTGCGGGTATTCGCTGATCGGCAGCTGGAACAGCGCGATCGCGCCCGCCGCCACGATCATCAACGACAGCACCGCGGCGAAAATCGGCCGCTGAATGAAGAACTTGGAGAAGTTCATGACTGCCCCTCACGAACGGGCTGCACCCGGGCCCCCGGCCGGATCCGCTGCAGACCGTTGACGACGACCGGCTCGCCTGCCTTCAGGCCGCTGCGCACCACGCGCAGGCCCCCGACGATCGGCCCCAGCGTCACCGGCCGGTACTCGACCTGGTTCTCCGACGAGACGACGTACACGAACTTCTTGCTCAAGTCCGTCCCCACCGCGCGGTCTTGAATCAGCAGGCCGTGGTAGCTGCCGGCGCCCGTCAGGCGCAGGCGCACGAACAGGCCAGGGGTCAGGAGGCCCTCGGTGTTGTGAAACACGGCGCGCCCGCGAATCGTGCCCGTGCCGCTATCGAGCTGGTTGTCGAGGAAGTCGAGCCGGCCGTCGTGCGGATAGCCCTCTTCGTTGGCGAGCGCCATCTGGACGTGGCGATCGATCGATCCGCGGTTCCGCGCGCCGCCGGTGGTGTACTTCAGATAGACCTGCTCGTCCGCATCGAAGTACGCGTAGACGGGATCGAGCGATACGACGGTCGTCAGCAGTGTCGCCTCGGGCGGGCCGCTCGACACCAGATTGCCTTCGGTGACGATCGCACGGCCGACGCGCCCGTTGATCGGCGAGGTCACACGCGTGAACTCGAGATTCAGCGCTGCGGCGCGCAACGCCGCCTCAACCGCTGCGACCTGCGCGGCGGATTCCTGCGCGAACGCTGCACGGCGATCGTGCTCTTCGTTCGAGATCGCGTTCTCGCGGCGCAGCCGCTCGGCACGTTCGAGCTCGCTGTCTCCGCGCCGCACCGTGGCGCGCGCGCGATCGAGCTCTGCCTGCAGTCGATCGACTTCGGCCTGGAACGGACGCGGGTCGATCTGAAAGAGGAGGTCGCCCTTGCGTACGATGGCGCCTTCGGAGAAGCGGACGGCGGACACCAATCCGGACACCCGCGGGCGGATGTCCACGGAGTCGACGGCCTGAAGGCGTCCGGTGAATTCATCCCAGTCCGTCACGTCGCGCTCGATGACGCTGGCGACGGTGACTTGCGGTGGTGGGGGCGGCGCCTGCTGCGCCGAGGTCTTCGTGCACGCAGCCAGAGCGACGGTAAGCGCGATCGGCACGAGCAGCGCGGCCCGGCGAATTGCAACGAGCGTGAGTGAGTCGTTCATGCGGTGCAGTGTGCCGCCCGCGAACGTGCACAAACAATCGGGCAGTGGACGCATGTGCGCATCGCGCTTCTGCACCATCTCCACCCGCACCGCGTTGCTCAGGCCGATCTACGACTTTTGGCCGAGGCGGTGCTCGTCCATGCGTCCACTTCATGTTCGCGACAGGCCTGGTCGATAATTGACGCCGGGATCTCGTAGTGTCCGGCTTGAGCCGGAACTTAAGGAGCAGGGCAACATGACCCAGGACACGAGCGGCGGGTGCGGAAGCACGATCGACGACAACGTGCGACGGGTACTTGACTCAGGCGACGTGGTCGCGCTGCGGACGGCGTTGACGCATGAAGCCACCGAACGGCGTCGTGCCGAGTGCCTGGCCAACATTCAGACCGAGATCACCAAGTACACGCTCGACCTGCTCGTGCGCGAGCCCGATCTCGACGGGTTCTTTCGCGCCTTGCTCAAGACGCTGGCCGAAGAAGCGGAGAGCCAGGTGGCCGGCGTGTGGCTGCTCAACGAAGACAAGCAGTGCTGTGACTTCTGGATGGCCCACTTCGGCGGCCAGGTCGTGACCACGAAGAACCTGTCCGAGTTCGGCGTGGTGCGCAAGGCCGAGGCGCAGGCGCAGCACTTGTTCGACTACAAGCCGGGCTGGGTCTCGACGATCGAGTATGGTTCCGACGATCCCCGGATGCCGGAAGCGGTGCGCGAGTTCAACGCCGCGCACAGCCCGCTCTCCACCGTCGTCGCACCGATGACCGTCGGCGGCAGGAATCTCGGATGGATCACGATCTGCACGCCTGCCGGGCCCGCGGGCGGATCGTGGTGGCGCATCGCGCTCGTCGAGGCGATCGCGCGACACGCGGCGCTGGCGTTGCATCAAAGCCGGCTGTTCGAGCAGAACCGGATCGAGGAGCGCCGCAAGGCGATCCTCGAGGAGCGCAATCGTCTCGCGCGCGACATTCACGACAACCTGGCGCAGGGATTCGGCGCCATTCTGATGCAGCTGCAGGCCGCGCAGCGCGAGGGCACTCCGCTGCCGCCCAAAGTCGCGCACAGCATCGACACCGCGGTCGATCTGGCACGCACACACATGGTGGAAGCGCGTCGCTCGGTGGGCGCGCTTCGTCCAAACGTCGGTGACGGCGAGGATATCGCGCGGGCGATCACGCGCGTCGCCGAGCTCGCGCGGAAAACGTCAGACATTCCGATCGAGGTCTACGTCGATGAGCTGCCCCGCTTCGGCGATGGCGTCGAGCGCGAGGTGATCGGCATCGCGCAGGAAGCACTGACGAACGCCGTCCGCCACGCGCAGGCGAAACGCATCACGATTCGCGCGTCCACGAACTCGCTCGGTCTCCGTCTGTCGATTGCGGACGACGGCCGCGGCATTCCGCAGGAGCGATCGTCGGGCGGGTTCGGGATGACCAGCATGCAGGAGCGGGCCGATCGCATCGGTGCCTCGCTGACGATCGTCACGGCGCCGCGCAGCGGCACGGAAGTGGTGCTGGCGTGGGAACCGTCGCATCTCCCGACCCAGGTCCATGCCTACAATTGAGGTTATGGCTCCGACGACACGCGCCAGCGTGCTGCTCGTGGACGATCACGCGCTGATGCGGACAGGCGTGGCCAACATCATCAACCAGGAAGCCGATCTGCAGGTCGTGGCCGAGGCCGGCAACGGGGTCGAGGCGCTCGAGGCCTACGATCGCCATCACCCCGACGTCACGCTGCTCGATCTGCGCATGCCCGTCATGGAAGGCGTCGAAGTCGTCCGCCGCCTGCGCGAGCGCGATCCGCGGGCGCGAGTGATCGTGCTGACCACCTACGATACCGATGACGAGATTTCACGCGCGCTGAAAGCCGGCGCGAAGGCCTACGTGTTGAAGGACATCTCCGCCGACGACCTGGTCACCTGCATTCGCGACGTGCTCGCCGGCAAGAGCTATCTGGCGCCCGCGGCTGCGGCCAAACTTGCGGAAGGCGTAACGAGAGTGCAACTGACGCCGCGCGAACTGGCCTCGCTGCGCCTGATGGCGGACGGCAAGTCGAACAAGGAAATCGCCAACGAGTTGGGTATCAGCGACCGCACGGTCAAGACGCACCTGGGCCACTTGTTCGAGAAGCTCGGCGTGACCAGCCGTACCGAAGCCGTCAAAGTGGCCACACGGCGCGGGCTCGTGCGGCTCGCCTAACAACTCCAGCTGGCGCCGCTCCTTCGAGCGTTCGATCGCCAGGCTGTCTGCGGGTCCCCCTATCTCATTGCGTCTTGGTTCCCGGTTCTTTGACGATCCAGCGGTGATTACAGGCGGGGCACCAGAACATGGTGTGGCTCAGTGCCTTGTTCTCGCGAACGCCGACCGGCTGGGCGCATGAGGGACAGACGACTCCGGTTCGTGTTGGTTTCGCTGGCATTTAGGACAGGTTCCGACTGGTACTTGTACCAGAGGTCCGCCTCAGCAGCAATGGCAAAAAGTGCCGCTCAACGCGATTTGCGCGTGTTTTTACGTCGTTCGATTGGGGGCGTGGATGGACGTCCCGCGAGTCGGATCTCGCGGAGACGCGCTTCGACCTCCGCCTTCACACGTTGAGCCTCTGTGATGATGCGGTCGAGCGCGGCGGCTTGTTCCTGGAGTTTTCGGGAGTTGTCGTCGTCCGTGGGCACGGTTCCGACGATGATACGGACTTCTCAAATTAAGTAAAGCTCTACAAATAAAGCACTTAGGTGTCAAAGAGTGAGTATGAACTCGAACCCGGGCTCCCGATTGTCGAAATGGACCCGCAACTGAAGGCGATCTGCCACGAGGGAGCACCAATGGGGTGACGCTCCTCGACACCGGGACGATTTCTATGATCGGTTCCGCGCCACAGCCTGCCACGAGATGACAGGACGTGACAGAAGGACCGTATGCACCTTCACACTACGGGTCTTTCCAATATGTCGTCATTTCACACTGCAGCCGACAAGCCCGGCATGGCACCACCGTACAGAGAACGACGCAAACACCTCCGTCGCCCTGTAGTCCTCAATTGCCGCATTGAGGGCACGACGATCACTGGCCCGTTGCAACTCACCGACTTGAGCGAGAGCGGATGCTTCATCGCGACAAGTCACCCGCTGGAGCTTGATTCACAAGTGACTCTCTTCGTCACACTGGCAGGCGACGAAATCCGAGTGATC
>DASROF010000043.1:0-13168 GCA_035647075.1 Vicinamibacterales bacterium | reverse complement strand
GATGACGGCCATGTCCTGCCGCAACCCCTCCCGCGTCCCCTTGTCGATGGAAATCGTGCGGAAATACGCGTCCGCGCTGGCCCCGATGACGTTCGCCGCAGTCGTGGGGGGCGCCGTGGCTTCGCGCAGGCTCAGCAGTTGCTGCAACATCCTGGTCTGCTGTGCTTCAGCCCGCTCCAGTTGGTTGCGAATCTCGAGCTGGGCGACCCGCTGCTTCAGATCCTCGTTCTCCCTGCGGATCTGCTGCAGCGCGAAGTAGTTCTGCCACCCCTCCTGTGCGCTGCTCAATGCAGACGTCGAGGCGCGCTGCAGCTCGGCAAACACACCGAAGGTGACTTCCTGCAGCACAGGGACACCTCGTTTGGTGGTGACCTGCGCGGAGATGAGGATGATGTGGGAAACGACCAGCGCTCCGAACAACCACCCGGTGCGCTGCCGAATATCCAGAAGAGCCATCGCGGAACTGCGACTGCGCGGCTAATCGATCGAGATTTTTCGCAGAAGGTTGAAATCCGACAGCATCTTTCCGGCACCGAGCACAACCGACGACAGCGGATCCTCCGCCATGGCCAGCGGCAGCCCGGTCTCCTCGCGGAGACGCTTGTCCAGATTCTTCAACAGTGACCCGCCACCGGTCAGCACGATCCCCCGATCGACGATATCCGCGGACAACTCCGGCGGCGTGCGCTCCAGCGCCACGCGCACGGCGTCGACGATGACGTTCACCGTTTCCGCCAGTGCCTCGCGGATTTCCTCGTCACTGATCGTGATCGTCTTCGGCACGCCCTCGATCAGATGGCGGCCCTTGATCTCCATCGTCATCCGCTCTTCGAGCTTGAAGGCGGAGCCGATTTCCATCTTGATCTGCTCGGCGGTGCGTTCGCCGATGAGCAGGTTGTAGGTCTTCTTGATGTACTGGATGATCGCCTCGTCCATCTCGTTGCCAGCCACGCGCACCGCCTTGCTGTAGACGATGCCGGCCAGCGAGATGACCGCGATGTCGGTGGTACCGCCGCCGATGTCCACGATCATGTTGCCCGACGGCTCGGTGATCGGCATGCCGGCGCCAATCGCGGCCGCCATGGCCTCTTCCACGAGATGCACTTCGCTGGCTTTCGCGCGGTACGCGCTGTCTTTGACGGCGCGCTTCTCGACCTGCGTGATCTCTGACGGTACGCCGATCACGATGCGCGGACGCACCCAGACGTTGCGGTTGTGCGCCTTCTTGATGAAGTAGGTCAGCATCTTCTCGGTGACCTCGAAGTCTGCGATGACCCCGTCCTTCATCGGCTTGATCGCCACGATGTTGCCCGGCGTCCGGCCGAGCATCTCCTTGGCGTCCTTGCCCACGGCTTCGACGCGTCCGTTGACCTTGTTGATAGCGACGATCGACGGCTCGTTGACGACGATGCCTTTGCCGCGCGCGTAGACGCACGTGTTGGCCGTGCCGAGGTCGATCGCGAGATCGCTGGAGAACAGCGACAAGAACGAGCCGAGAGGCATCTAAGGGAGTCCGATCGTTGATGTCAGAGTTGCCGGCAGCGTGCCGGAAAAAAGCTGAATACCGTTCTTTCCGGAGGCTTTCACCTGATACATCGCCGCATCCGCTGCTCGTAGTAATTCTTCGGCCGATCCGGCCGAGTCCGGCAGTGTTGCAACCCCGATCGACACGGTTAAGTGAACGGAAAGACCGTCTGAGGCCAGAAACTGGGCAGATCCCACCCGGTCACGGATACGGGCGGCCACGGCCAGGGCGCCGTCCTGGGCCGTTTCCGGGAGAATCAGGGCGAATTCGTCGCCGCCAAACCGGGCCACGACGTCCGTCTCCCGTGCGCACCCGCGGACGATGATCGCGGTTTCCGCCAGCGCTTTGCTGCCGGCGAGGTGTCCATGGTTGTCGTTGACGGTCTTGAAGCCGTCGAGGTCCAGAAAGAGCAGCGACAGCGCGCGTCTGGTGCGTGTTGCGCGCTTTGTCTCGCGGCGCAGCGCCTGGTTGAGGTAGCGGCTGTTGTATAGGCGCGTCAGGTCGTCGGTCACCGACAGGGCCTCCGCTTTCTGCAGCGCGGTTGCGTTGTCGAGCGCGATGGCCGCCGGTTCCAGCACGGTACGCACCGCAAGCACCAGTGACGGCCCGAGCGAGGGTGATGCTGTCGACGGCGTCGAGTCGAGGCCAACGAGGGCACCGACCGTTCGATGCCGGCAGATCAGTGGAAACGCGACGGCTGTGCCGACGGCGCCTGCCGTTGCGCGGGAGTCCTGCGCCAGATCGCGGGAGGTGAACTCGACACCGTGCCGGAACACCCAGTTCGCCGACGACCACAGCGCCGGACCGAGGTTCGGGGACAGACCGACGTCGGCGATGACGTTCAGTTGGCCGTTCATATCGTGTGCAATGACCGCCCAGCATGGCGCCGGAATCCAGTCGTTTGCCTGCCGGACGAGCCACTCGGCGACCGCCTTCGGATCGAGCGTTTCGTTTGATTCGCGGACCGACTCGATGATGGCGTCGCGATGCTCCAGACGCCCGCGAAGGGCGCGGATCCGCCCCTTCAACCGCGCCGCAAAATCGGCGCGCCTGCCTGTGCGGCCACCACGAGATGCGACGCGAAGCTTCGAGGAAATCGGTTTCACCGATGGCAACGGTAGGGGGAGGCGATACGAACCGCTAAGTCCTTATAGATGTAACAAATATACCATCGTTCATGGTACGATCATTTTTTTCTTCGAGGTGTTTCGTCCATGACCATGCTGGACCGGATGCGCCGGCACCGCGGCTGGCTCAAGTGGAGCCTTGGGCTGGTGGCGGTGACGATGGTGATCTTTTTTATTCCGCAGGACTACCTGCGGCCAACTACGACGGTCGGAGCCGCGCCGAGCGAGACCATCGCCGAGGTTGAGGGACGTTCGCTGACCGCCGGCGACTTCCAGCAGCGGTATCTGCAGCAGATACAGCAGTACCGCAACCAATTCGGCGGGAGCATCAACGCGCAGCTGCTGCGCCAGCTCGGCGTCGATCAGCAGGTGCTGACCCAGATGATCGACGAGCAGGTGGCGCTGATCGAAGCAGACCGCCACGGCATTCGCGTCAGCGACGAGGAACTCGCCCAGCAGATCTTCGCGATCCCGGCGTTTCAGGAAAACGGGCGTTTCATCGGCGAGCAACGCTACGAGCAGCTGCTGCAGTCGCAGAATCCGCCACTGACGAAGTCGCAGTTCGAGGAGTCGCTGCGCCGCAGCCTCGTCCTCGACAAGCTGCGCTCCGCAATCACGAGCTGGATCGCCGTGTCGGATTCGGAGGTCGAGAACGAATTCCGCCGCCGAAACGAGAAGGTCAAGGTGCAGGTCGTTGCGCTCACCGCCGACAAGTTCCGGTCGCAGGTGACCGTGACCGACGCGGAGATTGCGCCGTACTTCGAATCGCACAAAGCCGATTACCGTGTCGGCGAACAGCGAAAGGTGAAGTACCTCCTGCTCGATCGCGAACAGGCGCGTCAGACCGTCGCGGTGCCCCAGGCCGACATTCAGCGGTACTACAACGACAACAGTCAGCAGTACACGACACCCGAGCGCGTGCGCGCGAGCCATATCCTCCTCAATACCGGCGGCAAGGATGAAGCCGCGGTTCGCAAGCAGGCTGAGGAGCTGCTGGCCAAGATCAAGGCGGGCGCAAACTTCGCCGAGCTCGCGAAAAAGTACTCAGAGGATCCGGGCTCGAAAGAGAAGGGCGGCGATCTCGATTTCTTCCCGCGCGGTCAGATGGTGCCGGAGTTCGAGCAGGCCGCGTTCTCGCTGCAGCCGGGCCAGGTCAGTGAGCTGGTGAAGACCCAGTACGGTTTCCACATCATCAAGGTGGTGGAGAAGCAGGCCGGCTCGACGCAGACGCTGGATCAGGTTCGCGCGCAGATCCAGCAGACGCTCGCCGCGCAGATTGCGGATCGCCAGATTACCGATCGCGCCCGTCAGTTGGCCGAGAAGATCAAGACTGCGGACGACCTGAACAAGGCAGCCGCGGAGAACGGCCTGAAAGTGGAGGAATCCGGTTTCTTCCAGCGCACCGAGCCGGTGCCCGGCCTGGGATCCGCGCCACAGGTCGCCGATGCGGCGTTCCAGCTTAAAGACGGTGCCGCCAGCGAGCCGCTCGCCTCGACGCGCGGCCCCGTATTCATCACCGTGAGTGGCAAGAAGGACGCCTACACGCCGACGCTCGATGAAGTGAAGGATCGTGTACGCGAGGACCTGATTCGCTCGAAGGCGACGGAATTGAGCCGCCAGCGCGCATCGGCCATCGCCGCGCAGCTGAAGGGCGCGAAGGATTTCGCCGCCGCGGCGAAGGCGCAGGGGTTCGAAGCGAAGGACAGCCAGCTGGTGGCGCGGGACAGCGCGCTGCCGGATGTCGGCGTCAATCCCGAAGTCGACAAGGTGGCGTTTACGCTTCCGACAGGCGGCGTCAGCGATCCGATTCAGACAAACGACGCAACCGTGATCGTGCGCGTCGCGGAGCGAGACGACGTCACGCCCGACGAGATGAAGCTTGGTCGCGAGCGTTTCCGCGCCGAGTTGCTCAACGAGCGCCGCGGTCGCTTCTTTGCCTCGTTCATGACGAAGGCGAAGGAGAAGCTGAAGATCGACGTGAAGGCCGACGTCATGCGCCGGCTGATGGACGCCCAGCAGGTATAAGGGCTAAGGCCTAAGGGCTAAGGGGTAAGGCCTAAGGGCTAAGGGGTAAGGTCTAAGGGCTGGTCTAGGGATCAGGAATCAGTAGAGGCCGACCGTCTCGTCGGCCTTCGTAAAACAGCCTTCCCCGCGTCATCCCGATCAAGACCGCACCAACAACCAGACCGCATGCCGCAAGTACCGCCTCGAAGCGGATTCCGACCGCGGGTCGCGTTTCCGCGAACAATCCGGCCAGCCATCCCGAGATCGTGTTGAAGCTCGCGTGCGCGGCAATTGGTGCCAGCACATTGAAACGAGCAAGGTTCGTCACGGATGTCAGGATCAGCGATGCGCCGAGAAGGATGCCGAGGTAGGTCGCGAATGGCGCGGTGCTCCAACCGGGATAGAAGAACAGTGGCAGATGCCAGCCGACCCACAACACGCCAAGAACGATCGAGGCGCGCACCGGGCCGAGCGCCGCTTCCAGTCGTGGCAGCGCGTAACCTCGCCAGCCAGGCTCTTCCCCCAACGGGCCGCCCAGAAGCGTTGAATAGTTGTAGACGCTGACAGAGGCAAGAGCCGACCAGTGCAGCCGGTCCGGCTCCGCAGCGGTCATCCCCGGCAGTGCGACGTATGCCAGCATCATCAGCAGCACGCCGACCAACGCCGCCGCGGCGGTGCGTGGCCAGGGCCCGATCAGTCGCACTGCCCGATAGTTTCCGCTCGTGATGCGTTGCGTGACAACGGCTGCCAGCGTCGGCGTCGCTGTTGCGAGCGCCGTCCATACCAGCGGACCGTGCAGCACGACGAGCGGAACAAAAACCAGCCATGCTCCTATGTACGCCAGGCTGAAAAACAGGAGCAGCGGTTTCACCGAACGAACGCGTAAGGCATCAGAGCGAGCGGCTCGCCGCGGCGGAACAATCGCGCGGGAGCGGTCAGCGCCGCGATGGCACGCTGCTCGGCACCGTTCGTCACGGCCGCCCACACGTTCACGCCGCCACCAAACTGCGCGCTGAGCGCCTCGAACAGGCTGCGTCGCCGCGGATACGTGACAAGTTCGACATCCTCGTCGGCCGGGATTCTGGCACGCTGTTTCGCGATGCGCACGGCGACGTCGAGACCACCGAGTTCGTCCACCAGGCCGTGCTCGCGCGCCTGGCGTCCGGTCCACACACGGCCCTGAGCCACGGCGTCGATCTTCTCCGGCGTTGTCTTGCGCGACTCCGCCACCTTCCCGACGAAGTTTGCGTAGAAGCCTTGCATCTGATCCTGCAGCCGCTCGCGCTGGGACGGTGAGAATCGCGCAAACGGCGAATTGAGATCGGCGTTCGCGCCATCCTTGACCGTTTCCGTCGTGACGCCCACCTTGTTGAGCGTGCCGGCAAGCGCGATCTTGCCGGTATACACGCCGATCGAACCTGTCAGCGTTCCCGGTTGCGCGACGATCACCTGGGCCGGCATCGCGATGTAATAGCCACCGGACGCGGCCAGATCGGACATCGAGGCAATCAGCGGCCGCTCGGGTTTCTTGTCACGCGTGATCATCAGCTCGCGCCAGATCACGTCCGATGCCACCGACGAGCCGCCGGGACTGTCGATGCGAAGGATGATCGCCTTCACCGAGTTGTCGTCCCGCACGTCGCGAATCTGCTCGACGAGGTTCTCGGAGCCGACAACCGCTCCGTTCAGCGGGTCGAACGTACTTCGCCCGGAAACGATGGCGCCAACTGCGTAGATGACGGCGATGCGCGGTCCACGTCCGGACCCGGACGCAGCGCGCTGGTAGTCGCGGCCCTCGACGCGGCGCAGCTCCCGCGACCCGTTACGCAGTTCGGCCACGCGATCGTCGAGCTGATCCTCGTAGGCCAGGCCGTCCACGAGACCGCGGCGGAGGGCCTCCTCGGGCACGAATGGCCCCTGGTCGATCAGCGCGCGCATCTCCTGCTCGCTCTTTCCTCGCGCAGCGGCTATCGTGCGCACCAGCTGGTCGTACATGTCGCGATTGAGCGACTGCGACATCTCCTTGTGCGCCGGCGTGAACCCTTTTTCGGTCATCTGGTTCACAGCCGTTTTGTACTGGCCGACATGCAGGAAATCCGGATACGCGTCGATCTTGTCGAGCGTGCCGCGAAGGAACATCTCGTAGGTGGCGACTCCGACGAGATCGAGCGAGCTCGTCGGCAGCAGGTACACCTTGTCGGCCGCGCTCGCCAGGTAGTACTCGCGATCGCCGCCGTACTCGAGAAACGCCACGACTTTCTTCCCCGACTTCCGGAAATCCACGATCGCGTCGCGCAGTTCCTGCAGCTTGCCCCAATACGGCGACGACAACGCGGAGGGCATCAACAGGACCGCGCGTATGCGTGGGTCGCGCTTCGCCTTTTCGAGCCCGTCAATGAACCCGCGAACCGTCTGCGTGTTCCCCGCAAGCAGTCCGAACACATCGTCCGGGACCACCTCCTGAATCTCGCCGCCGGGCCGAAGCACGAGCATGGCAGTGGACGGAACCGTCGGCCCGCGCGAGACCGCCAGGTACATCAGGACCACGCCGGCCATCGATGCCATGACGGCCAGGCCAATGAAGATAAGGACGAACCGGATTCCACGCTTCACGTTGAGCCTCCTCTAACACCAGAGGTCATTATGAGGGCTAAGGGCGAAGGCCAAAGGCCAAAGGCCAAAGGGCAAAGGGCAACGCCAAAGGGCAAGGCCAAAGGCAAAGGCCAACGGGATCGCCAGGAATAAGTGGCCTATGATCGCTCTATGCGAAGAGTACTTATTGCGCTGCTGTGCTCGTGTGCTGCAGCCACGCTGATGGCGCAGTCGAATCGAAACACCAATCAGTGTGATCCGGATAACGGTGGACTGACGCTGCCGCAAGGATTCTGCGCGAAGGTGATCGCCGACGTTGGCGGTCCGGCGCGGCACGTCGCGGTGGCACCGAATGGCGACATCTACACCGTCCTCGCGGTCGCCGGCGGGCCGCTTGCGCCGCCGCCGTCAGGTCCTCCCACACCAGGCGTCGTCGCGCTGCGTGACGCCGACAAAGACGGCAAGTACGAAATGCAGCAGAAGTTCGGACCGGGCCTCCAGGGAACAGGGATCCTCTGGCACGACGGGTATCTCTATGTCGGGTCGAACACGCAGGTCGTCCGCTTCAAGATGGACGGGAAGTCACTGCTGCCCAGTGGCCCGCAGGAGGTGATCGTCGACGCGCTGCCGCCGGCGAATCCGCACTCCGCAAAGTCGATCGCCATTGGCGACAACGGCGCGTTGTATGTCCACGTCGGCGCCCCGACCAACGCGTGCCAGGTGCCGAAGGATCGCACGCCCGGTCTTGCCGGGCAGAACCCGTGCAGCCAGCTCGAGCTCCATGGCGGAGTCTGGAAGTACGACGCGGCCAAAGCAGGCCAGAAGCACGATGCCGCGCACCGGTTCGCAACGGGCATCCGTCACACCGTCGCCATGACCTGGAACCCGACGGCGCGGCAGCTCTATACAACCCAGAATGGCCGGGACCAGCTCGATACGCTGTGGCCGAAATCCTTCACCGCGGAGGACAACGCCAATCGACCGGCCGAAGAGATGCAACTGCTGAAACAGGGAGCGAACTTCGGATGGCCGTACTGCTTTTTCGATTTGCAGACGAAGAAGCGCCTGCAGAACCCCGAATACGGCGGTGACGGCAAATCCGAGGGCGACTGCGCGAAGTACGACAAACCGATCGCCACGTTCCCGGCTCACAACGCGCCCGTCGGAATGGTGTTCTACACCGGGACGCGCTTCCCGGCGTCGTACCGCAATGGTGCGTTCGTCGTCTTCCACGGGTCATGGAACCGAAGCCCGTTCCCGATGGACGGCTTCAACGTTCGATTTGTCCCCTTCAAGGGTGAGCGGCCGTCTGGCGAGAGCCAGGTTTTCGCGAGCGGCTTTGCGGGCAAGGATGTCGTGAAGGGACCGAATGACGCGGTGTACCGTCCCGTGGGCATCGCGCAGGCACCGGACGGATCGTTGATCGTGACGGATGATTCAAAGGGACGCCTGTGGCGAATCAGCTACGTACTGGGGCAATAATCCTTGCCATCGCCGCAGCTCTATCTGGCTGCGCATCCGAGGAGCACATGGGACAGTCGAACATCACCCAACTGATGAAGACCGACGGGGTCACGGGCAGCGGCAACGAAGCGGTCGCTGGTCGTCGCGTCACCGTGCATTACACCGGCTGGCTCTACGACCAGGAAAAGGCCGACCACAAGGGGCGGAAGTTCGACAGCTCGCGGGATCGCGGCGAGCCGTTTACCTTCAGGCTCGGCGCCGGCGAAGTGATCCGCGGCTGGGACGAAGGGTTCGCGGGCATGAAAGTGGGCGGACAACGGACGCTGACGATCCCACCGGACTACGGTTACGGGGCGCAGGGCGCCGGTGGCGTCATCCCGCCGAACGCCACGCTCGTCTTCGATGTGGAGCTGCTCGACGTCCGGTAGCCGCAGAATGACATCCGACGAGGAGATCACGGATGAGGGTTCCGACGCGTCTCGCGGTGTCGCTCGGCGGCAGCTTGATTGCGGTAGTTGCGCTCACGGCGCAACCGCCGCAGGCGCCGGCACCTAACCCAGCTCAGGCAAAGTATCCATACCCGGTCGTGCGCGACCAGCGTGGTGTCGTTCCACCGGGACCGAAGCTGCTGCCCTCGCCGCCGCTCGGTGACGGGCCGTGGACGTTCCAGACAACCGAAGCCAACATCCGCGTCTCGGTCGTCACGAAAGGCTTCTCGCATCCGTACGGGCTCGCCGTTCTGCCGGACGGCACATTCCTGATCACCGAACGCGCCGGCGCGCTCCGCGTTGTCCGCAACGGCGTGATTGATCCGACCCCGGTGTCCGGCGTTCCGCAGGTGATCTATCGCGGCACTGAAGCCGGCCTGATGGACATCGTCCTCCACCCGAATTTCGCACAGAACCGGTGGGTCTATTTCAGCTACCACAAGCCGATCGGCAACAACCTGGCGAGCAATGCGGTTGGCCGCGCAGTCTGGAACGGCAAGTCGCTGACGGACGTGAAGGAGATTTTTCTTTCGGACGACGTGGACACTGAGGTCAGCCGGTTGACGTTCGGGCGCGATGGCATGCTCTACATGTCCATCGGTGGCCCCGGCACCGGTCCGCCGCCAAGTCTCGATCGGCCGCAGCATGGCAACGATTACGCCGGCAAACTGATTCGCATGCGCGACGATGGTTCGCTGCCACCGGACAATCCGTTCGTGGGCAGGAACGACTACAAGCCGTATGTCTACGCCATGGGCTTCCGCAATCAGCTCGGTCTGACCATGAATCCGTACAACGGGCAGATCTGGGCGGCCGAACAGGGGCCGAACGGCGGTGACGAAGTGAACGTCATTCAGGCGGGCAAGAACTACGGTTGGCCCGTCGTCAGCTATGGCCGCGATTATCGCGGCCCGCGATTCAGCGCCGCCCATGCCGCACGAGGATTCGAGGAGCCGACCCTGTACTGGGTGCCCGCCATCGCCGTCTCCGGCATGACGTTCTATAACGGCGACCGTTTCCCGAACTGGCGCCGCAACCTGTTTGTCGGCGGCATGCGCGAAGGCGAGATGTCGCCCACGGGTCAGCTGCAGCGTGTCGTGTTCAACGACAACTGGGAGGAGCTCCGGCGCGAGGCGCTGCTCCGCGACCTGCATCAGCGGATTCGCGACGTCCGACAAGGTGCGGACGGTTTGTTGTATGTCGTGACCGATGAAGATCAGGCAGCGCTACTGCGGATCGAACCGCAGTAGCGGCCGACCTGCAGGTCGGCCCGAGAGGACTTACATCACGCTGGCGAGCAGCAGAACCACGCCAACCGCCGCTGCGGCCTGCCAGGCGAGTTCTGTTCGTTTGCGAATGACCAACGCGCCAATGCACAACACGATGGCCGCCGCCATCAGCACCTGCGTGTAGAGATCCTCGAACGTCTCCACCGGTTCAGCGTTCGCCGCACGCCGTCGCAGCCGATCGACGATCCGGAAGGCGATCGTCCGGTCGGATTCTTCGCCGATCTCGAAGTACTCGCCGCCACCAGCCACAGCAATCTGCAGCAGCGATCGGCGATCGAGGGTGGAATGGATCTTCGACGGCGGCCGCGTACCGTCCGGCCCGGCGGGCTCGGGAATCATGCCGCCAACGGTCGTCCCGACGCCGACGACAAAGACAGGGACTTTGCGATCTTTGGCGGTCTGCAGCGCGCGCGCGACGTCACCGGTCCACGCCTGTCCGTCCGACACGACGAGAAACGCCTTGGGATTACCGCTCTTCCCGAACAGCTGCTGATCCTTCTCGATGAGGTTCAGCCCCCAGCGAATGCCCTCTTCGATATTCGTATCCCACGTGGTGAGGTTTTCGAGCCGGAACGGCGAATGGTCGCCGAGATTGTCGAGAAAGAAGAACAGCGAGTTCGGATCCTTGGTCAGGCGGACCTGCGGGGCCGACAGCTGCGCGAAGAGCGCCAGCGCCACGCGATCGCCCTTCCAGCTCAACGCCTCGGCGAACGTCCGCAGGAACGTGACCGATCGGCGCCAGCGATCCGGCCTGACGTCGTTGACATACATGGACGCTGACGCATCCTGCAGGATCACGATGTCCGCGCTTGCGCGGCGGGACAGCGCGATGCGCGCCTGCGGCTTGGCGATCGCGACGATGCAGAGCGCAGACGCGATCAGGGCGGCGAGCCAGAACGTGAGATCTCCCGCGAAGTTGAAACGCTCGCGCACAGGCAGCACACGCGCGGCCGCCATCCGCCTCGCATCGGCGCGACGCCGCACGACCCGCCAGCACCAGAGCGCGACCAGCGCGGCCGGGATCGCCAGCAGCCACAGGAGCGCCGGCTCTTCGAACCGGAACGTCTCGAGCGTGACCTTCGGTATCACCCCTTGCGGACCTTTTCTGTTGCCTTCCCGGCGTCGCCGCCTTCCGGCGATTTCTCATCGCCCTGCAGCGGCACGTAGATCTGGAAGCCCTTGGTACTCGTCGCATCGGACGGCGCACCGCTCTCTCCCAGCTCCATTCCCTTTTGCGGCTGGTCTGACGGTGGCTTGCGGCCTTTCGCAACTTCGTCGCGGAGCCGGATCACGTACTCATAGTTGTACGCCGCCTCCTCCTGCCAGGTGTTGTTCTTGAGTACGGTCAGGTATCCGTTCGCCGTTTCATTCAGCACCTGGATCGCAGCGGTCCGATCCGTCACGCCCTTCAGTCCCGTGCGGAAGGCGGCATTGGCAACCACGAGCTGCAACGCAGCGTTCGATTCGTCGACGGCCGCGACCGGTTCGGCTTGTGCCGGCAGGACCTTGGCGTAGTCACCCTGCCAGTACTGCAGGGCGGCCTGCCGCGCCCGGACTTCCCTGACTGTATCGTCGCCGACCCTCGGCACCCATCGCGCATAGCGGAGGCGGCCCTCGGCCGCAGCAAGGCTCTTCTGCGCCAGGCCGAACTGCTGCGTGGACGTCTGCTCCTGGGCGTCTGCGAGCTCCCGCTCGAGACGCGAAGCGGTCAGGACGACGAGGCCGACGACGACAAAGATCGCGGCGGCGATGAGATAGGCGGTGACGCTCTTCACAATGCCTCCAAGGCCGACCTGCAGGTCGGCCTCTACCAACTATGGAAACGTTCGAAACACTCCAAACCCCAACTTCAACAACGCAGCGGTGAGCCACAGCGCCGTCGCCAGGAGCGCGTAGCCGGCGTAACGCGGCCGCTGAACGCTGTACTCCTTGACATCGATCCGGCCCGGCGACAGGCGATCGATCTCGACCAGCGCGCGCATCATCGACTCCTCGTCGTAGACGGCGTAAAAACGTCCGCCCGTCCGTTCGACGGTTGGCCGCCAGATCTTGTCCTGCACGACTTCGCCCTCGCGGCGGTTATACGCCGTGCGGATCATGTGCACCGGTATCTTCCAGGTGCGCGCCTCAGCGATCAGGTTTTCCACCGGCCGGCCCTTGGGCTGCAGATCGGAATCGCGCCCGTCCGTGAAGACCACCATCAGGTTGCCGGACGCGTTGACGAACGAGAAGGTCTTGAACAGCTGCGTTCCCTGATCGATCCCTTCGATGATCGTGGTGCCCCAGTCGCTGAACCGTCCCCATTCGCGCGGGTCGCTGATCAGGCGAATGCTGAGCAGGATGTTCTCGTAGTCGGTCGTGAACGGCGTGACGACGTAGGCCTGGTTGCCGAACTGAATGAGCGCGACCAGATCACGGTACGGCCCCTTCATGCGCCGCCTGATGAATTGCTCCGCCCCGGCGACGGCCGTGAAAAACGTCGCCTCGCCCTGCGTCTTCATCGTCTGCGTCTTGAACTGCATGACCATGCTCGTCGAGGCGTCGACGAGCAGCGCGATGCGCCGGCCAGGATGGGACACTTCTTCCCGCGCAAAGCCCGTGTGGGGATCGGCGAGAGCAATCCCGAAGAACGGCAAGCCCGCCACGAACAGCACCAGCGGCACGTGCCGCGCCATGGCC